>CAXTJJ010000086.1:0-14800 GCA_964244155.1 uncultured Spirosoma sp.
CGGGTCAGCGTTTCGGTTTTCACTTCCCGAATAATATCCAGACTCTGCCGCACTTTTTGCAGCGCATTGGTCAGTTCATCGGCCACGGTAGCCCCCTGCGTAGCGGCCAGCACCTCGCGAGCGTAATCGAGGGCTTCCATGTCCTCAGGAGCGAGCATCAGGTTCAGCAGCCGAAACTGCGGATTGCTGTAGTAATAGCCGTTTGCCCGCTTGTCGTATTCGATAGGCGCGTCGTGGTCTTCGCGCATCCGCTGAATGTCTTTTTCGAGCGACGAAATCGACCGGATGCCGCATTTATCCTGGCACAGTTCAAACAGCCGCTGTTTGGAATACCGGCGGGGGTATCGGCTGATGATCTCGTCAATGAGCCGGTAGCGTTGAAAAGCAGAGCGGGTTATGGGCATGGGCGAAAAAGATGTAGGATGTATGATGTAGTTGATCATTCACCCATTGAGGTGATCGTATTTTTTACGTGGACAAAGTAGACGAAAATATTTTTCAAATAAAAAGAAGGCCGTAAATAGATTACGTTTTGAGGAATATACTTTTGAACCGGACATTACATAGACTATATCATGACTCATACACAGCGTCCCGACTCAAACACCCCGGCTTACACGCCCCGCCCGTCGCTCTCGACCCGGCAATTAGTTGACCTAGAACTGGGCTTGTTCCTGCTTCAGCAGCTTCATCCCAGCGCGCCACCAACGGCGCTCCCGGCCCTGCTTCGGCCCGACGATGCCCGCTGGCCCAGCCTGTCGCCCAAACAGAAAAAATACCTGAACCGAGGGCGACTGCTGCTGGCTCATTTTGCCAACAGTCTTCACTGGCAAACGCTCCTGGACGCTTATGCGGCCGCACCAACGCACCGGCTGGCCTTTGACCTTAGCCGCGATTGCAGCCATTTCTCCGAAAAGACCGTTGGTTTTTCCCGCAACCGACTAGGCGTATTACGCAAAATGCTGGCCTGATCAATAGACATTTCCAACACCACGACTCAAACCCGACGAGCGATGAAACGCATGATGATGACCGCCGAGAACAACAACAAATACTATGAAATGCGGGAGAAAGAAGACGCTACGTTCGATGTGTATTATGGCCGCGTGGGCGGTTTTCGAAACAAGGCCACGCATCCGATAGCTCAATGGGACCGGAAAGTCCGGGAGAAGCAGGCCAAAGGTTTTACCAACCAAACCAGCCTGTATGACGAAGCCAAGCCGGTAACACCGCTCGAAAGCATGAAACTGACGATTGAGCCAGTAGCCGATACCCATGTGTTGTCGCTCATCAAACGCATGATGGGTACCGATGCGGCTAAATTAGAAAGCGCTTTCACGGTCCGGCACGCCATCAACGACGCCGTTTTCAATACCTATGTCCGGCAACAGAGAAATCGCAAAACGGTCGCGCTGTGGCACAGCAATCGCAGCGATAACTGGCTGGACATGCTGAAAACAAACCCAACGCTTAGCCCGGTTAGTACTATCAAAACAGGCAGGGGTTCAGGATACGGCATTCACTTCGTCGACCAGCTCAGCAAATCGTCCGACGAGTCGTTCCAGCAGGGACAAGCGAATGAGGATTACCTGGCCATTTATGAAGTGCATGTGGGCGAACAGCTTGAGCTATCCCAACAGGAAATCAGGCATGTACAGTTAACGGCCGACGTACTCAAGTACAAAGACACGCAGTATGATTCGGTCTTTGTGCGGCAGCGTTCAGGTGCGCAAAAAAACGAATTTATTGTCTACAACCCGGCACAATGTACGCTTCGCTACATTGTCAAAATAAAGGCATAAGATGGAAATACAACGCAAAAAACTGGACCCGCTCGTCGTGCGATTCACGGCTACGACGCTTATCCTGGCCGAAGGCAGTACAACCACCCTTGCCGTAAAAAACGCCCTGCGCCAACGGGGTTACGAAGCCCGTCAGGCCGATGTGTCGCAGTGGCTGTTCGTGATTAGCCTCTGGGAGAACTGGGCCATTGATGACAGTGGGAAACACCGCATTTTTCATTTTCCGAGGGCAGCATTCTCCCTGCAGTGATGCGGCTATTTATCGTTCTTTTTCTGGCAACTGTAGGCAGACGGTGCATCCGGTTCTGCCTACAGTTGTTTTTATTTTTTGTGAAAGTAGGAGGAAAAGTGAAGCCGGGAAATAATTTAAACTTTTTTTGAGAAAAAGAGAACAACGTAAAAAGGTTACGTTCTTGTAGTCGTAAATTTGATTCAACAACAGGAACAGTAAACAACTACGACAATGAACACGCTTCTCTCCACCCCCCGTGTTACCCGCCCGGCCCTTGCCAGCCTTCTTCACTGGCAGGAGCCACTGGCGACCCGGCTGCGCTTTCGGCACGCGTTACCTGGTATGGTAGCCAACCGAATGCTCAATGTGGAGTTGGGACTTTACTTACTGGCCGAACTGGTTCCGCTGGCTCCTCCGCAAGTGCTCCCTGAGTTGCTTATGGGTCAGGGTTCCATTTATCGGCACCGGCCCATCTGGTCACCCCGGCAGCACCGCGCGCTGAGCCAGGCCCGTATTCTGCTGGCTCCCTACATGGACCGCAGTGCCTGGTACAACGCACTGGCTAAATACTCAAGCCTACCCTCCGAACTAAAGGCCTACAGCTCGCAAGGCACCCTCCGCACCGACGTCAGCGGCTATCTGCTGCGCGAACGGCTGGGGATGTTTGCCAAGGCGGTGGCGTAAGGGGGGATATACTGGCACAAAGATTGTCCTTGCTACACCTGCCTATAATGTATTGACACCCCATTGCATATTACATTAGATATTATTCGTTATTTTGTGGTGTAATGATGCAACAAGTCGATTATATAAAGGAAATAGCGAAGTATGGCTTGGAGAACGACCAAGAGAAGCTTCTATTTACCCTTAATGAACTGATTGAGCATTCGAAGCAAACAAAGAAAGTCAATTTTGCCCTCCAGCTTCAATCGATTTTAAAAGATGCTATTCGTCTGCAACAAACGAATGGAATTGTTAAGCTAGGGTCTCCTAAACACATATTAAGAGAAGAAGACCGCGAGGTAAGCGATTTTATACTCGAAAAGCTTACGTCCGATTATCGGTTCCCTAATCTGGTCTGTTCAGCAACCGTCCAGTCAGAATTAGCTTATTTTATTGAGGAACATCGTTCTATCGACCTGCTCCGCCAGTATGATTTACCTGTATCAAATAAGGTATTATTCTACGGGCCATCAGGTTGCGGCAAGACATTAGCAGCCTATGTACTGGCGGGAGAGTTGGAGAAAATGATGATTGTCATCAACTTGGGAGCCATTGTTTCCTCGAAGTTGGGCGAGACTAGTAAAAACTTAGCTAAAATATTCCGGCGGGCAGCTACTGAAGACTGCATCGTATTTATGGACGAGTTCGATACCCTCGGCAAGATAAGAGATTATAGTCAGGACCACGGAGAGATGAAGCGAGTTGTTAATACAATCCTACAACTCTTTGATTACCTACCTCAGAGCAGTATTGTTATTGCGGCTACAAATCAGAAAGATATGATAGATGATGCACTATTGCGTCGTTTTGATTTAGCTGTAGAATTAGATTTACCTGATCAAAATCATATTCAAGAATTAATCAAAAAGACACTCGCTGATTCGCCATTCAGTTTTGACAACAAAGAGAATTCACAACGAATCATTAACAACTCAATAGGGCTTTCATATTATACTATTCAAAAAACTTTACTTACTGCTATAAAACGAAGTCTATTTTTGCAACAGGGGAAAATAAAGAAGTCAATTAAGATCCAAACTAGTGTGTGGGCTGAGTTGATAGAGCAAGAACGTAAAGTTCTACTGGAAAATAACTGAGTTAATTATTCCGCATCTGCTTCTAAATCGGCCTCTAGATCCAATCCACTCAATAACTCCAATTCATTTAGACTAACTAATTCATCAAAGAGCCGGTTACTCAATTGGTTTTTAGATAGATTTTCCTTTATACGAATGACTAACGAATAATCGTAACTTGTAGGAAGCGAAATTGACTGAGCATCAGATAAGTTACCATGCTGACGACACCCTACTACAATCTTAAATTCAAAAGCTTCATTTATCAAATTGCTACGGCTAATATTTAATTCAACTTTTTGAACGTTACTAAGAAGCTTGCCCTTACCAAAGCCATCTTGCGACCAATAACCTTTTTGATTCAATACCACATTCTTTTTATGGTTAGCGACTATACCAGTATCCTCTAACCTAACTTTTCCATCCTCACCTATAACTTGTTCCTGTTGAAATAAAGGCAAGTTTTTAAAAATCCCGAACGTGATATTAACAGGGCAATATGCTAACTGATTATACTGAATGGGCTGAAAACTGAAGCATAGAGTAGCTTCAATTTTTAATAATGCATTTTCTTTGCCACAGTGCTGTAAATAATCAGGCAAGTAGATAGGATAAGATTTTGCCATACCGCTATCAACTTTATCTTCAATGACAATCGTTACTTCGTTGTCATTTGATGATATGCACTTCTCCACTGATGGTTTACCGTGACCAAAAATAAACTGCTCCTGTTTTTCTGTTAAGTCATCATGATTAAACGAATTGCATTCATCAGCACTATTAATAATTAGTGCTTTAACAGATTGCATTCTGAGAGAGGGAAACCGGCGAAGAATTTTAGCAGCTATATTAGCAATAAGCGGAGCAGAATAACTGGTTCCTGCATCCCGTATTAAGCCCTCATTAATAAAGTTTTCCGAAAAAAACTGCATTCCGGCACGCATAGTACTATCATGATTTGTTCCAAAAAGTGGATGATTTACTTCCAGATAATTGCCACCGGAGAAAACCACATCAGGCTTACGTACATGCCGATTTCGATTTACTTCCTTAATGTTATGAGAAAGATGGAATTTGCGAGTATAAATTGCAGGTAAAGACCCATCGTGTACAGGCCAATCGTTAATTGTAATAGGTACTTCTTCAAAATTATCTCCTACCGCACCAACCGTCAAGTTATTCATACTTTCTGATGGTGATTTTATGTTTGAGCAATCGTCTGAGAAGTGTTTAGGATAATTTACTACGCACAGACTAATATCGTGATCGCGGTTACCAGTTGAAATGCAAATAAGTATGTCTAATTCATATGCTAACTTATCAAGTGCATAAGCATATTCGGATACCATCTCATTTGTTTCTAAGTGATCTGCATAACAGATTGTTAGGACAAATAAGCGCACGCCGTGTTCTTGATTAGCCCGGCGAATATAGTTCACTACTACATTATTAGGTAGATAACCAGCAGAGCCTGATAAGACTTTGATAGGTAAAATCTTAGCATCAGCCTCTATTTCGTCAGAAACAATATTAGCTAAACGTTCACCAAAGACGACTAAACTGGCTACACCAGTTCCATGATTAGCTGAATCTATCCGGCCGTTACCCCCTGTAACGTCAAAATCATTTCCTACATCAATTAATAGAGATGCTAGAGGAGTTTGATCGCTTACGCCAGTGTCAATAATGCCAATAACTGGCAAATCCTCGTCGGTATTTATTACTCGAAATCTGAGTTCGCGAACAACTTGTCCAAGCACGCTAGGACGAACACGGATACCTGCGTTTGCAGAACTAATTGTATGTACGATATCGAAGTTCTTAGCAATTTCAAGAATAGTACTCTCATCTATCGTTGGTATCTCAATAGTATTATTCGTATAATTGAAACTAAACTCGATACTTCGTTCTACTAGATATCTGTTTAAACTCGTCAGAATTGGTTGGACACGTGTTTGAAAAATTTCAGCATCCTCAATTAGCGACAGGTAGATGACATCGCGTGGATTTTTAATGCGGTTTCGAATGTGCTCACTTGTCAGTAAGCTAAAAGATCTGACAAACCGGATGTGCGTATCGTAGTTGGGGTTATTATGATCTTGGCTTTCTATTGCCCGTTGCACTTGGCCAATAAAGTTCCGAAAAAGAGACTCATCAACAACAGCGAACAGGGCTGTTTGGTGAAAATTAGTGTACTGTATCGGCGAGAGTCCAAAAGTGTTTCGATAGTACGGTTCATATACTGTTGCATCGAAACGCTTAGGAAAATTTATTTCTATACATGTGATATTAACTGGAACCCTTAACTCAGGGTTTCGCTCCTGTTGCCTGCGAATCTGTTCGAACTGATAGCCAATAAGCGATCGACTGAGACTTTCGGTTAATGGAGCAAAATATTCAACTGGTCGATTTTCGTCGCTCGCTGATTTAGTTTGGCTCATGTCCCGATTAGAATAACGAAATGGTTTTTCGTCTTCCTTCGGGTTTCTAAATAACAGGTGTGGTCTTAAAGGCATAGATACGTACTGACTCTTTCACATAGATCATCAGCTCATTTGTCAAATAGCTAATCAGTAATCCACTTAACGACAGCTTTTTTACTCAATATCCGAAAGTTACAAAACTGCTCAATTAAATTTTCTCGTTCTATACAGGTAATTGAACAAAAAATATAAATATTATTAAATATATACAAGTATTTCTTTTTCTAAGTGTGTCATACATCTACTAAAAAGAAGAATGTATGCTATAATATTCTGTAAATTCTTAATAACTCTAATCGCGTGAACTCAGTCTTTTACTATAGCATCCTGCAATATCAGTACGCCCAGTCGTTGGGCGAGGTGCTGAATATTGGCGTATTGCTACTGTTCCCCGAGCAACGTACGGCTGTTTTTCTCCACCCCGAGCGGTTAGGGCGTATTCGAAGGCTGTATCCTAAATTTTCTGAAAAGGTTATCCGGTCCTATTTCAAGGGTCTTGTTGCCCGTACGAATCAACTAACTAAGCAGCCTGAAATCTTCGCAAACTACGAAGCACATCCACGTCAATTGATTGACAACGAAATTCTTATTCGGGATAGCAGTGCGCTACAGTTTAGCGAGGTGAAGACATCAGTTCTATACACAGACGATTTATCGGCTATAAGCGATCAATTCTACAAGCTGTATCTTCCCTTTTATGACGAAGACCAGTATCAGTCACGTCATGACGAAACCTACTTACTAAAAGAATACAAACAACTCCTTCGCCAGCGGTTGGATGGCCTCTTATCGCGCGAAGCTTTTGAGCAGCCTATTACGGTTAAGCCGGAAGGGACAAGTTTTGCATATCAGTTTCCCTTTGCCTGGCAAAATGGTAGTTATAATCTGGTAAAGCCCGTTAGTTTCGACCTGAAGTTAGAGCAGTCGATCAACGAGAAAGCAACGCTTAACGTAGGCCAGTTTACCGTTCTTAATGATTACGCAGAGCGACGCAACGCCCGCTTCGATGTGCTGGTCGCCCGTCCGAAAGACCGAAAACTGTATAAGCCTTACGATCAGGCCATTCATTTATTGGCTAATCAACCCCGTGTGAACATCGTTGAGGAAGAGAAGTTAGACGACTACTCGCAGAAGACGGCTGAAGCACTACGATAAGCGCAGCTTGTTCTCCTCCTTCACTGGCTGTAAACCAACTTATACCAAACCAAAACCCTCAGAACACCAGACTAAACGTGCTGCCCTCGCCGGGTTTGGAGTCGGCGGTGAGCTGGCCGTTGTGGAGTTGCATGATCTGGCGGGAAAGGCTCAGCCCGATGCCGGAGCCGGTTTTCTTGGTCGTGTAGAAGGGGATGAAAATCTGCTCCAGCGCTTCGGGTTCGATGCCGGGACCATTGTCGGTGACGCGGATAACGACACGCGGACCCGCAGCTTCGGCTTCGAGCTGGATGGAGGGGTTTGGTGTTTTGCCCAAACTCTCAACCGCGTTTTTGATCAGGTTCAACAAGACCATTTCAATCTGGGCCGCGTCGGCACGAATGGCCAGATTGGGCGATGCTACCGAAATCGAAATCTGATGTTTTTGCGCATCGGCCTGCACCAGTTGCGCTACGTTTCGCACCAGCGGCTCAACCGACACATCGGCGAAGATGGGCTGTGGAATCGTCGTGAAGTGGCGATAAGCATCCACAAACTGCATGATGCCCGCCCCCCGCTGTTCAATGGTTGTCAGGGCGTCGCGCAGGTCGTTGACCGACTCGGCAACGTAGGCGGGCGTTGGGTGCGCTTGCTCATCTCCCGGTTCGGGCGAGACAAAGGGGACTAAGTCTGTTTCGACAATGTCGCGCATGGTGCCCGCCAACGAGACAATGGGCGTGATGGAATTCATGATCTCGTGCCGCAGCACCTTCGTCAGGTTTTGCCAGGCTTCGAGTTCGCGCTGCTGCAATTCCGAGCGGATGTTCTGCATGGACGCCACCGTAACCAGTCTTCCCCGCAGCCTGACAGCCGTGCAACGTACCGACAGTTCGCCATCGGTGCCGGTCTGGTAGGATACGGGCGTAGATGAGGCTGTCGATGCCCGGAGCATGTCGGCCAGATCGGGGTGGGTGGCGTTGAGGTCGTTGAGGGTGCGGATTCGGTAAATCCCCAATAGCCGAAGGGCCGTTTGGTTGACCAGTTCCACCTGCCCGGTCGCATCGAAGGTGAGCAGGCCAACGCTTACGTGCTGAACGATGGTGTTCACGTAATGCAGGTTGGCTTCTTTCTCGGCCCGCGCCTGCCGAAAGGCGTCCAGTACTTCGTTGAACTGATCGTTCAACTCCGAGAACGACGGACCTAAATTGCTGTCGGCCCGGAAGGCAACGGCGAAATCGGAGTACCGAACCGACTCCAGAAACCGGGTCAGTTTACGGTTCAGGCCCGTAACGTAGCGGTACAGATTGGTTGATAAAACAACATGAGCAACAAGCAGCACAAAGATGGCTAAGCCGCTAGCTTGCTGAAGATAGAAATAGGTTATCGCCCCGGTAAGGCCCACAATACCAACAATACGCCAGCCAATACCGAGGACGAATCGATTCATGTTAGCCCGCGATCCAGCTAAATGGATACTCAAGCGTAGGCACCTTGGTGCGTTCGGCAATTCGGCGCAAACGACCAGGTAAGGCCATCACATAATCGCGGGCACGCTGACCGGCATCGTTCAGATCGGTCATGGCGTCGATTTTCCAGTCAACCAGCAGCGATTCGGCAATTTCGATATAGTCGTAGGTTGTGTACACGCCCAGACGCTGAGCCGCATCCGAAAAATGGCTGAAAGTATCACCTATTTTCACGCCACTTTCGCGGAGGAAATGGGCTGGCATCACGATTTTCTTGCGCATCATATCTTCGAATGCCAGCATCATTTCGGAAGGGTCGACTTCAAAAATCTGACGAACAAAATCTTTATAGGCTTTCGCGTGGCGCAACTCATCGGAAGCAATTACCCCGCATATTTTCGACAACTGATTGCAACCCGCCTGTTTGGCAAGGGTGGCTGTCCGGCGGTGCGATACGTTGGTTGCCAGCTCCTGAAACGAGGTATAGATAAAGTTTCTATAGGGATCTTTGCCCGTGCCAATATCGAAGCCATCGGCAATCAGGTATTGCGTTGAGACTTCCATGGCGCGCATATTTACCCGACCCGACAGATACAGAAACTTGTTGAGTAAGTCGCCGTGGCGATTTTCTTCGGCCGTCCAGCTACGAATCCAGCGCGTCCAACCAGCTGGATTGCCCTGCTCGATACCTTCCATATCCATCAGCCACGACTCGTAAGTCGGTAGCGCTTCTTCAGTAATGGTATCGCCAACCAGCACCGCTACGTAATCGTAGGAGAGCTCGCGGGTGCTTTCGCGGAGTGCTTTGACTTCATCCAGAAATGACTCTTTCGTCGAATCGGGAAGCAAATCGGCGGGTTGCCAATTGGTCTCGACAGGCTTAAGAAATTCATCTACCGATGCGTCGATTTTTTCGCCGACGAAACGCATTACATCCAAACGTGTGCCAGATAAGATCATGTATTAATAACAAAGAAACGGGTCAATTTATCCCAATGTCCGGCAAAGTTCGGCTAAAAGAATCTATGTTTTAAGTTCGCTTTCGTTTTTCTTCCCGACTATACCAGACTCATCGTTAATTTTGGGGTATAAATCGGTACGGCGTTGAGGCCTGTAGCCCCTATGAAGAAACTTTTAGATTATATTCTGAGCTGTATTTATCTGCTCTATTTTGGCTTGGTGTTATGCGTTTTCCATGTGGCTCAGGCAACGGCCTTTAACCTGTTTGGTCGCCCGGCCCACAAAAAAACCGTCGACTGGATGAATGCCTGCATTGCGTATGGCTGGTATTTGACCGGGAGTACGATCGACTTTCGGGAACTTACTAATCTCCCCACCGACCGCCCTATTATTTTCGTTCCTAATCACCAGAGTATGTTCGACATTTCGCCCATCATCTGGTTTTTGCGTCGGCATACGCCTACGTTTGTTTCCAAGATCGAACTATCGCACGGCATTCCCGGCGTATCGTACAACCTGCGCAAAAGTGGAGCCGCCCTTATTGACCGAAAAGACCCTAAACAGGCCATTGTCGAAATCGCCCGTTTAGGTAAACTGATTCAGCAACAGAATCTTTCGGCCGTGATTTTCCCGGAAGGCACCCGCTCTACCACGGGTCAGATGCGCCCCTTTGTAACAGGTGGCGTAGCGACCCTGCTCAAGCGGGCACCGGCTGCTCTGGTCGTGCCCATCGCCATTCGGGGAACAGGTCATTTTAACCCCAAAGGCCTGTTTCCGTTGCGTTCATTTTCGAAAATGTCGTGGCGCGTCTTGCCGGGCATTGAACCCGCTGGCCGCACCCCCGACGAGGTTGTGAAACTAGCCCAGGAAGCGATTGCGGAGGAACTTAGCAAATTGGTTTAAATTGGTATCTTTCGTTTAAATTGTCAGTAAAAATTTGTAACGATTAAGTCTCATTATATATATTTACAAAAAAATAATCTGCTTACATGACTCCAGATAAACGACTTGACCAGGTTGAACCTGTCTTAGCTGATGTGGCATTAAAAACTGATCGTCTTATTGAGTCGAATGGGCAGATTTTTGACGTAGCAACCCGTGCCGATACCAATGCTAGAATTGCAGCAAAAGGCGTTGCCGATTTAACAATTGAGATGCGGCAACAATTTGGGCAACAACAAAATCAAATCGACCAGCTACGAACAGAAATGAATGACCGGTTCGAGCAAGTTATTATTGAACAGGTCGAACTACGGAAGGAGATGAATTTAAAATTCACACAGGTCGCGCAAACGCAGGAACAAATTTTGACGCTCCTGCTTGATCGCCAGAAATAAAGAGTATTACAACTTCTCATAGGCCAAACTTCTCCAAGCGCCTGTACAGTGCCTGCCGCGATACGCCCAGTTCGCGCGCTACATCGGTAATGCTGCCCCGGTGTTTTTGCATCGCCTGTTGGATGAGTTGCCGCTCCATGTCTTCCAGTTGCAGGGTTTCATTAACGGGCGAAACCGCGTTACCATCTTTTCGGAAAACAAAATTTCCCGGCTCCAGCAACGTGCCTGTGGTGAGTTCTGGCCGGGCCAGAATAACGGCCCGCTCAACGGCATGCTGCAACTCCCGGACATTACCCGGCCAGCGGTATTGCTTCATCTCAGCCAGTAGAGCTGAACTTATTCCCGATACAGACCGATTGTACTGCTTGGCATACTTCTTCAGGAAAAAATCGGCTAGTGGGCCAATGTCCGACGGACGCTCACGCAAGGGTGGCAAATGCAGTTCAATTGTGTTGATTCGATAGAGTAAATCCTGCCGGAAACCCCGCTCGGCTACGCGCTCGTTGAGGTCGGCGTTAGTGGCACAGATGAGTCGCACGTCCAGCGAACGGGCTTTGTTCGAGCCTACGCGGGTTACCTGCCGTTGTTGCAGGACCGTCAGGAGTCGGGCTTGCTGCGAAGCAGTTAGATTGCCTATTTCGTCCAGGAAAATAGTGCCGCCGTTGGCTTCTTCAAACCGTCCGGCGCGGTCGTCGCGGGCGTCGGTAAAGGCCCCTTTCACATGGCCAAATAACTCACTCTCGAACAAACTTTCGGTCAGGGCACCCACATCGACGCTCACGAAGGGCTTATCTTTCCGGTGAGAATTATCGTGAATGGCCCGCGCTATCAAGTCTTTCCCCGTGCCGTTCTCGCCCAGAATCAGGACGTTGGCATCGGTTGGGGCAACCTGTTCGACCGTATCTAAAATTGGGCGCATGGCGTTCCCAATAATGTTTGTACTACCCGAGGTTCCTTTTTTACGCGTGGTTTTCTGAGCATCTTCCAGCTCTTCCAATTCTTCTTTTTTTCCTTTTACGGCACCCCGAATGGTATCCAGAAACTTATCGTTCTGCCAGGGTTTCAGCACGAAATCAACCGCTCCGGCCTTGATCGCCCGAACAGCCATTTCGACGTCGCCATAGGCCGTAAACAGCACCACCCGCGCCTTCGGGTCAATGTCTAAAATACGATCAAGCCAGGCAAATCCCTCACGGCCACTACTCACATCGCGCTGGAAATTCATGTCGAGCACGATGGCGTCGTACCGGTTATTGTTAAGGAGAAAAGGCAGTTTTTCAGGATTTTTCTCGATGTCTACCGCGCCAACGTGTCGCTTTAGCAACAGGCGGGCCGCCAGTAATACGTCGGGATCATCCTCGACGAGTAAGAGTTTAGCATCTTGCATATACCAAAGATAAAAGGCTGAACGATTTGTTGCACGTCGGTATCGATTCAACAACGAATTACGGTTTTCTTACGTACTTTGACCACTTAAAAGTCGTTAAGCGGTCATTATTGCTGGTACGGAGCCGCCCAACAGATGATGATTGGTATTCTTCGCAAATCAATTGTTTCTATTCGATACCACCAGCAACCAACACCCACCTTAGCGACGGCTTATTACCAACCAATGACTGACAATTACCTCTCTTTTGACGACCGCTGGTTTTATGCCCTCGTGGCTGTGGGTGTATTTCTAAATGCCACTGGCCTGTTCCCCCCCATCATGGAACTCGATGGCGCGCTTTATGCCTGCCTTGCCAAACAGATGGCGCAATCCGGTGATTTTGTCAACCTATATGCCGTTGGTGCCGATTGGCTTGACAAGCCGCATTTCCCGTTCTGGGTGATTGCCATAAGTTACAAAATCTTCGGCATCAATACCTTTGGTTATAAATTTCCAGCACTATTATTTTTCCTCGGAAGCGCGGTCTACACCTATAAATTTGCCCGGCTGACGTATCCCAAAGTAACCGCGCAAGTGGCCACGCTGGTACTTCTGACGGCTTTTCACGGTGTTTTGTCCAATAGCGATGTCCGCGCCGAACCTTATTTGATGCCGCTCATCATCGGGCCGGTTTATCATTTTTACCGCGTGTTTCTGGGTGATAATAAGAACGCCATATCTTCAAGATATGGCGTTCCTCAGGACTGGCTTCACCTCGTTATTGGCTCCTTCCTGACTGGATGCGCCCTGATGACCAAAGGTGTCTTTGTCCTTATCCCCATTGGCGGTGGTTTGGTACTGCACTGGCTGTTGACCGGTCATTGGCGAGAGCTGCTCAAGCTGCGTTGGTATGTTGTCGTTGCCCTGTCATTTGTGTTTACGCTTCCAGAAATTTACTGCCTGTACCAGCAGTTCGACCTTCATCCCGAAAAAGTCATTTTTGGGCAGACAGGCGTGTCGGGGGTGCGGTTCTTTTTCTGGGACAGCCAGTTCGGGCGATTTTTCAATACAGGACCCATTAAGGGCGAGGGCGATAAGTTTTTCTTTGTCCACACGCTGCTATGGGCCTTTTTGCCCTGGTCGCTACCGCTTTATGTGGGCATTGGCAAGATGATCCGGGATTGTATCAACCGCCGAAATGACATCAGATTGAGCGAACCCGTCGAATACGTTTCGCTGGGTTCCGGGTTAATCACCTTTGCGTTGTTTTCGTTTTCGGGCTTTCAATTGCCCCATTACATGAACATCGTTTTCCCATTCTTTGCCATCCTGACGGCCCAGTTTTTAGTCACCTTAAAGGTGAGTACGCTTCGTCGGTGGACCATTGGGCAAACCATAATCGGGCTAGCCATTGCCGCGATTGCCATAGCCCTTTTGCTACTGGTTCAACCCGACAACGTCATTAGCGGACTAGTTTGGGTAGTCGTGATTACCATCGCGACATTCAGCATTTTTCGGCAAAACAGTCTCCTGTCACTAGCAGGGCGTATGGTGGGTGCCATGCTGGTGCTTGCTGGCACCCTTAATCTATTCCTATACCCAACTTTCCTGCGCTATCAGGCGGGTATGGCAACCGCTCAGTACGTAAATACAAACTCAACACTAGCCAAACGTCCGACGATTCTGTATGAACCAGGTACGGGTGTTGGCGGGGGCAGTTTCTGGACATATGAGTTTTATGCCAAAGCGCCAACGATGTATGCGCGTACGGATTCGGCACTACAAAGTCAGGTAAAGACATCTTCTCAACAGGTATTCACGACTGCGCTCTACGCCGATTCGCTGGAATTGCGCGGTTTTCAGGTTAAGCGGATGGCCTTATTTCCCTATTACCACGTTAGTCAATTAACGTATGAATTTCTAAATCCGGCTACCCGCTCTCAAACCTTATCGCCTTATGTGCTGGCAGAAGTGGGATCAAAGAGCGAACCGGACCGCCGGGCCGGAGTGAACAAGTAAACTGGCCTTGGGGTCGTCTGGCAAAATCGCATTGGGCTGATATAACGTTGCAACGTGTATGAGCCCTGAAAGCGGACAATTTGCGTCCGAAAGCGGACACAGAATATTAATAATATCATACTAAATTATTGATAATCAATACCGGAGCCCTATTGGCATGACTATTGGCACAGGACATATCAGCGAATGAGTTCAGGAC
>CAXTJJ010000087.1:0-14737 GCA_964244155.1 uncultured Spirosoma sp.
TCTTCAAGTCCGCTCAGGTATGCATTCGTAACAGCTTCGTACCGATCCAGGCTGAATAACAGCGTGACATTAATGTTAATACCTTCCTTGATACATTGCCGTATGGCTGGCAACCCGGCGGCAGTACCCGGTATTTTTATCATTACATTCTCACGGTTTACCGCTTTCCATAACGCTCTGGCCTGATTAATGGTCGCATCTGTATCGTGGGCGAAACGTGGGGACACTTCGAGACTTACGTAACCATCCGCTCCTTTGACATCTTCGTTAAAAACCGGCATGAATAAATCGGCAGCTCGTTGAATATCGCTGACGGCGACACCATAAAATATATCCTCATTGCTTTTACCTTCCTGGGCGAGTCGCTGAATGTCCTCGTCATAGTCGGAACTACCCCCAATAGCTTTCTCAAAAATAGTGGGGTTTGATGTCACACCCCGAATGCCATCCTGATCAATAAGCTTTTGAATTTCACCAGTATTCATACTCTTACGATCGATGAAATCCAGCCAAATACTCTGACCGAAGTCGTGGATTTTCTTGACGCTATTTGATTCCATGATTAATGTATAGTTTGTTTATAGAGAAACAATAAATAATCGGTTTAGCTTTTCGGAAAGGCTGGAAATTTGAAAAAAGGGTAAGCGTCAAATCTATTACCTGCACTGACAAAATCTGCCAAGCAGCCTAATGCAACTGATAAACAGATTTTAGTCTGGAGTGTTCTATTAATAAAGTAGAATTAAGCTATTGATAGTCAATGGTATAGCATAGGTAGATAAATTTTTTCAATCCTCTTTTTGTCTTTGGTAGTTAGTCTATATATACAGCACGTTTAAGTACGTCCGGTTAAATAAACCATTGTTAATTTTCAACGTTTGCCTTTTTTCGTTATGACAACTAAATCGGTTGATCTCGACCAACTCAGTATTGATACCATCCGACTGCTCTCGGTAGATGCTGTTCAAAAAGCTAATTCAGGCCACCCTGGTTTGCCCCTTGGTGCTGCGCCCATGGCCTACGTTCTTTGGTCTCGCTTTTTGCGTTTCAATCCCCAGGACCCCCATTGGCCTGATCGGGATCGGTTCGTGTTATCGGCCGGGCATGGGTCGGCTTTGCTCTATAGTTTATTACATCTGTATGGTTATGATCTTACTCTCGACGATCTGAAGAATTTTCGTCAGCTTCATTCCAAAACGCCGGGCCACCCCGAGTCAAATTTAACCCCGGGGGTTGAGGTAACCACTGGGCCGCTGGGGCAGGGGTTTGCCAACGGGGTAGGTATGGCTATGGCCGAAGCGTTTTTAGCAGCCACATACAATAAGGAAGGGCATACCGTGATGGATCACTACACCTACTCTATTGTCAGCGATGGTGATTTGATGGAAGGTATTGCTTCTGAAGCGGCTTCGCTGGCGGGCCACCTTAAGTTGGGTAAACTCATTTACTTATACGACGACAACCTGATCTCCCTGGATGGGCCGACTAATCTGGCTTTCACTGAAGACCGAATGGCCCGTTTTGATGCTTATGGCTGGCATACACAGCACGTGGCCGATGGTAATGACCTGGGTGCCATTGAGCAAGCCATTCGAGCAGCTCAGGAAGAAACGGAACGCCCGTCAATCATTGCCGTGCGTACCATTATTGGCTTTGGTAGTCCGCAGGAAGGAACGAGCAAAGTTCATGGCAGCCCATTGGGTGAAGAAAATGTCCGAAAAACCAAAGAATTTTATGGCTGGGACCCTGACAAGTCATTTGTTATACCCGACGAAGTAAAGCCTCATTTGCTTGAGGCAGGTCAGCAAGGTGCTGTTCAGCAACGTGATTGGCAAAAACGGTTTGACGCCTATGCAAGTCAGTTTCCGGATGAGGCTGACACCTTTGCTAACTCATTTGCCGGAAAACTTCCCCAGGATTGGGAGGCCGACCTGCCTGCCTTTGCCCCTGCTGATGGCCCATTGGCAACCCGACAGGCGTCAGGCAAAGCGCTGGAAGCGTTGAAAAAGCGTATACCCTATCTCTTTGGTGGCTCCGCCGATCTGGCTTCCTCAAACGATATGCCAACCAAAGGCGATGTCAGTTTTCAGCCTGGTCATTATGAAAAGTCAAACATCTGGTTCGGTGTTCGTGAACACGCAATGGGCGCTGCCCTCAATGGCATGGCGCAACACGGCGGAGTACATCCCTATGGTGGTACATTCCTGAACTTTTCGGATTATATGCGTGGAGCCATTCGGCTAACGGCACTGGCCGAATCGGCGGCAACGTTCGTGTTCACTCATGATAGTATTGGATTGGGCGAAGACGGCCCGACTCACCAGCCTGTCGAACAGTATGTGTCGCTGCGTACGATTCCTAATATCGTAGTTATTCGACCTGGCGATGCGAACGAAACAGTCGAAGCCTGGCGTGTGGCCATGCAGCAGCCCAAAAGTCCGGTCGTACTTATTCTGTCCCGGCAAAAGTTGCCCGTTATTGACCAAAACAAGTATGCTTCAGCTCGGGGGCTCGAAAAAGGAGCCTACATTTTAAGCGAATCGGAGGGAACTCCCCAACTGATTCTAATCGCAACGGGTTCTGAAGTATCGCTTGTGCTGGCTGCACAGGAAGAATTGAAGAAACAGGGTATTCAGGCACGGGTGGTAAGTATGCCCTCCTGGGAATTATTTGAGCAACAGGACCGAGCCTATCAGCACGAGGTACTACCGCCCTCGGTTCGTAAGCGACTGGCTGTAGAAATGGGTTCGCCGATTGGTTGGCACAAATACGTCACCGACGAGGGAACTACGCTAAGTATGAATCGCTTTGGCTTGTCTGGCCCTGGCGAAGAAGTTATGGCGTATTTTGGCTTTACTGTCGAGAACGTAGTAAAAAAAGCCAAGAGTGTGCTGGAAGGCCAGCCGGAAGGAATTGAGAAGAAAGAGGTATTATCCTGATAAGCTTGTTGCTAACAAAAAAGACCTCCAGTCGGCTGGAGGTCTTTTTTTATGAGTTGACACAGAATTTATAAATAATCAATAATACGACGGCCAACAATACCATTTTGTAACTCCCTGCGCAAAACGGCCTTCCGGCGACGCGGGTGGGTTGATACATACATGACCCGCATTTTGAGTGTGAAACTTACCACCATATACAAACAGAACAGGAATCCTAAAATAATTAAGGATAGAGTATTCGATATATTGCGGTGCAGAAACAAAAACAGAACCGTATTAAATAAAGATATACCACAAAGGACCGCCGTTGCGCCCGCATGCGTCAGACCATTGTCTAACAGGATATGGTGCATGTGATTACGGTCGGCTGAAAAGGGCGACCGACCGGCCAGAATCCTAACCAGAAACACCCGTAATGTATCGAAAATTGGCACGATAAGTATCACAATAGCAATAATAGGGGCATTGAAAAAGGCGGTAGGCTCATACCGGTAAGCTGCATTTAAACTAACGAACCGAACCGCGAAGAAAGCGAGCAGGAAGCCAATAATCAGCGACCCTGTGTTGCCCATAAAAATCTTACTGGTTTTGGAGAAGTTGAAGCGCAGAAAGCCAAGCAATGCCCCTGCTAGTGTGAAAGCCAGACAAGCCATCGTAAAGTGACTCGTCAACAGGAACCAGCCGCCAAACGTACCACTGGCAATTGTAGCAATACCGCCTGCCAAACCGTCGATACCATCAATAAGGTTAATGGCATTGGTGAGTGCTATGAAGATAAAGCAAGTCAAAATAATACTGATAACGGGCGCAATATGATGAAAGCCCATAATACCATACAAATAATCGACGCGTAAATCGCCGAATAGGATCAGGATCATGGCTGCCAGCACTTGAAACATGAGTTTCTTGGCAGGGTCGATACCTACCAAATCATCTTTAATACCAATAAAGAAGAGAATCGTCATCCCCGCAATTGATAAATTCGTACTGTAAATATCTGTTTGGTCGATGCTGGGCCACAAAAAATAAGCAATAAGAATAGCCGCATAAATGGCAATACCACCAAAGGTTGGGGTTGGTGTCGAGTGTGAACGACGGGCACCGGGTTTTTCCATCAGCGATTTCAACTCTGAAATCTTGATAATAACCGGAATCGCCACAACGGATACGAAACAGGCAACTAAAAAGGAGAGAACACACTGGTATAAGCCAAAGGTGAAAGGCTCATCATTGAATTTATTCTGCAGGTATGCAATTAATAAATCAATATTCATAAGGTGGGGCGTTTAAGGCTGCTAATTTTGCTGATTTTGTTTAAAATTTCAGCAATTGCGCTACTTAACTTGAAATCGGTCTGGCCAATTTGGGGTGTTAAAGAGCGTAAAGTTTATGGGTTTATTTACTGAAACGGGTAAAATCTGATTGAACGGCCTTCTCACTTATCGAGTGCTTCGGGTGGTTTACTGATATATTGCTTTATTTTTCGTAATGGTTTTAGCCAGAATGTGAAAAAATAAGGTTTTAAATCATTGTATTGCCAGGCCAGTTGATCTTCCCGATTGGCGCGCAGGCGATTCTGAACGCTGCTATTGCTAATCCCACCTGCCCGCATAACAATTGTTACTTCATTCATGTAAGCAAGTCTGGCCTTGTGCTTATGAATAAATCGTAACATCAATTCATAATCGGCGGCACTTTTCATATCGAGCCTGAACATCCCATACATATCATATAACCATCGCTTGGCAAAAAACGACAAGTGACCGGGCATCCAACCCCATAGAAACGCATTCTCGCTGTACCAGCCCGATCGCCAGTAGCGCTTTAGCTTTTTGGTGTCGAGCCGGTCTACATATAACATATCGCCATAAACAGCATCGCTTTCTGTTTTTTCGAATGTAGCGACCATGTTTTCGATCACGCGGTTATGCCGATAAAAATCATCGGCATTTAGTAACCCAATTACATCGCCGGTGGCCAGTTGAATCCCTTTATTCATTGCATCATACAAGCCTTTGTCGGGTTCAGATATAAAGTGGGCAACTTTCGTGCCGTATGATTTTACGATATCAATCGTTCCATCAGTCGATTGCCCATCGACGATGATGTATTCAATGTTCGTATACGTCTGGTTCAGAATCGACTCGATGCAATCCCGAATAAATTCTGATCCATTGTAGACAACCGTTATAATCGATACTTTCACGCCCTGATGTTTCGTTGTCGGACCCAAACGGCCGGATTTCCCTGATAAATACCATATGCATCCAGTGAGTGTGTAGCCACCGAATTGACGGCCAGCACGGCATGCGATTCGCAACGAACGCCTGCGCACACTATCGCTTTAGCACCAATCCAGACACCATCGGCTATCGTTATGGGCCGTGTGGTCAGATCAAATGTTGATCGGCTATAGTCATGATTACCGGTCAGTAACATTGCACCCTGCGAGATACAGACGTTGTTACCAATCCGAACCTCACTCAGGTTATCAATCCAAACCTGCTCACCTATCCAGACTTCATTTTCAACCTGAAGTAACCAAGGGTATTTAATATTTACTCCAGGTTTAATAACTACCTTCTTTCCCATCTTCGCGCCAAACAGCCGAAGCACAGCTACTTTAATGGCAATTGGAATGGGTAAGTAAGTATTTATAAACACTGAGTTTGCCAGAAACCACAGGATCAATTTCCACCGTGGGCCAGGTTTGTACCAACTTATGTTGAATTGAGAAAAATCCGTTTTACCCCGTTGATGAACTGATTCCGGTTGCGAACCTATAGTTGGTTCATGACTGACTAATCTGTTCGGGTTGTTTGGGTCTGAGGTCTTTGCCATACTCCGTTTGGAAATAGTTGATGATTGCGTCTCTGTCATTACCAACACGAATGTTCACTTCCATAAGCTTGGCATCAACCAGAAAGCGGTACCACAGAGCTTGCAGGAAACACCAGGCGAAACCCGCCCGCCCGTCCAGGAAACCCATGCGAACAAAATAGCGATAGATAAAGTATAGAACTGGCCGCGTAAACAAGGGTAGCGACGCATACATTTCTTTCAGATACCGCATGCGTTGATCCTGCGTCCCGAAAAAACGGGCTTCAACTGTTTCGGCCTGGTCGAACTTATAACGGTAATTCAGCAAGTTAATCATTTCCAAAATGGTGTAATGATTATGCTTTTGAGTCCACCAGGTCAGGTTGTTAAGGTTATGATCGACAATATCATGAGAAAACTGAATCGATTCGCCCTGGGTTAGTTTGATGTGTTCATCGTGCCAAACCTGTTCACAAAACCCATCGCCCCGTCGCCAGAGCCGGAGTAACCAAATAGGATAGAATCCGCCGTGACGCATCCAGCGATTCAGGAAAAATACCCGACGCTTTACATAAACACCCCCCACTGTAGTTGGCAGACCAGAAAGCCGCTGATTAATCTCATTGGCTAAGTCGGGCGTCACATATTCATCGGCATCCATGCGCATGAGCCAGGTTGTTTCAAAAGGGGTATTCTGAATGCCAAAGTTGTATTGAGTCGCGTAATTTACCCAGGCGTTCTGAACCACCGTGGCACCAAGTGAGCGGGCTATGTCAACGGTCTTGTCGGTCGAAAAGGAATCGACAATAAATATTTTATTCGTAAACGGATGAAGGCTCTGTAAGCAACGGGTAATGTGCTTTTCCTCGTTGTGTGTCAGAATGATGACGGATACGTCGGTCATACTTGATGTTGCCATTTGCGCAATAAATGCCTTTTATTTTACTTATTTGCGTAAAGGCTATATTTTTACCTGCAGATTACATGTTTTCTTTAACATGCAATATTATAACTTTTTTTATATCCAACAAAGCCGATGAAGCGACTTTACCTAGGAGTCATATTGCTTTTGTACTATTTCCCCGTAACAGGGCAGATTATCTTTCAGCAGTTACCGCATGACCTTCAATTATACCCTCGCGATGTTAACAACCAGGCTGTAGTTACAATAAGTGGCAAAATGAATGCCAGCGGTTATACTAAGATTGGCTTACAGTTGTTTAGAGAAGATTCACTGACAAAGGTTGTTAGTCAATCACTGGATGCTAAAGATAGTTCAGCGGCATTTACACTCGTATCGACTATTAAAGCTGAACGTGCAGAGTACTCTTTCAAGGTTTTTATTTACAAAGGGGCTGATTCAACGCAAGTGGCAAACCCCAAGCATATTGTTTGCGGTGATGTTTATATTATAGATGGACAGTCGAACGCGCTTGCTCTTTCCAACTTCGATGAATTGTATTCCTTCAATTTTAATGACAAATACCTGCGTAACGTTGCCTATCCTTATTTAGGGTCCCCAAGTCAGATGAGCTGGTATCTGGCTAAGCAGCCATTTGCCAGTATAGGTGGTTTTGGCCTGACATTACAACGGCTTATTCTGGAAAACTACGGTATTCCAACCTGTTTTATAAACGGTGCTATGGGCGGAACGGCTATCACGGCGCTAACAATTCGTGACCCAATCAACCATGCCAATCCGATCACATTTTATGGCGACCTGCTGAATCGGGCCCAGTGGGCGGGCGTTGCTAAACAGGTGAAAGCTATTATCTGGAAACAGGGCGAAGAAGAGGCCGGGAGTGGCCCTGCTAATTATGGCGAAAAATTCACTACCCTCTATAATCAATTCAGGGAAGATTATGGTAATGCCCGAATCTATGTAGGACAGATTAATATTCTGGCGAACGTGGAGGAGGAGGCAGCCGCTTTGCGCGATTTTCAACGGCGGACCAAATACCTGTTCACGAATGTAGAAACAGTTGCCACAGTAGGGACGCCAGGCTATGATGGAGTGCACTATACGGGGCAAGCCCACCAAAAACTGGCTTTTGAACAATTTCGACTGATTGCCCGTGATTTCTATGGATCAAAGGATACCCTTCAAATTAATTCGCCCGACGTAAAGAAAACGTTTTATAATGTTGGTAAAGACTCAATTACATTGGTATTCGATGACCAGATGCAGATGGTCTGGAAGAATGATACCACTTTTTATAATTTTGCAACTGGGGCAATGATCGCTCACCGTGAGCAAAAAGATTATTTTTATCTGGATGGAAAAGCCGGTTTGCTGTCTGGTGGGTCGGCCAGTGGCAATCGAATAGTCCTTAGTTTAAAGCAGGCATCTTCTGCTACGAAACTACGCTACCTGCCCGCTTACTTCTCCGATGCGGCATCCCCATTTTATGATGGCCCTACCCTCCGAAATACACGGGGGATGCGGGCGTTCTCTTTCGATAACGTGTCAATAGCCGATGCTATCCCTCGTGTAACCACGCTGGCGGCAAAACCTATTTCTGAAAATCAAATCCAATTGAACTGGACAGCCTCCACAACCGGGCAAGTGCAGTTTCTGGAGCGGGCAGACGATACCCCCACTACGTTCAAACAGATTGCGTCGGTGAATGGAACAGTTAGCACCTTCACAGACACCAACCTGCCCAATATGTTTGGTACGTATTATTATCGGCTGCGTGCCTACAGCGCAACGTCGGAGTCACCATACAGCAATCTGGTTAGTGCACTGCCGCTGGTGTTGGGCGTGGAGCCAACGGAGCCTATTGTACAGGTATATCCAAATCCGCTGGCGTCAGATCGTATACTGCACATTGAGGCCGATCTGGTGACCTTTACTGAAATGACAATGCGCGATATACTTGGGCAAACGGTAAAAAGCTGGCGTGGGCACGCTCAAAAAACACTGTCTGTATCCCTGGAAAATCTGGCGTCCGGTATTTACATAGCCGATTTACAAACTGCCGATGGGCAAGTACTCCGTCGGAAAGTGATCATTCGCTGATAAATGAATACTGGCTTTCCGGCCGGAATACGTAGTTTTGTTGCTTAAACGCTAGCTGATAGTTTATGCGCCTTGTGATTCTTACGCAGGATGACCCGTTCTACCTCGCCCGTAATATTGATTATTTACTCAAAAACTTACCTCCTTACGCCGAAGTTGTTGCAACAGTGGTATTCGATGTATCGCCCTTTGGCAAGCGGGAAAGCTTTGGGGAAAAGATTAAAAAAACCTATGATATTTTTGGCTTTCCCTTTTTTGTACGCTACGGCTTCAAGTTTGTCGCGTCAAAATTAGATAGCCGCAACAATGTCCGGAAAGTCCTGGCTGATCGAAATATTCCTCTGATCCATATTGATGGCAACATCAATAAAGATGAAAACTTAGTAAAGCTTAGGGAATATAAGCCTGATCTGTTTCTTTCAATTGCAGGCAATCAGATTTTCAAGCAAAAGCTACTGGATGTTGCCACACATGGCTGCATTAATTTGCATACCGCTTTATTGCCCAAATATCGGGGCTTAATGCCTTCTTTCTGGGTCCTGAAAAATAACGAAACGCATACGGGCGTCTCTGTATTTTTTGTTGACGAAGGCATCGATAACGGGCCAATTTTGGTACAGCATAAGCTTGCCATTGGCAATATGACTCAGGCTGAATTGATTGATGTGACGAAAAAAATAGGAATGGATTCGATGCTGGAAGCTATCGAGAAAATTCATACCGGGAAGTATGAGTTGATAGAGAATGATGCAAGCCAGATGACTTATTTTACGTTTCCTACCCGCGAAGATGTAAAAGCCTTTTTGGCGGCCGGAAAGCGGTTTTATTAAATAGTCGGTAAGTCAGTAAGCGGCTTCGCCTAAGTCAGTAAGTGGCTGACGCACGTATGTTGTTTAGGCGTCAGCCACTTACTGACTTAGGCGAAGCCGCTTACTGACTTACCGACTTACCTCCTAAATTAATGAATATTCTCACGTTCGATATTGAAGAGTGGTTTCATATTCTGGATAATGCCTCAACCCGGACAGAGGCTGACTGGGGCCAGTACGAGAGCCGGATTTACCAGAATATGGATCGTATTTTCCAGCTATTGGACGATACCAAAAGTCGCGCTACTTTTTTTTGTCTGGGCTGGGTTGCCGACAAACACCCCGACGTTATCCGGCGAATTGATGCCGCGGGCTATGAAATTGCGACGCATTCCTATGCCCATCAATTGGCTTATGAACAAACACCCGCTGAATTTCAGTCTGATCTGGAGCGATCCATCAAGCACTTACAGGATTTGACCGGAAAGAAGGTGCGTTCGTATCGAGCCCCTGGTTTTTCAATAAAGGAGTATAACCGATGGGTTTTCCCAATTTTGCTTGAGCAAGGTATTGATATCGATTGCTCCGTGTTTTCGGCCCGGCGTTCTCATGGGGGCGATGCCTCATTAAATATGTTTGCACCCGGATACCTGAATGTAGATGGTATTTTACTGAAAGAATTCCCCATCAATACGGCTGCGGTGTTCGGGCAGGATTTGATATTTTCGGGTGGAGGGTACTTCCGGTTATTTCCGTATAGCGTTATTAAGAGCTTAATGCGACGTTCAGATTATGTAATGACCTACTTCCATCCTCGTGACTTCGATGCTGAACAGCCTATGATTCCGGGCCTAAGCCGGGTCAGGCAATTTAAATCCTATTATGGCCTTGAGAACTGCCTGCCCAAACTGAAAAAACTATTGCTCGAGTTTCCATTCGTTGATCTATCAGAAGCTGATCGGCAAGTAGATTGGACGAATGTGGTGAAACGAAATGTGTATTGATTTATCATTTCTGATTTTACCGTAACCATTTACTTGTTCGTGTGGAGAGTTCACACGTACTTATCATTTGCAGTTAACAGGATGTCGACAGCGTTATCGGAGAGGACTATTACGAACAGAGGAATACTTGTATTAACTGGCGTTCCTGTTCTTGTCTTTTTCTACACTTTTTTTCAATTTGTTAGTAATATTCCTTTTCAGGACGATTATGATGGCTTGCTGGAGCCGGTTACTAAGTTTGCGCAACTAACAGATTTTTCCTGGGCGTCATTTGTTGATATTCTCTGGACTCAGGATGATGAGCGCCGGATCGTTGTCGATCGAATTGCGGCTATTAGTATTTATTTAATAAATGGACATCTGGATTTAAGAATTCAATTGTTTTTTGGGCTCCTTTCCCTTATTGGTATACTTTATCTCTTTTATTCAATTATTAAAGACGCAAAACTGCCCCTCCTTCTTCTATTAAGTAGCTCTCTTTTATTGTTTACCATTCAATATTATGAGGCTATTTTCTGGGCTATTATTCCATTTCAACAAATTGTCATTTATTTTTTAGCCTTCTTATCATCCTATCACCTTTTTTCACATAAGCGCAAACACTTTTCGCTTGCTTTACTGTTTGCAACGGGTTCTATTCTCAGCGATGTAAACGGTACATTCATATTACCTGTTGGTGTTCTGCTTCTATTAATACAACATCGCTGGAAAGATACGCTGTTATGGGTATTGCTTATCGGGAGTATCGTTCTGCTGTATTATCACAACCTCACTATTCCCGCATTCAGACCTAAGCTGTCCGACAACATTCAATATCCAGGACTGATTTTCAAGAATCTACTGGTCTTTAGCGGCTTATCATTCGATTTAAGCACCGTTTTACCCCCTTCGATACGCATTGGGTTGATTGCTGCCGTTGGCCTTGTTCTGGGTATTGCGGTTGTTTATTATGGGTTTATTCTTCTCAAATCTGCCTTCCACAGTTCTGCAAAGCAATACCCAAGATGGGAGATTACGCTCTGGGGAGGACTACTTCACTTAAGTATTACCATGCTGGCTTTTGCAGTAGGCCGGGCATTGGACGGAACAAATGCAGTATTAATCAGCCGCTATAAATACATTGGGTTTATCTGGCTGATTTTTGTTGTTTTGTTAGTTTCCAGTAAGTTGAATGCTAAACAAAATATCTTATACAGTAAGATATGGCTGGCTATAAGCTGCTTTATTTTCCTGTTCAGTTATTTTCAATATTTAGCTCCGCTCGATTATTATTATAAAGAAAGGTACACTGATATATATGACTGGCAACGAAATCGGTCTATACCCAGCACACCTATTTATTTAAGCATGCGGGCTCCCGTCGACTCGGTTACTGTTCGCGCTATCCGAACGGGAGTTTATGAGTTACCAGACCAGTATTTTTTTGATGGGCCTTACGAGAAAAAGTCTGAAGAATTTCAATTAACGGTTAATCAGATTGGTGGCCATACCCTTGTGTTCACAAATGATTCGTACACTCGAAAAATGGGCAAAAAGGATGGGGCTTATATTGTCCTGAAAAGCGACAGGCAGCAGCAAATAATTCCGACCAAACAGAGCCGTTATTCGTTAAAAAAGTTTCTTTTTTCGGTTGGGGAAAACTACTATGCAAGCGGGTTTACCAATACTATCTCCGTTGGATATATTCAGGATAATCAAGTTTATACAGTATATGTCCTGATTATAGACGGTGATAAAAAACAGCTATATCCTACGCATTACCACCTGCGTTCAACAGTTAATTCGGTTGAGGTAGTTGCTCTGTAAGCTTACCCGTTTGGCCGAACAACTTTGGCATATTCGTCCAGGAGTTGTTTGGCTACTATATCAATATCATATCGCTTCTGTACGAGTGCTGTTGCATTTTCAGCTAAACGTTGCCGTAGTTCATCATCACTCAGGAGTTTCTCCAGCCCGGCCCGAACGCTTTCAGATGTCAGGCTTTCCAGCAAACCAGCCGCTTCGTGTTCGCGAATGGTTTCACCAAATCCTACCCGGTCTGATACGAGGGCGGGAGTGCCCGTAGCCATTGCTTCCAGTACTGCCATCGAAAAACCTTCTGAATAGGAGGGAAGCGTGAACAAATCGGCATCGACCAAAGCTGCTTTTTTATCATCTCCGGTTAGCATACCTACCAGCCGGATGGAATTGCTGAGATCGTGTTGAGCAATAAATTGGCGGACTGTTGCTTCATATCCATCATCGGACCCAGCCAAAGCCAGGATTGTATCAGGATGACGGCGAACATACTCGTGAAAACCTGGCAAAAGCAGATCAAGACCTTTTTTGGCGTTCAGACGACTCATGAACAAGACCAATTTCTTGTCCATAGGCAGGCCAAACTTCTGGCGAAAACTACCTTTAGGCGGTAGGTTACTAAAATCACTCATTTTTACCCCGTTCGGGATAATAACAACATTTGGATGAGGGTGGCCGAGATAACGCAGCACGTCTCCCTGCTCGTCGGTATTATTTATTTGTACCAGGTCAGCCCGTTCTAAGAAAGCTTTTTGGGCAAACACGTCCATTACCCGCTTCTTCCAATTGTTATGAGCATAAACCCACTTGTCCAGTACGCCATGAATCGTAATTACTTTGGCAACTGTACGATCAATCATAAAGGGTGCCAGCACGCCAAAATGCCAAAGGCCATGGCAGTGAATGATATCATATTCGTGTGCATGCTGGCGAAGAAACTGATATAACTCAAGCGAAAATTCACGAAAAAATCGACTGATAACCGGTGTTCGCTGGCACAGAATCAACCGCGCGCCACTTGGAAGAGGATACGGAATTTCGCCAGGCGATATAGGGCTGAGGATATCTACCTGATGCCCATAGCGCAAAACAACTTCCGTGTGATCAAAAATAATCTTGGGGGGGCCACCCGCTTGCCAAGTATAAGCACAAATATTTAAAATTCGCATATATATGCGAAATAACTAATTAATTCATGATTTTACGAAAGCCATCCAGCATTTCCTGAGCAACAGCCTGAGATGTATAAGGAGAAATGTAGTGTTGAGCATAGTGGCCCATCTGCTCGATATCGACTGATTCATCCATAAACCTGACCATCAGCCGGGTGAGCTTGTCAGGCTCTTCGGGGTCGAACACAAACCCGTTCTGCTCGGCATGAACCAGGTCATGAACACACCCGCACCGATTCGAGACAATCACCGGCAGACCGCATACCATGGCTTCGTTGACCACCAGACCCCAGGTTTCTGAGCGACTGGTCAATACCAGCACATTGCTCAGGGCCAGCACCTGGGGCACCTGAAACCAGGGCCGGCCCGGCAGTAGCCTGACCCGGTCGGTCAGTCCCAGGGCCTGGATCTGCTGACGCAGTCTGGCCGACTCGGCCCCATCCCCCAGCAGGGTCAGGCCCCAGCTTTGGCCCCGGACCGACTGCTTCAGGGCCTGGGCAAAAGCACTTAGCAGCAGGGGCAGGTTCTTCACCTCGATCAGCCGGCCCACAAACACAAAATTGTTGGGCTGCAAGTGCAGGCTTTTTTGCAGCTGACTTCGCTTGGGCAAAGTCTGCTCGTAGACCGCCCGCAGCGCCTGGTTGTCGACCGCATTTTTGCGCAGCAGGATTTTGGCCGGGGGCACCCCCAACTCAATGAGGTAATCGGCCGACTGGCTGCCGAAGCAGAAGAAGCCATCACAGTAGCGAAACAGGCTGCGCTTGAAGCGTTCTTTGAGGCCGTTGCGGGGGTGGTCGAGGGCGGTGCTTTCGTTTTGCATCACCACCCGGATGCCCGAGGCTTTGGCCCAAGCCAGCAGCAGCAGTTGGGCGGGGTCGTAGTAGCCCGTCAGGTTGATCACATCGGGCTTGTAGGCTCTGGCCTGGTGGAGCAGGGCCATGGCCCGTTCGGGCAGGCTGATGTCTTCCAGGTAGCGGTCGAAGAGCAGTTGGTAGTCGTAGGTGTAGGTGGGGACGGTGGCATCGGGCAGGGTTTCCAGACTGGCCCGGGAGCGTTCATTTCGGGCGATCTGCAGGACGCGGATGGAGAGTTGGGGCTGTTGGTCGACTAAGTGCTGGAGAGCCTGGAAGACACTGGCTTTGTAATGAGCCCACAGCAGATTGTGGACAAT
>CAXTJJ010000088.1:0-14713 GCA_964244155.1 uncultured Spirosoma sp.
ACCAGAGCTTTGCGGGTCCATATTCGCCGATCAAGTTTGTCTTCTATAAATCACAGGATAAATCATTGACCGGCGGTAGCTCCTGGACAGATGGTTATTCGGCCATCAACTACAACATTATTCGCTACGCCGATGTGTTATTAATGGCAGCAGAATGTGAAGTGGAAGTTGGTAGCCTGGCCAAAGCACTGGATTATGTCAATCAAATCCGGAATCGTGCTAAAGGCACAACCTACGTAAAAACGGCGGCTGGTACACCGGCCGCTAACTACCAGATCAGCCCCTACACCTCGTTTGCTGATCAGGCCACGGCACGTGCTGCGGTTCAGTTTGAGCGTAAGTTGGAGTTGTCAGGCGAAGGCCACCGGTTCTATGACCTGGTTCGTTGGGGTACTGCTGCAACGGTGTTGAACAACTTCATTGCTTATGAGGGTAAATTGCTTCCAGTTGGCTACACTGGTGCCAAATTTACAACAGGTAAAGATGAATACCTGCCAATTCCACAAACGCAGATTGACTCACAGGGCAAGAGTGTACTGGCTCAGAACCCTGGGTACTAAGCCAATCGCTTAGGTAGTCAAACAGAACAAAAAGGCCTGATCTGCTATGTAGATCAGGCCTTTTTGCATAAAACAATTTATTCACACAGAGGTTAAAAGTCTACTCAACAAATAGACATAATCATGGCTAACAACAAAACCACAGATCAGCCGGGTTCTAACGATAATCAGGCAAATAGCAATCGAACCCGAAATTATGAAGCGCATGATACAGGCAAAGATCGTCCAAACGCAGAGCGAACAATGACTAATGCCAACAAGAGCAAACAGGATGAAGAAGAAGACCACGACGTTCAGGGGAAAAGTGTTAAGGAACTTTCCGACGAACGTGGAGGTCACGGCCACTCAGGCCACAGCGGCAGCCGAAACGGCAGTCGTAAAAAACAGTAGAAAATGGTGAATGATGAATTATACATGATGGATGATAGTCAGGACTAGCAGCAGGCCAGATGATCGTTCATTATATATAATTCATCATTGACATCAATGGACCTGAATCAACTTCGCGCTGAACTCCGGCAGGAACACAAAGACATTCTGGCTTACTGGCAACGCTACGCGCCCGATCCTGAGCATGGCGGTTTTTATGGCCGGGTTAACTACCAGAACAAGCCTGACCCAACGGCCGAAAAGGGTATCGTCCTCAACGCCCGTATTCTCTGGTCGTTCTCGGCGGCCCTTCGCCATACACAACACGAAGAGTACAAACCCATGGCCGATCAGGCGTTTCAGTACATTAGTAAATATTTTATTGACCCACAATATGGGGGTGTTTACTGGTCGGTCGATGCACAAGGCCAGCCAAAAAATACGCTCAAACATTTGTATGGGCAAGCGTTCACGCTCTATGGGCTAAGTGAGTATGTACACGCAACGAAGTCTGCCCCTGCCCTCGCGCTGGCCAAAGATGTGTTTCAACATATGGTGAAGCATGCTTACGACCAGAAAAAAGGCGGTTTTGTAGAAGCCCTCGCTCGCGACTGGTCACCGGCTAAAGACTATATCATTAGTAAATACGATAACCAGGAGATTAAAACAATGAATACGCACCTCCATATTCTGGAGGCTTTTACCTGTTTATATCGTGTGTGGCCGGATAAATCCGTTGCCGAACAAATACGCGGGATGCTGCACATGTTTCAGATTCATATCATTGACCCCAAAACGTATCGCATGAATCTGTTCATGGATATGAACTGGAAAATCCGACGAACAGCGATTTCCTATGGGCATGACATTGAGGCATCCTGGCTACTACCCGAAGCGGCCGATCTACTGGCTATTAAAAATCCATCGGACAAGCCCTTGCAGAAAGCGATTCAGCATATTGGTATAAACATGGCGCGGGCCGCTTCCACAGGTTTCGATCCTGCCGATAACGGCATGAATTATGAACTTGAACCCAATGGCCACCTTAATCAGGAACGGTCCTGGTGGGTGATGGCTGAGGCTATGGTTGGCTTTATGAACGCCTATCAACTCACGCACGAGAAAGCATTCCTGGACAAGTCGGTCAAGAGTTGGGCATTCATCAAAAAGTATCTACTCGATCTTAAAAACGGCGAATGGTACTTAGGTGTCACCGCCGATCATAAGATACTGGGCACCGATAAAATCAGCATGTGGAAGTGCCCCTACCACAATAGCCGCTCCTGCCTTGAAATGCTGGAACGACTGGAGCATCTGCATTGATAAGGCCATATGCTATCAATAAATGGCGCTTCATTGCAATTAACCGCACAATTATGTATTTTTCCATATGGAAATACTTCAGCAAGACGACCAATACATTATAAAAATCCCGGTAGCTGATGTGGATGCCAGGGTTTTGGAAAAGCTTCTTAAGCAGATTCGCTTACAGGATATGCTGGCTAGCCGACAGGGAACAGATGAGCAGGCAGCAACACTAGCTCAAGATATCAATTCTGATTGGTGGACTAAAAATAAACGACGGTTTTTACAATGATTTCAGTAGTTGTAGATGCCAACATAGTGTTTAGTGCGCTCATCTCTGCAGGCAACAAAGCAGCATCTGTGTTAATAAACCCGCCAGCAACCGTACGATTCGTCAGTTGCCACTTTATTCAAATCGAATTATTTAAACATAAGGAGCGTATCAAGTTGCTAAGCGGACTTGATGACGATGTTTTAATTGACTTACTGTACGAATTTTCGAGCCACATTGAATTTATCAATGAAGCCTATATTCCCTTCGCGTGCTGGCAACAAGCTAATAAGCTTCTGGAAAATATAGACCCAAACGATATACCGTATTTAGCCTTAGCCATCCATCTTGATGCTCCCCTCTGGACAGGTGATCGCCGAATGATGGATGGTCTCAAGGACTTAGGTATGATCATTTCATCTCAACGGGTCAATTATTCGAATACGGAGCGTAAAAAGAACCCACTACACTCCCTTACTGTTATCTATATAGCACCATCCCGGCTGGGATGGAAGTCATCACAACTTTAGTCTATTCTTTTCCATCGGCCAGCTTGGCAGCGATGGCTCTACAAATGCTTTATCCCAATACCTTAGAAAATAAATTAGGATTCAACACCATCCGCGAACGACTAAAAGAGGCCTGTGTCAGTCCACTGGGGCAGGATTATGTCGAGAAAATTCGCTTTACCGATAACGTACAGCTCATTGACAAACTGCTTCGCCAAACAACGGAATTCAAGCAGATTGTTCAATATGAGCCCGACTTTCCAACTAGCAATTACATTGATATCAGGCCCCACCTGGGTCGCGCCCGCGTTGAAGGACTTGCGCTAACTGAAGAAGAGTTCTTTGACCTGAAGCTAGCCCTACGGACCATTCAGGACTGTCTGCGCTTCCTGTCGAAACGTGAAGAAGAGAATAGCTTCCCCTTCCTGCGCGAACTGGCCGGCCCCGTAGCGGTCGACAAAAAACTGACGGACGCACTCGAACGGGTCATCGACGACCGTGGCCACATTCGTGATTCGGCCTCACCGGAACTGGCAAGCATTCGTCGGCGAATTATTGGCGAACAGGCCAACTTGCGCAAACGGCTCGACAGCATCATCCGAAATGCCCGGCAAAACGGCTGGATGCCGGATGACCTTTCGTTGACCGTGCGCGGTGGACGGCTTGTAATTCCCGTCGCGGCCGAACACAAACGGAAGATCAAGGGCTTTGTCCACGACGAATCGCAAACGGGCCAGACCGTGTATCTTGAACCAGCCGAAGTATTCGACGCCAATAACGAAATACGGGAGTTGGAGTATGCAGAACGACGGGAAATTTACCGAATCCTGCTGGCTCTTACCGACCAGATTCGTCCTCATCTGGAAGAGCTGAAACGGGCGGTCAATTTCCTGGCGCAGATTGATTTTATCCGGGCCAAGGCAAAACTGGCGGTTCAACTGGACGCTATCATGCCCAAACTGCATGAGCGCCCCTTTATCAACTGGACCAACGCCCGCCATCCCTTACTGTACTTATCGTTTTCAAAACTCGGCAAAACGGTTGTACCCTTAAGTGTTCGGCTGGATGAGAAAGCCCGGATTCTGATTATTTCCGGCCCTAATGCCGGTGGTAAATCGGTAGCGTTGAAAACCATTGGCCTTATCCAGTACATGCTGCAATGCGGCTTGCTGGTGCCCATGGCCGACTTTGCGGAGATGGGCGTTTTCCAGAATCTGTTTATCGACATTGGTGATGAGCAGTCGCTGGAGAACGACTTGAGTACGTACTCCTCGCACTTAACGGCCATGAAGCAATTCCTGATTGGTGCCAACAAGCGAACCCTCTTCCTCATTGATGAATTCGGAACGGGAACAGAACCGGGTTTGGGCGGGGCCATTGCCGAGTCGATTCTGGAAGACCTCAATAAATCGGGGGCGTATGGTGTGGTCAACACGCACTATACTAACCTGAAAGTAGTGGCCGACAAAACGCCGGGCTTAATTAACGGGGCTATGCGTTTCGATGGTGAGCATCTGGAACCGCTCTACCAGTTGGAAATTGGCCGTCCCGGTTCTTCGTTTGCCTTTGAGATTGCGCAGAAAATTGGCCTGCCTAAAGGTGTCATTGACAAAGCCAAAGAGAAGCTTGGCAACCAGCAGGTGAACTTCGAGAAATTATTAAAAGAACTGGATATTGAAAAGCGTGTTTTTTCGGAAAAGAACATCGAGATCAGTATCAACCAGCGTAAACTCGCCCAGCAACTCGCCGAGTATACGGCCCTTAAAACCCGCCTGGACAACGAGCAGAAGCAAATTGTAAACGACGCCAAGCAGAAAGCCAAAGCACTGGTGCAGGAAGCTAACCAGCGGATAGAAAACACGATTCGGGAAATTAAAGAAAACAAAGCCGAGCGTGAACCGACAAAGCAAATCCGCCAGGAACTGGAACGGTTCGAGCAAAAGGAACTGAAACCCGAGACCATCGTTATTGAAAAACCCAAACCAGCAGAAGACGAGTTTGAGAACGACAACGGCGTCATTTCGGTGGGTAGCTACGTTCGCGTTATGGGTCAAAATACAATTGGTGAGGTGCTATCCCTGCGCGGGAAAGATGCCGAGATTCGGATTGGCGATCTGAAATCGAACGTGAAGTTGAACAGGCTTGAAAAAGTCAGCAAGAAAACGTTCAAAGACGCGACCGACGTACGAGACGACCGGCCACGCAGTCAGGGCGTCGACATGAACGAGAAAATGCAGAACTTCAGCTTTAACCTCGACATTCGGGGAAAACGGGGGGAAGAAGCTCTTGGGGAAGTAGATCGGTTCTTCGATGATGCCCTGATGCTCGGCTATCCCGAACTTCGCATTGTTCATGGTAAAGGCGACGGCATTTTACGGACCCTCGTGCGTAATCACCTTCGTGGATACAAGCAGGTGAGTAAGATGGAGGATGAACACGCCGACCGGGGTGGCGCGGGCGTAACGATTGTGAAGATGAAATAAGAGTATTCGGTTTACGGTTTGCGATAAGCTGACGCATCTAGTGTATATGCGTCAGCCTACCATAAACCGAATACCATAAACTGACATTTATGAAAGCTGTAATCTTTGACATGGATGGGGTTATTGTTGACACAAACCCGCATCACCGCATTGCCTGGCGTGAATATTACGAACGCTACGGCAAAACGCTGAGTGATGCCGACTTCGTCCAGTATGTTTCGGGGAAGCATAACAATGATATATTGGGCCACCTTTTTTCTGGAAAAACGCTGACCGACGATGAATCGAAACGGCTGGCTCACGAAAAGGAAGCATTATTTCGGGAGTTGTACCGTTCTGTCATCACCCCTGTGGCAGGGCTGGTCCCCTTTCTGCAAGCCCTGAAAGCTGCGAATATGTTGACGGCGGTGGCAACATCGGCACCCGTCGAAAACCTTGATTTTGTGATGGATGCCCTCGGCATTCGCCAGTATTTCGACGTACTGCTCCATGAAAGCATGGTAAGCCATCCGAAGCCAGACCCGGAAATTTATCAACAAGCGATGACCATGCTCGGCGTTGAGCCAGCCGATAGCGTCATCTTCGAGGATTCGATGACAGGAATTCAAGCCGCCAAAGCATCAGGGGCTTCGGTAGTTGGCATGGCTACGACACAATCGCCTAATGAACTCCGGCCTTTCGTCGATGACGTTGCGGTTGACTTTACTGAAATGACGCTCGACCGGCTGGAAAAACTGGTTAAGGTTTTTTAACAGGATTAAATGCAATCAACCCGTATTTTTGTAGGAACCTGTGCCCAACCTTCTGTTGAGTAATTAACGCGACCTACGGATTTGTAAGCAAAAGCCTTTTTCGTCATGCTCTGTAAACGCTTAGTATTCTTTTGCCTTGCCAGCCTCCTGAGTTGGTCGGGGAGTGCCTGGGCGCAGGGTAAGTATGTGATTGGAACGGTTGTTGATCAGACAACGAAGCAGGGCGTTGATCGCGCTACAGTCATCAATAAACGTACCCGTCAACGGGCGCGAACAAACACAACGGGGCGTTTTTTCATGACGCTGCTACCGGGCGATTCACTCATTTTAACCAGTCAGCTTTATGACCGCACAGGTGTCTTGTATGATGGGGCCGATAATCCAACGATTGTTGCTCATGCTCTTCCACCTATGCCCTACCGCGTTGTTGACCTTGCTGAAGTGACAGTAACAGCCAAGCGATATGAGGAAGTGAAGCGGGAAATTCGGCAGATACTCGATGAGCCAACAGCCTCAAAGAAAGTTACCGGCGAGCAGGCTTTTGACCGAATAGCCGATGGGGCCGGGGTAACGCTTCTGTATGAGTTATTTGCCAAGCGGCCAAAAACAGACCGGAAAGCCTACTACATCATGCAACAGGATCGACGGCATGCGCTGGCTCTGGAACGATTCCGGCTTTTGGTAGAACAATCAACGACGCTGAAATCCGACGAGGTCGACCGTTTTTTTGACTTCTGCGATCTGGACGATGAGTATCTGCTCAAGGCCGAAGATTACGACCTCATCAACACCCTTCAGCAGTTGCGCAACCGGTATCGGAATGGGTTCAACCGGCCCAGCAAGCTTTCGGCTGACCCTACAAGTCAGGCGCCTAAGCAACCGTAACTTCCTTTATTCAGTTATTTTGTCCGGACAACTGTAAGCTTTTTCATCAACTCTTTTCGACTGGCCGAAGGAATCTGAATAGGCGTTTTGTGGTTGATCAGAAATAAGTAGTTGCGCTCCAGCCGTTCCAGATGATCCAGATTAATGAGCAACGACCGCGACAAGCGATAGAAGTTAGGTGCTATAAAATATTGAGCCAGATGGCTCAGGTTCGTACTGATATGATGAGGTAATTCTTTTTTAAGTACGAAAACCTTCACATACGAGCCATCGGCCTGTAAATAGAGCACATCTTTCAGCTCAATTTTTTCATGCCCTTTATCAATCGGCAAATACAAGGATCCAGCTACAGGATTACCATTTGTATGTGCCTGATTATACTGAAAGTAATGATAAGCTAGCTCAACCTGTAGTTTTAATTCGTCGTGTCGGAAGGGTTTCAGCAAATAGGCTGCCGGGAGGGTTTCCTTAGCCAGTTGAAATGTCTGGAGGTCTGAATTGGCTGTCAGGTATATGATAGGCATCCGATGTTGAGCAACAAGTTCCCTGGCTGTTGTAATGCCATTCTCCGTAGACCCCGCTTCCAGCTGAATATCGATAAGGGCTAAATCTGGCGGGTTGTTTTTAGCTGCCTTCAAGGCCTGATCAAAATTACGGGCAATCGCCGTTACGCTGTGCCCTGCTTCCTGTAGCGTTTCGCGCAGGTCCATTGCGGTAATGGTTTCATCCTCGACAATCAGAATTTTCAATGAGTCCATCCGTTGAGTCAGCCTTTAAATTCCAGTGAAAAAACAATTCCAGTATCCGCACCGCCTGGGTTTGTATTAAATGTATAAGTTCCGGCCAGTTGTGCTACCTGCGCCTGAATCAATTGCATGCCAAACGATACGGGTACTACCGCCATAGTTGATTCAGACCAGCTTGTATTTGTCTGTTCAGCCCCAAAGCCCGGACCATTATCTGCTACGATCATGTGAATTTTAGTGCTTTCCCGATAGCAACCAATGCTAAAGGCAGGGTTATTAGTAGTAGGGAAAGCATATTTACAGGCATTGGTTGTCAACTCGTTCAGAATCAGTCCAAGCGGAACGGCTTTGTCGGCGGCAAGGGATATATCCCCAATAGAAAACTGCACTTTCAACGTTGGGTATCCATACGCTTTTAGTACGCTGGTTACTACTTCCCGAATAAACTCATCGAGGTTGGCTTCGGCCAGTTTATCGCCGTCATATAACCGTTGATGCAGTATAGCCATCGACTGTACGCGCAGTCTGCTTTCTTCAATCGCTTTCCTGGCCGACTCATCCGACAACCGTTTAGATTGTAAACTGAGCAAGCTCGATACAACCTGCAAATTATTTTTTACCCGGTGGTTCTGTTCTTTAACTAAATCTTCATTCCGGCGGCTGATGCGCTGATTTTTACGGTATAGTCGAAAAAAAACGAGACTCATACCGGCCGCTATTATGAACAAGGCGGAGGTGGCGATGGCAAATCTTCGGTGTAATTGAAGATTCTGGGTGTGCAGGTCAATCGCCTTTTTCTGTTCCTCTAAAAGACCTTCTCTTTTTTCCGTTTCATATTCGACATTCAGGCGGGTAATAGCTCCATTCTGGTCGGCCAGCAGTTTAATTTTTTCCAGCTCATTCAGTTTCTTCAATCGGTCAAAGGCCTGTTGCCACTTACCTGAAGCCTCATAATATCGTACAAACTGCGTTTCCAATCCGAGCCGGATTTCATATTCATTCAGCTTCTTATCGGCATAAATCTGTTCGGCATCTCGGAGTATGCGGAAAGCCCGTTCGAGTTTACCGAAGTTTAAATAAGCTGATGCCAGGTGCATCATTGTATTGACCTGAATACCGTCTTTATGATTGATTGTAAATAGGTAAAGTGCTTTTTCGAAGTAAGGGATAGCCCGTGGGTCTTTAACTTTGGCAAAGAGTGTTCCTAGTTCGAGACTTACTTCAGCCACTCCCAGTGTATCGTTTAGTTTATAACAGAGAAACTCTCTCTTCCTGTAGTAGGAAAGAATTCTGTTGAAATCGGGGCCCCTTCGACGTGATTGCCCGCTCCACATTGTTTCGTAAACATGCGCGAAAGCGCCATAAGACCGAATCAAGGCATTATCCCTATCAGTTTGAAGGCGCTGTGCAACCGCCAGAGAAAGGGTAGCGTACTGTAAGGCTCTGGAGAAATGGCCCATTCGCTCTTCGCTTTCGCATAGTCGCACATACAGTCGACTCAGTTCAAACGAATCGCCCCGAGGTTCCTGGATACGGAGCGATTTCAGGTAATAAGCCTGGGCCGTTCGGTAATCACCAGCAAACACATACGTTTTTCCGTATAGATAAAAAGCTTCTGCCAACAGGAGTGGATCATTCTTTTTCCTGGCCTCCTTCTCAGCTTCCCTGGCCTTATACAACCTGTCGGATTGTAGTTTAAGATAGGTTATTTCCTGCGCCTTGGACACCGTTGATGCAAGCACCCAAACGATTAGTAAGTAGTTGACGTACAGAAACAAACAGCGCATCAGATAATCGTGTGGATGGATTATATGTCAATTTGTACTACATCAAAATTACTAAAAGGAACTGGGTTGTCGCAACGAATTTGCTCACAAGAAAAAACAACTAGTTGGCAAGAAAAAACTACCCATTGATATAGCCAACGTTGGAAACAGAGGCAGAAACAGACTAATTTGTAAACATGAACCCGTTTACATTTAATTAAAAAATGGCTTTCCGCCTACGTCCACCCTTTTTCAATCAATGTCCCGAATGATTATTTATTTGCTTCAATTGCTGACCGATTATAAACTTATCAGGTTTATAATCGCTGGCGGACTGGCACCACCTCATCTCCTACCCTCAAACTACCGCCCTGAATCACTTTTGCCGTCATTCCACCATGTCCACGCATGGCATTATAACCGCCCGGTCCAAGAGCCGTCTCCATTTTAGAACAGGGGTGACATTGCCCCGTGATCTGAAGAATCACATCCCCAATCTGGATTTTATAGTCTTTGAGGGCCAGCAGATTCAGTCCCGACACGACAATATTCCGGCGCACTACTGCCGGATCGAGCACATCGCGTCCTGTTAGAGCTGCTACAACGGGCAAGTGTTCCGCCTGAATGAGTGTGACATGGCGATTACCGCTCTGACCGCTGTAATGATCACCGAGAATACCTCTTTTTTCAGATACGTCAATCGAATCAACAGCCTCTACCGGCACGCGCCGTTCGGGTCGAATGCCAATCCATTCGACCCGGCCGGAGCGGGGAAATACGTCGAATAAGTCTTTGATGTTGTCCAAAACCGGGATTTTAATGAGATTTAAAAGATTTTCAGGATTACCGCCACCAAACTACGTAACGATTAGAAAGAGTAACAGATACAATCCTTAGGTAGTTTAAATCTTTCAGTAAACAAGCAATTGAGCAAGTATCACACAGATTCTCCGCTAATTGAAAGTTCGGATGAATGAGCGGTTATAATCCTTAAATCCTTTAAATCTTGTAAAAATCCCGGTCGAGATTACCGTCCAAACTTCAACGTCGTACCAATCCGGAAACCCAGACCCTGATACTTTGCGTCCTGCCACTGCGAGATAACTTCTACCCGGAAGAAAGGGAGAACCTGCGGGATAAGCCCATCCAGCCCATAGCCAACTTCGGTATAATTCTTCGAAACTGGTGTATAGAGATAATGGACGAACAGGTTCTCTTTCAGGCCAAGCAGCCGGACAAGTGTTAACTGCGTAACAAAAAACTTACGAAACTCAGCCAGCACATGGGCTTCGGCAAAACGCTTTGCGGTGCTGTACTGATAATAAGGAAGCAATCGGTAAGTCGATACAACATCGCCCTGCTGAAAGAAAAACTGGTTACCTTCAAAATGCTTGAAGTCCGGAAAATACACCTGGCGGTCGTTTAGAAATGCCCCGGCGCTGAGTTTATAATTCAATTTACTGCGGATGCCCGTTTCAAACGAATGACTGATGCTTGCTTGCAGGAAATCATAATCAACGTCGGCCATTCCTTTCCGGTAATTGAGTGTCAGCAAGGGCGCGTCGTTGTCACGTCGGGCAATCCGCCGACCGTTGCGAATGGTATATTGCGTACTACCGAGCCGCGCCGAAGCGGTCAGGTTTAACAACAGCGCATTATGCGTCGGGAAAGCCGTTGTGCCCACTTCGTCGTTTACCGGACGATTGGGCGTGAACGTGCGGTTGCGCCAGTTGATCCAGGGCTTGAGATCTTCCCGGTAGTTTGCGAGTTCGCTACGCTGTGCATATTCCAGGCTACCCGTCAACGATACCCGTTCCTTGAACGGTGACGCGGTGACGGTTAAGTTCAGAAAATCTTTCTGATATAGTTTCGCGAAATTCTGCTCGAACAGCAGGGTTGTCAACGTATTCAGGAATGGGCTAATGGGATTATCAGGGTTGAATTGATACAGGTATCGACCGCCAGTTGTACTAATTTTTGTCGTTTTATGCTGGTAGCTGGCCTGGCCATAGCCCACAAATCCCTGGTGCCCAAATTGGTATCGGCCAGTGCCCCCAATATTCCACTCGCCAAGCGGAATCTGCCGGAACCGATTGACCGAATCCACCTTCGCCCGGAACCGATAATTTAGCGCCCCCTCTAGTGTATAGCCTTCCACCGTATTGTATTCGATCCGGGTTAATGGGCTCGAATAAATGAGCGAGCTACGTTTCGATAACCGCCACGTATTGCCGGACAGCAACTGGCTTATCGAAAACTTGTTTGGCAATTTTTTCTTGTTCGCACTAGTGCTGTCGCGCTTCGTACTGTCGGCTTTCGTAGGCACCTTTATTTCCTTTACAAGGCCCAGGCTGTCTGCCTTTCGGTAGCTTTTGATCTCAGCGGTTGTAAGTGGTACAGACCGGAGCGAATCCCAATAAACATTCGAGCGTCGACGCGCCAGTGAATCGACAACCAGCGAATCGTCGCGCACAACGGTTACGTCTTCCTTCCGATTTTTACGCGCCTGTTTCTCCTGCTTTTCATACTCCTTAACCATCTGGCGCAGGTTCTTTGTCGAGAACTCTTTCTGTTTCTTGACCAGCTCATCGAAGTTTTTACCTTTTATGTCGCTTTTGGTCAGCGTTTGCACAGGTGGGGCTTTCTTTTCGTCGGCCACTTCTATATCCTCAACAAAAGCAGGATTCACGACAAACTCGGTGAAGGTCAGATTTCGAATGTAATAACCGGTCGCTTTCACACCCAGATAAGACCCCTTGCCTTCGTACCGCTGGTTTGTTGGCATCCAGACACCTTGCACAGGACTGCAAATGTGCCGGACCGAAATAGTAACGCCGATAGTATTGACCGTCTCTAGCTGTAAACTGTGAATGGCCCAGGTATTTTCCAGAATGTAGATTGTTCCCCGAAAAACGCCCTCGCCATACTGCCGGGGAATGACCTGAATTTTACTTACCTCTACCCCACCCGGCTCCCTAAAAGTGCCTTTGTATTCAAATTTGTAATAGGCAAACGCTTTGGGCGATAAAGGCGACACGGCGCCGGCTATGGTTGGGTTATAAAAACTGGCGTTGTAAAACTGATTTGGGCTTAAAAAATCGCCCTGCGAATTGCGGTTGGCAATAATCCGCTGCCGATACGTGTTTGGCTGGCTGAATGATACTTCGGCAACCGTTTCGTTGAGCAGGGGAACACCTACTTTAAAATTAGCTTCTTTTTCAGCTTCTTTAAGCTGCTTGCGAAAGGCCATTTCGGCCAGATTAGGCAGGTCAATGACAGTAAACGAAGACTTGGTATACACCCTGGCTTTGAACCGCTGCACCTGCAACTGGTGAAAGCGACTCTTGGCAATAGCCCGGCGCATAATGGTATAGGCTGGATCTTCGTTACCAGCTTTCGTCTGTACTTCAGCCAGGCGCAGTGCCTGTTCTTCCAGCGTGGCATCCAATGTACTGAACCCCGTACTAATTTCGACTGGCTTCTGGATGGTTTGAAAACCCAAAAACTGAAAAACAATATCATATTTGCCCGGCTCCAGCGCGATCTCATATCGCCCCTCTGCGTTTGTGATCGTACCCTTAGGCGTGCCTTTTACGATCACGGCGGCAAAAGGTAACGCTTCTCCCTGCGCATTCTTAACCGTTCCACGCAAACCCGAATTAGCTGTTTGTGCAGATAGAGCCAATGAATACAGACAGGTGAACACAAGGAGTAGTAGGGACTTCATGCAATCGCGGGGGTTGTGAATGATACGAATGTACTTGTTAAACGAAGTCCAGCCTATATATTTTCGCCGAACAATGAATTTCCATCGACAGACGGAACAGGTAGTCTGCTAAAGGCAAGATGCACACCAGAATGAAAACGTTGTCTGCCCTATTGTTAAAAATCTATAACGCCTTTATGTATCTTGCTGCAAACTGCTCACAACCTGAATCCTATGCACAAACCTGTACATTTCTTCATTAAATTATTTACATTTTTAGCCTTCCTGTCGACGGCCAGCGCGCAGGTTTCGTCGCCATCCACCGTTTTATCCGAACGTGACCGGTCGCGGGTCGTCGACGAAATTCTCGATGATCGGTTTACCAATTTTTTACCCCAACTGATGCGTCGGGAAGGGATTGACATGTGGGTCATCATCTCCCGCGAGTACAACGAAGACCCCGTTCTGCGCACGATGCTCCCCAGCACGTGGCTCTCGGCCCGCCGTCGTACGATTATCGTGTTCTTTGATCAAGGCGGGGATAAAGGCGTTGAAAAGCTGGCCATTGCCCGCTATGACGTAGGCAACTTGCTCAAAGGTGCCTGGGACATCGACGTTCGGCCGAACCAGTGGGAAGCGCTGGCGAAAATCATTGAAGACCGGAAGCCAAAGAAAATTGGCTTGAATATGTCCACCAACTATGGTCACGCCGATGGGCTCTCTTTTTCGGAACACGAAGAGTTCCTGAAGAAACTCCCCGCCGATTACCAGAAACGGATTGTTTCGGCAGAGAAGCTGGCCGTTGGCTGGCTCGAAACCCGCACAGAGAAAGAAATGGCGATTTATCCGCTCATTTGCCGGCTGTCGCACCAGATCATTCAGGAAGGTTTCTCGGAGCAGGTGATTCAGCCGGGTGTGACCACGACCGATGATGTGGTTTGGTGGTTCCGTCAGCGCATCACCAACCTCGGGCTGGATACCTGGTTCCACCCCACTGTCGATGTGCAGCGGGCCGACGCGGAAGACTTTAACCACCTGCGTACCTTCTCAAAACGCCCTGACAAGCAAGTCATTAGGCCCGGCGATTTGCTGCATGTTGATTTCGGCATCACCTACCTACGCCTGAACACCGATCAGCAGCAACACGCGTACATTCTCCGCCCCGGCGAATCGGATGTTCCTGAGTCGATTAAAAGCGCTTTTAAACAAGGCAATCGTTTACAGGAAATCCTGACCGAACAGTTTAGTGCTGGAAAAACCGGAAACCAGTTGTTACTGGCTGCGCTGGAGCAATCGAAGAAAGAAGGGATCAACGGCACGATTTACTCGCACCCAATTGGCGTTCACGGCCATGCAGCCGG
>CAXTJJ010000089.1:0-14616 GCA_964244155.1 uncultured Spirosoma sp.
TTTTTTTTTTTTTTTCACTGGTAAACTCAAAGACAATTCGGGCAAATCGGGGTCGGTCAAGCGATGCATGGTAGTAATTCAGGTCACCAGTCATGCCAAAGTGCATGTGGACGATTACATCAGGTGCGTCGGTCAGCACAAACAGGTTTTTGCCTACCCGTTGTGTACCCGTAAACTGCCTCCCGACCAGTGTGTTTTGTAGGATGGTATAATCAGTTGTTAACAACTTCTTATCTTCAACCTCAATATGATCTATTGGCTGGTACAGTGAAGACGCTTCAAGGTATTGGCGTCTTATTTCAACTTCTGGCAGCTCTGGCATTGTAACTAAGTTTAGCTGACAACCGTTGGTCTACCGTGGTTGTTTTTCACTATTTATTGTGTAGTTCAAATAGGGTAGTTGGTTATTTTAGAAAAAAGTATTTATTTTGCGGTACATTTGGCTGATAGTCAGATGACATTATTAGCATAATTGCGAGCTATGTTAAAAACATTTTAAGATAGCTATAGGTTGAAAAGGGCAATAGGTGAGGACAGTTAACGTTCAGCTACTAACCGGTTTGCTTTTAAAGCTGCCTTTGCCAGGTCGGATTTTATTTTCTTATTCACTTAAAAACCTCAGATGTAACAACCTCTACACAACCGCGAAAGCGGCTTTTTTTACGAGTCTGTGCATGTTCAATTGTTAAACTGAAAATTTTCAATGGAAAATAATTCGCAAAAGTCCAAAACAAACGGTGCTCTACTGGCGGCTCTCATCATCATGACGGGCTTGGCTGGCGTATCGAGTTATCTGTACTTCGATCAGAAAAAAGTCTCTGAGAACCAGGAAGTAACAATTTCTGAACGTGTTGAGGAACTCTCAACAACCCGCGTCAAGTTAGATTCAATTTCGACAGCGCTGGACGCTAAGATTGCTGAAGTTCAGAAACTAGGTGGCGATGTTTCGGAGTTAGAAAAAATGAAAGTGCAGCTGGAGCAGGACAAAGCATCTCTGCGCAAAGGTAATCGCATCTCAATAGCCAAATACGAAACTAAAATTAAGCAGTACGAAGCGTTTCTGGTTGAAAAAGATACGCTTATCGCTAACCTGCAACGCGAGAATGTAACTCTGGCCACTAACGTTAAGGTGCTGGATGAAGAGAACACAGGTCTAAAAGTAAAAGGCCAACAGTTCCGCGATTCTGTAACCACTGTAGTATCGCAGGTGCAGTCTCAAAATCAGGAGTTAAGTACAAAGGTGACTCGTGCTGCTGCTTTGAAAGCGCAAAACGTGAAAATATTTGCCGTCAATGCGAAAGGAAAAGTGAAAGACGACGATTCCTACAAAGCAAAACGGTTAGACAAGATCAAACTGGTTTACACGTTGCTGGACAATCCGCTGACGAAAGAAGAACCTAAAGATGTATTTGTTCGGGTACTTGACCCATCAGGAGCTGTTGTTTCTGATATGGCTAACGGGTCAGGAACGTTTACGGTAGATGGCAACGAAACCGTTTACACTACCAAACAGACTGTGAACTATACAAGCAACGGTCAGAACGTTGAATTGCTTTACACACGTGGTCTTCCTTACAAGCCCGGCAAATACACGGTAGAACTTTATTCGGAGGGCTTCCGCATCGGTTCGGGTGAGTTTGCCGTTCGCTAGAAACCGCATTCCAAAAACAAAAGCGCGATACCCAACGGTATCGCGCTTTTGTTTTTGGAATGGGTTATTCTTCATTGTTTTATGCCAGCAAAATACAAAAAATCCTGTGGCTCGTGCTGAATATTGATTCGAAGTAATTTACCCTGTTTTTCCATACCATTATCTGTAAAGATCCGGTCTGTCTGCATGCTGCCAATAGTTGACCCATCGAGACTTAGTTGAACACTATTGGCCTGGCGATTCAACCGTACGTTCTCAATAGAACGACTTATTTTGGCAGGACTAAGCTTTGTGTAGGTCAGTATAACTGTGCTATCTGATTGTGCTTTAATCTCAGTATATGGCATTTGGTCGGTCGAGATAGCCACACAAGAAGGATCAAGATAAAAATTGGTACGGTATGTGCCGACTACTTCACTCGCTAATGACACCGAGGTTGGTTGAATATCGCCCTCATGCTGGCATGCCGTCAGTATTCCTACCAAAGAGCAGAAAAGCAGTCGTTTGTTCATGGTTAATTTATGGTTTGATTTGAAGACCCAACTGAGCTTGAAAGGGTTGGGGCCTCACCCGCTTTTTTTTCACTGTCGTTTTGATCATTCTGGGCATTATCAACCCAAACTTTCATTTCATTGAGTGTCATCGCACCAAACTGTGTTGTGAAGGCCACGTCAGCAGCGTCGCGTCCATATGCAACCGTAATGCGATTGCCAAGTGGTTGAGCCTGGGTGGCATCAAAGGTAAACCAGCGGCCATCAACATACGCTTCAAACCAGGCATGAAGATCCATTGGGTCAAGTTTATATAAATAACCAACGACCATACGAGCCGGAATATTTAGTGCACGGCAAAGCGATATGCCCAGATGGGTGAAGTCCCGGCAAACGCCAATCCGGCTGGCGGCTGTATCAACGGCCGATGTACTGGCATCGCTGGTACCGTACTGATAGGTCACGTTCTCCTGAATCCATTTGCGGATAGCTTCGGCCTGGTCATAGCCTGATACGACATTCGCTGTAATTTGTGCAGCTAGCTGGCCTAGTTGATCGGACTGACAATATCGGCTGGGAAGAGTATAATGCAGTACATCGTCGGGAAGGTCTTCAACAGGCGTATAGGGTGCACCGGGAGCCGTATCAATTGCATCGGCGGTTTGAACTGTAGCCGAAAAATGAATGGAAAATGGGCCTTCGGGAGCTACGACCCGTTGGCATAGGTTACCGTACATATCCGTAAACTCGGTAACGTTAACAGGGGGAGTGATTTGGTACTCTTCCCGAATAATCCACTGACCAGCTCCGGAACGAGGACGAAGCATTAAAATGAGTGGAGTTGGCATTTGGGCAAAAAAAGAAAGTTCACAGCCAGCATTGAGTTGCATCTCTGGATATAAAATAAGAAAATTTGGAATTGGTTTAACTAGGAGATTAACACCAGTTCAGGCTGATAGTTAATAAATTACTGATCTTTTTTAAGAGAGGTTGGTGCAGTTACTTTTTCACAATTACGAATTCTACCCGGCGGTTTTGTTGACGCCCCTCGTCAGTGTCGTTTGTAGCAACAGGCTTCGATTCGCCAAACCCTTTACTGGCGACGCGGTCAGGTTCGATACCCTTACTAATGAAGTATTCACGAACAGAATCAGCCCGATCCTGAGAGAGCTTGGCGTTTATTTCGTTCGAACCTGTATTGTCTGTATGCCCGCGAACCTCAATGACCATTTTGGGCGCTTCATTCAAGGTCGTAACTAACCGGTCAAGCTCGGGACCGGATTCCGGGCGGAGTTCAGATTTTCCTGTATCGAAGAAGATGTTGTTCAGACGCACTACACCACCAACTTCAATTGGGGTCATCTTTAACTGCTTCCCTGTAATCTGTTGAAAGCCTTTAGGTTGCGTTAAATCTATATTATCGCCCTCAGCAATAAAATCTTTAGCGACAGCCCGCATCGTGTATTTCTGGCCGTAAGGCAGCACTATTTTATACTCGCCCGTGATCGGGTCGGAGGTTGCTTCTCCTGCTTCGGCACCATCGGGCAACGTCTGGTAGATGATTCGGGCCTCTACAGGCTTACCAGTTGTCTGGTTGATAACCTTGCCACTAATCAGAGCCACCGGATCGGGTCGAGTGACATCGGGGTTGGCCGCTACATCATTGCTGCCGCCCAGTTTTCCGGGCTGGTTAGTAGGTTGATCGTCGGTGAGTTTTATACGAACAATATCGCCTTTACCAAGCGTGTTTTTGAACGTGGTCAAATAAGCGTAATCGCCCGATGCGCCAAGGGTATAATAAGCGTCGTAGCCGTCGGTATTTACTTTTGGTCCGAGGTTGACGGGTTTCGACCAGTGTTTCCATGTTTTATCGACACGCTTACAAACGTAAATGTCGTTGCTGCCCTGTCCGCCTTCCCGGTCACTCGAAAAATACAGCGTAGCTCCGTCAGGTGCTAAGAAGGGCGTTGTCTCGGTGAACTTCGAGTTGACTTCTGCGCCGAGGTTCATGGGCTTTGACCATGCCCCGTCTTTCTGCCGAAAGCTGACATAGATGTCGTCTTCTTTGCTGTTCTTCTTCTCACTGAACGCCATTAATAGCACTTTCCCATCGGCCGACATAAAGCCACAGTCGAACTGACCTTTGCTCATGCTGACATAACTGGGAATGTCCATTTTCTGCGGGGGCGACCAACCTGAAGCTGTTTTTTTACTCAGCGAAAAGCCCCGTGTTTCGTAGTTGCCATTGTTGTACTGACCCTTGATGAGCATTGAATTACCATCGGGCGTGATGCTGTAGGCGCAGTTGTATTCGTCTTTGTTGAGCGGAAAGCCCATGCGCCGGGCGGGACCCCATTTGCCGCTGGCTGCATCGAGTTCAGAATACCAGATATCCTGACTTCCCTTGGTCCCGTGTGTATTATTGGGGTGGCTGATTCGGGCAAAATACAAGGTCTTACCATCCGGTGCAATCATCGGATTGATCTCATTGTATTCTGAATTGACCTGATTACCCAAGTTCTCCACTTTAGTAGAGTCTGGCGTAGGTTGGCCATTTGCAGGCAACAAGGCAAGCACCAGAAAACAGGCAGCGACGGTGCCAAAAACGTTCATGGATGTTACGAAGGACAGTGGGATGCTTTCTGGAAGAACGTTGAGAATGTGAGATTTTGTATGATAGCACATTTACGCCACTACCCGTAGCTTCGCAAAGCTTAGCAACAAAACTTTCTCACCTGCTTTCTCGAAGGCAATCGTGGCCTTCCGCTCTGTGCCATTCACATCCACAGCTTTAACCGTGCCAAACCCAAATTTGGAATGCTCTACCCGCTGACCAGCCGTTAGTTCAGCCGTGCTCGTGGGCGCGAAATCCGCCGAGGGCGTGTGCGAAACGAGGGGCTGTGGTGCCTGCGAACGAGCGGTTTTCTGCGCCAGTGACCGAACGAAACTCATGGAACCCGACGATGTGCTTTCGCTCCGATCCCGCTCCGGACGGTCAAAATCCAACCGACTAGGAGCCGACCGCTGTTTGGACATCTTCAGGTATTGCTGATCCATCTCCATCAGGAACCGGCTTGGTTCGCACATCTTAAGTCGACCGTAATGGTAACGTGTTTCGGCATACGACATGGTCAGGCGCTTCTCGGCACGGGTAACGGCTACGTAGAACAGACGACGTTCTTCTTCCAGGTCGTTGCGGCTTTCGAGCATCATCTGACTGGGAAACAGGTCTTCTTCCAGGCCAACGATATGGACGTTCTTGAACTCCAGACCCTTCGCTGCGTGAATGGTCATCAGCGTTACTTTGTCGTTATCGCCATCGTCCTCTTTCTCGTCGGCAGTGGTTAACAGAGAAACAGATTGCAGAAATGCGCTCAGGCTCTTGTCTTCATTATCAGGATTATCGACGAACTCCTTAATGGCATTCAGCAATTCCTGTACGTTTTCGTAGCGGGCCAGTCCTTCGACGGTTTTGTCGTCGTATAATTCCTTCAACAAGCCCGATGCTTTGGCAATGTGCGAGGCTACTTCAAAGGCATCTTTCTGATCCAGCAGGAGCTTGAAACTCTTGATCAAATCGGCAAATCCCTCAATCGCAATCGCCGACCGACCGGCCACGTGCTTCGTGATATCAGCAACAATCTCCCAGATAGAATCCTGTTTCTCGGCCGCGATCACGCTCAGTTTCGCAATGGTTGTATCGCCAATACCGCGCTTGGGTAGGTTGATGATCCGTTTGAAGGCTTCTTCGTCCTGTTGGTTGACCGTAAAGCGCAGATACCCAATTAAGTCCTTGATTTCTTTACGCTGATAGAACGACAGACCACCAATGATGCGGTACTTGATGCTCACTTTTCGCAATGCTTCTTCGAATGCCCTAGACTGTGCGTTGGTCCGGTACAAAATTGCAAAGTCATTGTTGACCAGTGAGCCGTTCATCTTCGCTTCAAAAATGGACGAAGCTACCAGCCGACCCTCTTCATTGTCTGACGACGCTTTGATCACGTCGATCAGATTTCCGTCTTCATTATCGGTGAAAACGTGTTTCTCCAACTGGTTTTTGTTGCGGGAAATAATGGAGTTGGCCGCCTGAACAATCGTTTTGGTGGACCGGTAATTCTGTTCCAGTTTTACGATTTTAACGTTCTCTTTGCCGTAATCGCGCTGGAAGTTGAGGATGTTCTCGATGTTAGCCCCCCGGAACGCGTAAATACTCTGAGCATCGTCGCCCACGATACAGATATTCTGGTGAACAGCCGCCAGTTTGCGCGTAATAAGATATTGCGACACGTTGGTATCCTGAAACTCATCGACCATCACATGCTGAAACTTGTGCTGGTACTTGTTCAGAATATCAAGGTGATCGCGAAACAACACATTGGTATTGAACAGCAAATCGTCGAAATCCATCGCGTTGGCCGCAAAGCAGCGTAACGCATATTGCCGGTAGATCCGGCCGATATGGGGCATACGGGCCGCTTCATCGTCAGCCTGAATGACGGCGTTATTGATATAATCTTCCGGCCCGATGAGTCGGTTCTTGGCACCGGAAATTCGCCCGAAAACACTATTGACCCGGTACACTTTATCATCGAGGCCCATTTCTTTCACGATACTACGCAGCAGCGACTTGGAGTCGTCGGTATCGTAGATTGAGAAATTACTGGTATAGCCAATGGCCTTGGCTTCGATACGTAGAATTTTGGCAAACACTGAGTGAAAGGTGCCCATCCAGATGTTACGGGCCTCGGTGCCAACAACTTTCTCGATCCGGCTCCGCATCTCACCAGCCGCTTTGTTGGTAAACGTCAGCGACAGAATCCGAAACGGGTCGACACCGGTTTCTATTAAGTGGGCAATACGATAGGTCAGGACACGGGTCTTGCCCGAACCAGCCCCGGCTATAATCATCAGCGGGCCGTTTCCGTGCATGACGGCCTCCCGCTGGGGGTCATTTAATCCAGAAATATAATCAACCATTCCGCTCGTTTCTCTTCCTTCTATAACAAGTAAAAGTACGAAAAAATTTGGTTGAGCCGGATAGGAACGCGGATTGACGCGTAATCGTAAGGAAGGCTAAATATTACAGCATTTCGCCCATATCAATACCCATCACCTCCGAAAAAGATGAGACCGTAGCAGCCCCGACGTCGCCCTTCCGGTAGCGGAACCATTCGTGGGACTTATAGTTATACACGAAGCCTTCGAGAATGCCATAATCATCATCTTCGATAAGACGAATAACCTTGCGCAAGTCGTGGTTAATACCACGGTTCGTACAAACCTCAATAATGACGAGGGTCTGTTCTGTTTTTGGATCAAAAAGAATCAGATCTGGTACGGGAAAGCCTGGTCCTTCATCCAATGGCGTTTCGGGCAGAGGAACAAGTTGGATTGTCTGTTTATGATAATACAGCACACCTAACTCGATGGTCAGCTTACTAATCACGAGCTGATGGCCAAACGGCGAGTTGGTGCCATCGTCATGCACCATAAAGGGCGAATTATAGGGTTGTTCGTACATATCTATTTTAAGAATTAATCACCCTAAGTTACAGAAAAACAGCATTTAAGCAGAGCGAAGGCAAAAACGCTTATTTTTTCTGAATTATTGTGCAACGTTCTCAATTTTCCTGCCTCTTTCTAGCGTTAACAAACTAAATCACCCCGAGACGCTTAACCTGTTGGAATCGAACCGAACCGTCGGACCGCAATACCCGGACCGTCATGCTGAACTGGTCAAACGCTGCCAACAGGGTGAGCGACGAGCGCAGTATGAGCTGTATCAACAATACGTGAAGGCGATGTATAACGTTTGCCTGCGGATTCTGAACCACGAAGCCGAAGCCGAAGATGTGTTGCAGGAAGCATTCATGGATGCTTTTAGCCATATCAATTCGTTTCGGGGACAGAGCACGTTTGGGGCGTGGTTGAAACAGATTGTGGTGCATCGGGCCATCAATCATTTGCGTACAAGGCGATTAGAGTTGGTGGATATTGAATCGCACCGGCTGGGCGAAGACGATGGGCTGGATTATGCCGATACCGAGCCGTACGACGAAGACAATACATTGCTGGAAGTTGAGCGGGTTCGCAAGGCAATGCAGCAACTGCCCGAAGGCTACCGAGTGGTATTATCGCTGTATTTATTTGAGGGCTACGACCATGAGGAAATAGGAAATGTCCTGAAAATCAGTGAAACTACCTCGCGAACGCAGTATTTACGGGGAAAAAAACGATTACTGGAGTTATTATAAAAACGACTTACCATGATGAGTCAACCGAAGTGGCTTACCAACTAACAAATACGAACGACGAGTCAATAGATTCGACACCATAAAGATGAAAAAAGATAACCTTGAACGCTTCGTCCGCGATAACCGCGAAGCTTTTGATGACAAAGAGCCACCCAATAATTTATGGCAAAAAATAGAGTTGGGGCTCGATAAGCAACAATCTCAGAAGGAGTCCCCATTCCTCCAGATTCATAAAGATCCATCGCTAAATGGAGGGGCTCGCCTGGGAAGCAGGCAGATTGGCTGGCCATCGCTCGATTGGCGTGTCGCGGCTTCCATTGCCGTACTGTTGCTGGCTGGTGCTTTTCTGTATATGAATCAGCAATATGGCGTTACGCATCAACCCGATGTGGTGGCTGCCAGCCCGATGTATGCCAAGGAAGTGGTACAATACACTCGACTGATCGACGACAAACGTGCCGAGCTTAAACAGATGACGGAAGATAATCCGGCACTGTACCAGGAATTCGCCACCGATCTTGATCGTCTCGAAAAGTCATACACATCTTTAAAAGCCGATCTGCCCCAAAACCCGAATCAGGAAATGCTTATTCAGGCCATGATACAGAATTTGCAACTCCAGATTAACCTGCTTAATGAACAGTTGCGCGTTATTCAGCGCATTAAACAACAAACCCATGAAAATCCTGTTTAGTATTTTGCTATGTCTATTGCCTATGCTCACCTGGGCCGAGGATCCAATAGATATGAGCGCTATTGAGCGAAAGAAGACCATTATCAAATTGTTCGATGTGAACAATAGCGATAATTTAGTGATCGACAACCAGTTTGGTCAGGTGTCGGTTGGGCAATGGGACAAAAGCGAAATTCGCGTTCAGATCACCATCATAGCCAATTCGGATTCCGACGAACGTGTCCAGAAGTTCTTAGATGCCGTCTCGATTGAAGAAAAACGGGCGGGCAATCAGATTACGGTTCGTACCAATTTTAGTCAGAACTCTGTCTCCAACTGGAGCCTGGGCAAATGGAAGGACGGCGGGGAGCGCAACTTCGTCAAGATCAATTATGAGGTAATGATGCCCAAACAAAATGCGTTAACCGTGCGGAATAAGTTTGGTAATACAAGTATCCCCGCTTTTCAGGCTCCGTTAACGGTCTATAGTCGCTACGGCAACTTCAGTGCCGATGACCTGACCAGCCACCAGAACGATATCGACGTAGCTTATGGTAAGGCCGACATTGGGAACTTTGGCCAGGGCAAAATCGATATGGCGTATGGCGACCTTGAACTCTCGCGGGCGAATGTGCTGGTACTGACGAATAAATTTGGGAAGATGAACATCGGCAACGTAGGTAAGCTCGATGCGGATATCAATTACTCTGGTGCTAAAATTGGAACGCTGCGGGAGTCCGGTAAAATCAAAATCGAATTTTCGAGCGGGTTCCGCATCGATCAGTTACTTAAATCGGCCGATAATCTGAATATACAGGCTGCTTACTCGTCGGTAGGACTTCCGATCGATAGTGAAAACGACTGCGATTTCGATGTAACCGTGAGCTACGGTAATTTCAATTACGGATCGGGTTCAGCCATGCACTTCACTTCGCAGCCCAACGATAACGACAATCATCGCGGCCCTCGCCTGACCAAACAATACGTCGGCAAAGTGGGTAGCGGCTCTGGTACTAAAGTACACGTGGTCTCGAAATTTGGGAATGTGAGTTTTAGGTAATCGGAACCGCACCGGCGGCCCGGCAGGATTTATGTGATTTTTTTGATTACTTTGATTTTAAAAGTCAGCTTTCGCTGAAGGCTTAAATCATAGTCCATCAAAAAAATCACATAAATCCCGGTTCTGACAACTTCTCAATTACTTCTTTATGCTGCGGAAACATCACCAATAAGCTCTCCCGCTTAGCCATCTCGAAGTCGGCGAAATCGAAACCGGGGGCTACGGTGCAACCTACTAAGGAGAAATCAACACCCGATGCGGCCGAATCCACGGCGGGCTTTGACCCGAACCAGTAACCCGCTGGTACGACGGCCTGAAAGACTTCGCCCCGTTCGGGATTATTACCCAATCGAATAATAGTCAGTTCGCCGGTTGGGGAAATGACGAAAATCTCCAGCGGCCCACCAGCATAGAAATGCCAGACTTCGTCGGAGGCAATCCGGTGAAGGGCTGAAACGTGGTGGCTTTCGAGCAAGAAATAAATAGCGGTACTAAACGGACGAGCTCCACTAAACCGATCCGGCAACCCCGATTGCGGAATCAGTTCGGCAGAACGGTATGTTTCGGCAAAATAGCCCCCCTCCGGGTGAGGCTGCATGTTGAATGCTTTGACGTAATAGGCGGCTGTCATGAATGTTGGTGAGTAGTGAAGTAGGTAAATGGTAAAGTAGGTGTAGTAGTGAAGTGAGTCATAGCCCCTGCCTGTTCACTCACTTCACTACTACACCTACTTTACCATTTACCTACTTCACTACTTCACTTATAAATCTACTGCGCTGCTTTTACAACGGTCAGGAAGTCGCGCGATTTGAGGGAGGCTCCGCCAATAAGGCCGCCATCTACATCGGGACGAGCGAAGAGTTCTTCGGCATTTTGCGCATTGGCGCTGCCACCGTATAAAATCGAAATGTCCTGAGCCACTGAGTCACCATACTGACCGGCAATGTGCTGTCGCAATTCAAAGTGCATATCCTGTGCCTGTGCCGATGATGCCGTTAAGCCCGTACCAATAGCCCAAATTGGTTCGTAGGCGATAACAATATTGGCAAATGACTCCGCCGATAAGTGAAATAGGCTTTCGGTAATCTGGTCTTTTACGAAACCAATGAAGTCACCGTTTTCACGCAGGTCGCGGGATTCGCCACAGCAGAAAATAGGCTTAAGGCCATTCTCAAGCGCGATGTTCACCTTTTCGGCCAACTGCGCGTTGGTTTCTCCGAAATACTGCCGCCGTTCGCTATGGCCCAGGATGACGTACTCTACACCGATAGATTGAAGCATTGGTGCTGAAATCTCACCGGTATAGGCACCCGATGCTTTCTCATGGCAGTTCTGTGCACCCAGCGCAACCTTACCACCGGCCGTTACGTACTGGCGGGCAGTGGCCAGATAAAGAGATGGAGGGCAAAGCACCACTTCGACATCACCTGTAACTTCATCCTTAACCATATTAATCACTTCCGACAGAAGCGCCTTTGCTTCTTCGGCCGTTTTATTCATTTTCCAGTTTCCGGCAACAATTTTCTTGCGCATAATCAATTAATAATGAGGTCAAAACAAATTTTAAAAACGGTCGAAACAGATGTTTCTATGTCAAATTTGAGCGAAATTAGAACATTTCAGCCGAACGCATGGTGAAGCACTGTACTAAAATTTGGTTATGCACTCACATGTTGTATAAACCATTCATAATCAGTAAAAACCAATCCCTAATTTTTTGTGTTATTCGGATAAAAAAATGCGTAATTTTAATGTAAGATAATCTCTATATGAAAACGCTGGCATTGATAATCGGGCTGTTAGCCGTCTGCGTAGCTGCGCGGGGAGATGATGGCCAGCTCACACCAAAAAAAGATCGTACCCCCGATAAAGAGCGATACGGATTCTTTATTGCCGATAATCGCGCCTGGACTCGGATCCCTTTTCAACTCCACTCTAATCTGATTGTCGTTCCGGTAACGATCAACGGATCTGACACGCTCCGATTTATTCTGGATACAGGTGTCAGCAACACCATCATTACCGACCCGAGCGCCTTTCGGAAAAAGCCGCTGACGCTCACGCGCAAAGTCAAAATCAGCGGAGCAGGCGAGGGCGGGAGTCTGACTGCCTCCATCGCCATTGATAATACCCTCACGATGGGTGGCCTACGGGCGGCACACCATAACCTGGTTATTCTGGACGAGGATATTTTGAAATTATCAGAGTATGTGGGTACGCCCGTTCATGGCATTTTCGGCTACGAAATCTTTGCCAACTTCGTCGTAAACGTGGACTTCCAACGTCGCGAAATAACGCTGATGAAACCTGACAAATACGCCTACAAGAAGCGTAAAGGCGACAGATACCCCATCACGATTCAGGATACAAAGGCCTATACCGACGCACTATCGGTATATGACGGCGAAAAAATTCTGCCCCTGCGCGTTGTGCTTGACACTGGGGCCGGGCATGCCCTATTGCTCGACCGGTCGCGGAGTACAGGCTCAATGCCAATGCCCGAAAAAAGTATTCGGGCGCAACTGGGCCGCGGCCTTAACGGCGTCATCAACGGCGTAATGGGTCGAATTCAGAAAGTTCGGTTTGGTCGTTATGAACTGGATAATATTCTGGCCTCGTTTCCCGACAGCCTGGGGTTCGGAATGAAGTTAGTGGATATGCCCGAGCGTCAGGGCAATATAGGCTGTGAATTCCTGCGTCGCTTCAATGTAACCTTTAATTACCCGGATCGGTATATTGTCATGAAACCGATTAAGCGGCTTATGAAGGAGAGCTTCGAGCATGACATGAGCGGGATGGAACTTCGCGCCAAAGGCGAGCGGTTTCGCAATTACTATGTAGACAAAGTGCTGGATGGTTCTCCCGCCGACATGGCTGGTCTGAAAGAAGGGGATGAAGTAATGTTCGTCAACAATAGCGCTGCCAGCGATTTAACGGTCAGTGATATTTATAAAATACTGCAAAAGGGAGAAGGTAAAGAAGTCTCCATTCTGGTTCGGCGAAACGGTCAGATTATTATTACAAGTTTTGTCCTGAAGCGACTAATCTGACTACGTTTAATCCATCCGTTCCAGCTTGAACCGGAACGAGGTGCCTTTGTCGACTTTGCTCATGACCGAAATTTTGGATTTATGGGCATTCAAAATATGTTTCACAATCGCTAATCCCAATCCTGTGCCGCCCCGGTCTTTCGAACGGCTTTTTTCGACACGGTAGAAACGCTCAAAAATTCGGCTTAAGTGTTCGGGGGCAATGCCGGGGCCATCGTCTTTGATAGAGACCATAATGTGTTTCTTGTCGTCGTCTAGGCTAACCTGTACGTGACCATTTTCATTGCCGTATTTGATCGCGTTTTCAATTAAGTTGGTCATTACCTGCATGATACGCTGTGAGTCAGCTTTTACCCAAATAGGGCCGGGATGCGCAGTTTTTAATTGAAGAGTCGTTTGTTTGGCATGAGCAATTTTTTCTAATTGCTCAAACAATTCCTGCGTGATGTGGGCTAAATCGACCCGCTCGAAACTCATCTGTACCTCTCCCGTTTCCAGTTGAGAAAGAGCAACAAGGTCTTTCACGAGCGCATCCAGACCATCGAGGCTTTTGGCTGCTTTAGATAGGAATTTATCCCGCACTCGCTCATCGTCAACTGCGCCGTCGATAAGGGTATGTATAAAGCCCTGGGCGGCAAAAATGGGCGTCTTTAACTCATGCGATACGTCGGCCAGAAACTCCCGCCGAAACAACTCCAATCGCTTTAACTCATCAATTTCCTTTTGTTTCTTGGCTACGTATACAAAAATCTCGTCGTTGAGTTTTTTGAATGGATTCGCGTTTTTAATGATTGATTTTCGGGAAATGTTAAAGTCGCGGATTTTCAGCTTGTGGATGGTTTTATACATCTTATTCACCTCGCGAAATACAAGGAGTTCAATAGCGTAGAAGACCAGAAAAAAAGAAATAATGAACGACGAAATACCCACCACAAAGAGCATGGTGCTGGTCACGCCTTCTACAAACGCCAGAAACGCCAGCGTCAGTGCCGAAATCAGGCAGGCCAGTAAAAGCGCAATCAGACGGGGACTTAGGGACATTTAAGGTAAATTAGTGACAGTAAGTGCAGTCGGTGTAGTGAGGCAATTGCCAGTAATCGAGTGCCGACCACTATCTGACAAAATTAACTCATTACACTTACTACACTAATTTAACCAACTTCGGGCTGGTCCGTAAACATATACCCCACCCCCTTAAGCGTGCGGATGTGCGTGTCGCCAATTTTTTCGCGGAGTTTGCGAATATGAACGTCTACAGTGCGTTCCAGGACGTAAATGTCGGCACCCCAGATTTTTTGTAAAAGCTCTTCCCGACTACAGACTTTGTTGGGATGCTGGGCCAGAAAAAACAATAGTTCAAACTCCTTTTTAGGCAGAATGACCTGTTTATCGTTCTGACTAACCGAATAGTTTTTACGATTGATGATCAAATCA
>CAXTJJ010000090.1:0-14593 GCA_964244155.1 uncultured Spirosoma sp.
AAGACCTCAAGCTTTCTAGGCTAGAGGTCTTTTTTCTTATTGAATTGGTTTTTTTGTCATCCCGACGAAGGAGGGAGCTTGAAGGTTGACTTACCCGAAGATCCCTCCTTCGTCGGGATGACAAAAAACTATTTCACAGCTTCTAAGCATATTCCAGGACAAACCGGGAGGCTTCCAGCAAACTAGTCGCGCTTCCATCACATTCGGCAAAAATTTGTGGGTCGTGCGAAATTCTAACGGTCCGCACGCCGACGCGTTTACCCGCTTGCATATCGCGTAAGGCATCGCCAATCATCCAGGATTCGTCAGGTTCTATATTATATTTAGCCATTGCTTTTTCAAGCATTAGCGAACCGGGCTTCCGGGTAAGCGACTCTGTATCGTATTTTGGGTGATGCGGGCAGTAATAAATATCATCAATTAGCTGGCCGCACTGATCTTGTAAATAATTGTAACAGGCCATCACATCATCGCGGGTGTATAGGCCGCGGGCAATACCCGCTTGGTTGGTTATGACAATGAGTAAATAGCCAGCGTCTTTCAATAGACGAAGTGCTTCGGGCACACCATCGGGAATGATAAAATCCTCGACGCGATACACATAGTCCGTTCGGTCTTCGTTCAGTACACCGTCGCGGTCTAGAAAAATACACTTGTTCATTGATGACAGGGGTGTTATAGAGAAAGCAATAATACAATTATTTGGTCAAATAATTGTATTATTGCTTTAATAATTTATTGTTAATTTATTTTATTGCCGGATAACAGGCTAATCAAGTGACAGGAGTAGACCCAGCGCTTTTGTACCTATACGCCCATATCCTGCAATCGTTGCTCTAATGCCTGAATTTTAGCATCGGCATCGGCGAGTTTTTGGCGTTCCCGGTCAACCAGGTCTGGTTTTGCATTGGCCACAAATTTCTCGTTCGAGAGCTTTTTGAGCGTTGATTCCCGAAAGCCGATATTGTATTCCAGTTCTTTACGTGTATTGGCAATTTCCTGTTCAACATCAACTTCACCGGCGATATTGACAAAAAACTCATCGCCCTTAATCAGAAACGAAAGTGCTAAACGGTCGGCGAGAGGGGCCTGTGCTGCTCCGTTGGCTTCGCTTTCCGCTTTGTCACTGACGTAACTAATGGCAGAAACATTAGCCATTTTCTTTACCAATGTTTCCAGTTTACCAAATCGCTCGGGCGTAGTGGTTTTGATAGCCAGCGGAAGCTCTGTTTTTGGTGAAATCTGTTTAGCGTTCCGAATATTCCGAACATTGGAAATGATCTCAAATAAGGTATCAAAGTCGGTCAGCGTTTTCTCATCAACGGTAGCGGCTTTTGGGAAAGGAGCAACACAGATGCTATCACCCTCACTCCGCTCCCGAATCTCCTGCCAGATCTCTTCGGTAATGAACGGCATAAATGGATGCGCCAACCGCATTAACCGCTCGAAGAAGTTGATAGTAGCCTCGTAGGTTACCTTGTCAATTGGTTGAGAAGTACCGGCCTCGGTATCGAACGGGGGTTTTATGAGTTCGAGGTATTGCGAGCAGAAATCGTCCCATATAAGCTTGTAAACGGCCTGCAACGCATCCGAAATTCGGAATTTGCTGAAGTCGTCTTCAATTTGAATCAGCGTCGCGTTCAGTTTCGATTCAAACCATTGAATGGGTTGTAGAGACGCGACCCTTCGCGTCTCCTGTGCGTCAGCAAAATCCATCCGGTCAGGAGACGCGAAGGGTCGCGTCTCTACAACCGTCCACCCTTTCACCAACCGGAACGCATTCCAGATTTTGTTGCTGAAATTTCGTCCCTGCTCTACCAGTTTCTCATCAAACATGAGGTCATTTCCTGCGGCCGAACTGAACAGCATACCCGTGCGAACACCATCGGCACCGTACTGGTCGATGAGGTCAAGCGGATCAGGCGAGTTGCCTAATGATTTGGACATTTTTCGGCCCAGTTTATCGCGGACAATACCGGTCAGATAAACGTTTTTGAACGGCGCTTCACCGCGATATTCATACCCGGCAATGATCATCCGGGCCACCCAGAAAAACAGAATTTCGGGTGCTGTTACCAGATCATTGGTCGGATAGTAATAGTTAATATCAGCGTTGTTGGGGTCTTTCAGACCATCGAACACCGACATTGGCCAGAGCCACGATGAGAACCAGGTATCCAGAACATCTTCATCCTGCGTCAGATCGGCTTCGGTCATGGCAAACAGCAGTTTTTCGTGCTGCACTTTTTCCAAAGCCTCGTGCTTGTTTTTGGCTACAATGATTGTTCCATCCTGCATGTAAAAAGCTGGAATCCGCTGGCCCCACCACAGTTGGCGACTAATACACCAGTCGTGGACATTCTCCATCCAAGACCGGTACATATTCTTGAACTTGGGCGGAACGAGTTGGATGGTGTCGTCCATCACGTTTTTCAACGCGGGCTTCGACAGTTCGTCCATCTTCAAAAACCACTGCAACGAAAGCTTCGGCTCGATAACGGCTCCTGTCCGCTCCGATGTGCTGACGTTTGATTTATAATCTTCGGTTTTCTCCAGATTTCCTGACTCTTCCAGCAGTTTGATAATGGCTTTCCGGGCGGCAAAGCGATCCATTCCCACCAGAATTTGTGCCTTCTCGTTCAGCGTTCCATCGTCATTCAGCGTATCCAGTACCGGTAGGTTGTGCTTGATACCAAGGGCGTAGTCATTTGGGTCGTGCGCGGGCGTCACTTTCAAGCCACCCGTTCCGAAATCCATCGTTACATATTCATCCGTAATAATGGGAATCTCGCGGTTGATCAGTGGGATAATAGCTTTCCGGCCATGCAGATGCTTGTACCGTTCGTCGTTGGGGTTAACGGCAATGGCAGCATCGGCCATAATTGTCTCCGGCCGGACGGTAGCAATAACAATGTAGGAAGGGGAGGAAAGGGACGAGAGGGAGGATGTAGTTGAATCCGGGAGGTTCTTTTCCTCCCCTTCTTTCCTCTCCTCCTTTTCTCCTTTGATTTCATACCGAATATAAACCAGCTTTTGCTGAATCTCTTTGGTAATAACTTCCTCATCTGATACGGCGGTGCGGCCCTGCGGGTCCCAGTTCACCATACGAACGCCCCGGTAGATCTGGCCTTTTTCGTAGAGATCAACAAATACGTCTATGACCGAGTCATACAACGGTGGCTCCATCGTGAAACGGGTGCGGTCCCAATCGCAGGAAGCACCGAGTTTGCGCAGCTGCGACAAAATGATGCCGCCGTATTTATGCGTCCATTCCCAGGCGTATTCCAGAAACTCTTCGCGGGTCAGATCTTTCTTACTAATACCCCGTTCTTTCAGCATCGCCACCACTTTGGCTTCGGTCGCAATGCTCGCATGGTCGGTGCCGGGCACCCAACAGGCGTTTTTGCCTTCCATACGCGCCTTCCGGACCAGCACGTCCTGAATGGTGTTGTTGAGCATGTGGCCCATGTGCAGCACACCCGTCACGTTTGGCGGTGGGATAACAACGGTATAAGGCTCCCGCTCATCTGGCGTAGACTTAAAAAATTGATTATCAAGCCAATATTGATACCACTTGGCTTCAATCTCCTGGGGGGCGTATGTCTTTGAAATCATAAATCAGTTGAAATGCTGTCACCTACTATCGTGCAGAAAGCCCAAATGGTAAAATCCGATGGTGAGGAACACAGATAAAAAGCAAAATTAACTAAATTGGGTAGGGCGAAAAAACGAAAGCGTGTCTTTGACAGTTTTACGTCTACACTTCATGAATAGGCGAACATGGAATTCGGAAAAATACAGAACCTTGATACCGTTAATTTCAACCTGCCACCCGGTGCTGCTTTCAACGGCCGAATCTGGGCTGCCGTTGAGCCGCTACCCATCAGCGACCGGCCTAAACCGTCGGTTTTTATTGGCGGACCCATCTGGGCTAACAAAGATTATGTCGGAAAAGTATATCCAACCCATGCCAAAGAGCGTGATTTCCTACATTACTATACCCGGCAATTCAACACCATCGAGCTAAACCTGACACATTATCAAATTCCTACGCTGGGAATGATCGAGAAGTGGAAATCTGAAGCTACCGAAGGCTTTACGTATTGCCCGAAGTTTCCGCAGGCCATCAGTCACGAGCGTCATTTGATCGGCACGGAGACCTTGACTGAAGAGTTTGTCAATGCGGTGTTGAGCCTGGAAGAATATTTGGGCATGACGTTTTTACAGTTGCCACCAACGTTCGGCCCCGACAAGTGGCCTGTTCTCGAAGCGTATCTCAGAAGCCTGCCCGATGAACTCGATGTAGCCGTCGAGTTTCGCCACCCCGACTGGTTCAGTAAAGCACAGGTTTGGCAGCAAACACTCGAACGGCTGTATAATCTACACCGGCACGTGGTCATTACGGATGTGGCGGGTCGACGGGATGTGTTGCATATGGGCCTGAGCAGCCCCGTTCTGACGCTTCGGTTCATTGCCAACGAAGGCCATTCAACGGATTACACCCGCACCGACGCCTGGGTGCAGCGGCTGAAAACCTGGTTCGACAAAGGACTTCAAAAAGCCTATTTGTTTGTTCACGGTGGTGCCGACAACGATACCGCCCCCGAGCTGATTCTGTACTGGATTCGTGAGCTGAACAAGCACTGCGGCCTAAACTTGCATGAACCCGTTCTGCAACCGAAGGTAGTGCAGGGAAGTTTGTTTTGATTTCCAGCCCCTACCATTTACCTTTGATTCATGATTATGCAAACAACAATTCATCGGCATCACTATTCTGAGCGGTAACGCAGCAGAACGAGATGCTCGTGTTTGTGAATTCGGATAGCTATTCCTGATTACCACAATATACAAAGCCCGGTTCTGCCAAGGAACCGGGCTTTTTTAATGTACAACGGAGTGGTACTCCGTTGAGCCGTCAGGCTAATATTTTCTGTTAGATGATTTTTTAAAGAAACACTTTATTTGCCTAACGGCTCAACGGAGTACCACTCCGTTGTACATGAACAAATAATGGAATATTACCGGAACCTGCCTCATTTCCATCCGCTCGAATCTATATTTTTTATCACAATTCGACTGGCAGGAAGTTTACCGATAACTACCATTGAGATGTTGAGAGAAGAACAGGAAATGGCGTTGAAGCTTATGGACCAGCAGCCAGATAAAATTGGTAAGCAGAAAAAACGTTATTTCGCTCGCTTTGATGAGTTTTTAGGTAATCCGCAAAATGGCCCCTACTGGTTGAAAGAAGCTGAAATCGCGAACATTGTTAAAGAAGCACTGCATTTTCGGGACAAGCTGGATTACGGTTTAGTGGCCTATTGTCTAATGTCGAACCACGCTCATTTTGTTATCGACAAGAGAGAAGCTGAGGAGAAGGATAAGCCATTGTTTCGAATTTTGCAGTCGTTCAAACGACATACAGCTCATAAAGCGAACGTATTATTGAATAGAACGGGCGCTTTCTGGCATTCAGAAAGCTATGACCACCTTGTACGGGACAACAGCGAGTTAAGGAGGATTATCTGGTATGTACTACAAAATCCAGTAAAAGCGGGTTTGTGTAGCGAGTGGGTGGATTGGCCGCATTCATATGTGAATGAGGAGTACTTGGTTTGAGTTTTAAAGTGATGTATATGCTGTTTCTATAAAACAGAAATTGTTTACTAATGAAGGCTTGTTAGCCTGACGGCTCAACGGAAAGGTTTTCCGTTGTACAGAAAATATGAAAACTGTCATTATCAAATACAACGCGGGCAACGTTCAATCAGTTATGTACGCGCTAGAGCGGCTGGGAGCGAGTTATCTGCTTACTGACGATGAAGCCGAAATCCGCTCGGCCGATAAGGTCATCTTTCCCGGCGTGGGCGAAGCCAGCACCGCTATGGCGTACTTGCGGGAACGGGGTCTCGACAAACTAATACCGTCTCTGAAACAGCCGGTGCTGGGTACCTGTGTAGGCATGCAGCTCATGTGCCGCCATTCGGAAGAGAACGATACAACCTGCATGGGCATTTTCGACATCGACGTTCGGCGGTTTCCGACCCGCCTTGGAGACGGGCAGCCTGAGTTCAAAGTGCCGCATACGGGTTGGAACAATATCCATACCCTACGCGGGCCGCTGACGGAAGGCTTGCCGGATAATGCCTATGTTTATTTCGTACACAGCTATGCCGCTGATGTGTGTCCTGAAACGACCGCCGTTTGCGATTATGTCAGGCCGTTCAGTGCCATGCTGCACCGCGATAACTTTTACGCAGCACAGTTCCACGCCGAAATCAGTGGGAATGTAGGGCAGCGGATTTTAGAAAACTTTTTGACGTTGTAACGCGGACATTCTGTCCGCATTTTACTAATTCCAGGCGGACAGAATGTCCGCGTTACCTATGCATATTATTCCCGCTATTGACCTCATTGATGGTAAAGCCGTCCGGCTCACCCAGGGCGATTACAACCAGAAGAAAGAATACAACGCCCGACCATTGGAAGTGGCCAAGCAGTTTGAAGACGCTGGTTTGACACGCTTGCATCTCGTAGACCTCGATGGTGCCAAAGAAAAGAAAGTCATAAATTGGAAGGTGCTCGAATTGATTACATCCAAAACTAGTCTGCACGTTGATTTCGGCGGTGGTGTTCAGTCCGACGAAGACCTGCGTGTGGTGTTCGAGTGTGGGGCAAAACAAGTGACGGGCGGTAGTATTGCTGTAAAAGACCCCGATCAGATGGAGCGCTGGCTCTCGCGGCTGGGTTCCGAGAAACTGATTTTGGGGGCCGATGCAAAGAATGAAAAGATTGCCGTCAGTGGCTGGGAAGAAGGTACCGATGTCTGGATTTATGATTTCCTTCAGAACTGGGTGGAGAAAGGGATTAAATACGTGATCAGTACCGATGTGGCGAAAGACGGTCTGTTGCAGGGCCCTTCGTTCGATTTATACCGGAATATGCAGGACCAGTTTCCTGACCTGAATATCATTGCCAGCGGGGGCGTCAGCAACATGGCCGACATTGAAACGCTGGCCGACATGGGCGTCTTCGGCGTGATCGTTGGTAAAGCGATTTACGAGGGACGAGTGACCTTGAAAGAGTTGCAAAAAATCAGCGGACAATGACCACCGACTACACTATCAGCGACGATAAAACGAAACTCAACCTGGCTGTGATTCATCGCTTTTTAAGTCAGGAAGCGTATTGGTGCAAAAACATTCCGGTTGAGATTGTCCAGCGGTCGATTGAGAATTCGCTTTGCTTCGGCGTATATCTGGGCGACGATCAGGTTGGATTTGCCCGAATTATAACAGACCAGGCCACCTTCGGCTATCTGGCCGATGTGTTCATACTACCCGAACATCGGGGCAAGGGTTTGTCGAAACGACTTGTGGCATTCATTATGGCCTATCCACCTTTGCAGGGACTACGCCGACTGATGCTGGTTACATTCGATGCGCACGGCTTATATGAGCAATTTGGTTTCAAGCCTATTGACACACCTGAAAATACGATGTCTATCAAAGCTTTTACTGCGTACTGATGCTTACAAAACGAATTATCCCCTGTCTCGACATTAAAGACGGGCGTACCGTAAAAGGAACCAACTTCGTCAACCTGCGCGATGCGGGTGATCCCGTTGCGCTGGCCGCCATTTATGCCGAACAGGGTGCCGACGAACTGGTATTTCTGGATATTACAGCCACCGTCGATGAGCGTAAAACCCTGATCGACCTTGTTCGGAATGTGGCGCATACGATCAATATACCGTTTACGGTTGGCGGAGGCATTTCATCGGTAGCTGATGTTTCGGCCCTACTCAACGCGGGTGCTGATAAGATTTCGATCAACTCATCAGCCGTTCGTAACCCAAATCTGATCAATGAGTTGGCACTAGAATTTGGGAGTCAGTGTGTGGTGGTGGCTATTGACACGCGGTTTGTGAATGGTGAACACATTGTTCACACTCACGGCGGACGTAAACCAACCGAGCTCCGCACCATTGCCTGGGCTAAAGAACTGGAAGATAGGGGAGCAGGCGAAATCCTACTGACCTCCATGGATACAGACGGCACCAAAGCGGGGTTTGCGCTTGAGCTAACCGCTCAGATTTCAGGAGCGGCCAACATCCCCGTCATTGCCTCGGGTGGTGCCGGTACGATGGATCATTTTGTAGACGTGTTCACCACAGGCAAAGCCGATGCCGGCCTAGCTGCAAGCATTTTTCACTTCAAAGAAATTGGAATTCCAGACCTGAAAGGGTATTTGCGGAGTAAAGGAATCGAAATGCGGATTACGGATTAAAGGCCAAAACAGGCTCTGGCTGTTTGTTTCAGATAACACAAAACAAACAGCCAGAGCCTGTTTTGGCCCTTTAAAACTTAAACCCTAAATCCAGCGAGACAATCCGGTTTTTTGATGTCAATTCACTCGCCCGCGCTACGTTGATTAGGCCACGCTGGTAACTCATGCCAATGTTGAACGCGTTGTTCTGGTTAATTTTGTATTGGACACCGGCACCCAATAACAACTCAATATCGCCAAAACCATACTGCCGTCGGGTGCCACCACCCTCAGCCATATAGAGACCATTTCTGGCTGGTTCTACAGCGTGTTCGGCTAGTTTGATACTTAACAATCCTCCCGTCTGTATATACAGGCGCATGTTTGGGCCAATGTTGTTGGCAAACAACTTCACCGTTGCCGGAATCTGAAGATACTGCAAATTATAGATAGACTCTTTCTCGGGGGCACCCGGATTCCAGACCGTTTGACCAAACGAGCCGGGCATCTGAAAACCGGATCGTTTTATCGTGTAAAAAAGACCCGTGCTGAACGCATAGCGATCTTTAAAGAAAAAGTAATCGAGCGTTGGGCCAACACTCATGCGAACGCCCGCCCCGTTGTTGCGAAACCCGGCATAGGTACCGCTGCCTTCAGCGGTGTTGAGATCGAGAGAAGGGGCAAACCGAATGCCCATTTCGATCAGGTGACTGGGCCACTGGTAATCGGGGCCAGAACCGTAACCGTTGTTTTCGGCCTGGTTGTCTGTCGTCTGCTGTTGTTTCTTCCGTCGGCGTTTGCGGTCGTCGTCATATTCACGGCGGTTCTTGTCCTGACCGTCGTAATTATCCCCCAAGATTTTACGGAATCGCTTTTCCGTTACGCTCGATTCCTTTGTTCTCATCTGGTACAAAGCGGGCGATGTGGATTGCGCCCAGGCACTCCCAACGGCCAGCATGACCAAAATCAATCCAAACCCTGCAACTTTTTTCATAATTTTGCACGTTTTCTATATTGAAAACACGTGATTTTCATGCAAATACGGTTGGCCATCATCGGCCTTTTTTGTCTCTTTTTTGTGTCTTCATGTACTAAAAACGAAGACGTTGCCATTATCCGGCTTGATCAACAACTCTTTTCCGGTAAATCACCCGATAGCGTTCGGGCTTTGCTCAATCGGAACCAGGCAGTATCTCAATTGTACTTTAACGCGAATGAGGCCGGAAATGATACGGCACTCGTCCATGAATTGACCAACCGGGTCAATAACCCGGCGCTCAACGAACTCAATAACCAGATTCAGGCCGAGTTTGGCGACATGGCCGACCTGAAACGTCAACTGGCCGAAGCCTTTACAAACATCAAAAAAGACTTCCCCGACTTCAAGGCACCCAAAGTGGCGACCATTGTAACGGGTTTTCTTGGCCCTGATTTAATCGTGACTGACAGTCTGATCGTTATAGGAATCGACTATTTTGCCGGTCCCAAAGCCAAGTACCGTCCGCCCGGACAGGAATTTCCGCAGTATATTCTTCGCCGATACCAGAAAGAGTACATCGTTCCGGCTATTGTCTTCGCGATCTCCGATAAATACAACGCCACGAACCGTGCCGACCAAACGATGCTGGCCGATATGGTGTACTACGGCAAGGGTTATACATTCACAAAAACCATGCTGCCTACTGTCGCCGATAGTTTGGTTATCGGTTATTCAGACAAACAACTGACCCAAACGTTTAATGCGCAGGACATTGTTTGGGCGCATTTTATTGATAATCAATTATTATATCAAACAAGTCCTGCAATAAAACAGCGATATTTGAACGAGCGGCCTTTTACGGCCGAAATCGGGCAAGAGTGCCCCGGTGCCATTGGCCGCTGGGTAGGCTGGCGAATTGTTGGATTGTATCACGACGAACACAGTGGCATAACTATTTCAGACTTAATGCGAAACGCCGACGCCCGGCAGATTTTCGAACAGTCAGGTTATAAAGGACAACAATAATGTAGAGACGCAATCCTTTGCGTCTCCTATGCGTCAGCCCAAACCATCCGGCTACTAAGACGCAAAGGATTGCGTCTCTACACAAAAAAAATAATGGCAAAGAGAGCAAGAAGTCTTGGCGAAGAAGCCAACGAGGAAGATAAAAAGAAGTTTAGCCGCGATGGGTTCAAAAAAGCCCTTAGCATTTTCCGGTTCGTGAAACCCTATCGGGTTCAGTACATTATCGGTTTTGTTTTCCTGATCTTATCGACGGGCACAACCATGAGTTTCGGGTTGCTTATCGGGCAGATTACGAGTGTTATTCAGGGGAAATCAGCTTTCACGCTCAACCAGGTGACCCTGTTTTTCGTAGGGGTGCTGGTGGCTCAGGCCATCTTCTCCTTTTTTCGAATCTACTTTTTCTCGCAGGTAAGCGAGCGGGCTATGGCCGATGTTCGTCGTGCCGCTTACAGTAAAATCATTACCCTGCCCATCACCTTCTTCGAGAAACGGCGCGTGGGTGAGTTGACCAGTCGTATCTCTGCCGATATTTCGCAGTTACAGGACGTATTGACGCTGACGGTCGCAGAACTGTTCCGGCAAATTGGTACGCTGACCATCGGAACGGCAATTATTTTTTACGTTTCCTGGAAATTGACGCTGTTCATGCTGGCGACTTTCCCGGTTATCATCGTGGCCGCCATGTTCTTTGGTCGGTTCATTCGGAAGCTGTCGAAGAAGGCGCAGGATTTGCTGGCTCAGGCCAACATTATTGTTGAGGAAACGCTTCAGTCGGTGAACGTGGTGAAGGCCTTTACGAATGAAAAGCTTGAAATTAACCGCTACGGTAACGCCTTACAACTGGTTGTCAATACGGCTTTGCATGCGGCAAGGTATCGGGGTATATTCGTATCCTTCGTGATTTTTGCGCTATTCGGGGGTATTATTGGCGTGGTCTGGTTTGGTGGTTCGCTGGTTATGTCCAACGAAATGCCATTTGCTGACCTCCTGACGTTCATCGTTTATACAACCTTTATTGGTGGCTCAGTTGCAGGCATGGGCGATTTATACGCTCAACTACAAAAAACGATTGGCTCATCGGAACGGATTCTGGAGATTCTGGAAGAACCGTCCGAGGTCGATGCCTCCGAAGAAACACCCCTGTTTGTTCCTGTACTCGGCAATGTTCAGTTCAACGACGTTCGATTCTCTTATCCATCCCGTCCGGACGTGCCGGTGCTGAAGGGTATTACACTTGATGTAGCAGCCGGTCGGAAAATTGCGCTGGTTGGTCAGAGTGGGGCGGGCAAATCGACGATTGTGCAATTGCTGATGCGCTATTATCCAATTGCAGGTGGAAAGATTACGGTCGATGATCGCGACCTGTCGGGCTTCAACGTAACGGAATTACGGAAAAACATTGCCGTAGTACCGCAGGAAGTAATGCTCTTTGGCGGAACGATCCTGGAAAATATTCAATATGGTAAACCCGGTGCCTCGGAAACCGAAGTGCGCGAAGCCGCCCGGAAAGCCAATGCCCTACAGTTTATTGATTCCTTCCCCGAAGGTCTACAAACCATTGTGGGCGAACGGGGCGTTAAATTATCGGGTGGCCAACGGCAACGGATTGCTATTGCCCGAGCCATCCTGAAAGATCCGGCGATCCTGATTCTGGACGAAGCAACAAGTTCGCTCGATGCCGAGTCAGAGCGGCTGGTGCAGGAAGCACTGGATATTTTAATGCAAAATCGGACCACGATCATCATCGCTCACCGATTGGCCACCATCCGCAAAGTGGATATGATTTACGTCATGCGCGAAGGTCAGATTGCCGAGTCAGGTACACACGACGAACTGGCAACCCAGGAAGACGGCATCTACGCGAATCTGGTTAAATTGCAGTTTGAGACTACAGAATAATGAATAATTGATAATGTAAAATGTATAATGAGGGGCCCCGAAAACCGGTCAACGTTCATTGTTAATTTTCCATTATACATTTTACATCCATAGATCATGAACCAGGCTGCTAAAACTCTGAAAAACTTTAATCTCCGTCATACCAATGGCCGGGAGGAAGTGCTCGATTTGTTTTTGAATGCCGGTCATGCACTGGCGCATAACGATGTCGAAAACGGTCTTGGTCCTGACCATGATCGCGTAACGATTTACCGGACATTACGGACGTTTCTGGATAAGGGGCTGTTGCATAAAGTGCTGGATGATGAAGGGGGAACGAAATATGCCCTCTGCCGGGATAATTGCTCCGCCGGTCACCATCACCACGACCATGTTCATTTTAAGTGCGAAACCTGCGGTCAGACGACTTGCCTGGATAAAGTCAGTATTCCGTCGATTGCCCTGCCCGAAGGCTATAATCGCAAAGAAATGAACCTGCTCATACAGGGCGTGTGTCAGGATTGTAATAAGTAATTCACTCTTTTTTGTCATGCTGACGAAGGAAGCATCTTAACGTTAGCAACAATAAATATTATGCTATCGAAGATGCTTCCTTCGTCAGCATGACAAAGCTATAGAATGCCCCCAGAAAAAATATTTCTCGAACGTCAACAACAATTCAGTCAGAAAGAACAGGCTGCACAGCGTAAACATAATCAATTGGCGTTCTGGCGGCTTGTCTGGTTCGTAGGAAGTGTAGCTGCCGTTTGGCTGCTTATCCGGCTTGATCAGCAACTTGCGGCCGTTGGTTTCTTGCTGATTGGTCTGATTGGCTTTTTGGTGTTGCTGAAAATGCACCAACGCGTTAAGTACGAACGTGATTTAAATCACCAGCTAACATTTGTCAATCAGGACGAAGCGGCCCGGCTAAAGCGCCAATACCTTCGTCCCGAAACCGGCGAGCAATTTGCTAGTCCCACCCATTTCTACTCCGGCGACCTTGACGTGTTTGGGAAACACTCCCTCTTTCGGTTGTTGAACCGTACTCATACCTATGGTGGCCAGAAACGACTATCCGCGTGGCTTAAAGCACCGTCATCACCCGATTCTATTCGATTGCGTCAGGAAGCCGCAGCGGAGCTTAATCCGCAGATTGAATGGCGTCAGCAGTTTGAGGCATTGGCCTACGTTGAGTCAACGATTAACCAATCGCCTGATGCGCTGTTGAAATGGGCTACTGCCGAAACTTCGCCGTTGCCAGGTTATTTGGCAATAATTCGATTTGCTTTTCCTGCCATCACACTGAGTATTTTCGTTGCCTGGTTGCTGGGTTACGTGCAGGGTGCCGCTGTACTGTTGGCACTAGCTGGACATGCGCTGGTGCTTACACAAACGTCCGCGAAGGCCAAAGAAGTGAGTGAGCAAACCTTCGAGATTTCGGCTGCTCTCAAGGCGTTTCAGGCCCTTTTGCGGCAGGCTGAACAACTCAAGGGCAAAACGGTTCGGTTGCGGGCAATTCATCAAGCTTTAACCTCTGACAAACAATCGGCTTCAGAAGCGATTGGTCAACTCGGCAGATTAACCGAGGGCTTAAACTTCAGGCGAAATCCTTATTTCTTTTTGCTGTTCGGGGTCGCCACACTTTGGGATATTCACTATCTGCTGCGACTTGAACGCTGGCGGCAAACCTATGGGCCAGTTCTAAACCACTGGCTTGACGCCTTGGGTGAACTGGAAGCCCTAAACAGCCTGGCGGGTTTCGCGTATGCGCACCCGGCCTATGCTACGCCTGATATTGTTGACGATGAGTTTGTGTTGGAAATTACGTCGGCCGCGCACCCACTGCTCGCGCCGAATAACAGCGTAGCCAATTCGCTCATCATGAGAGGTTCTGGCAAAACAATCTTAATAACCGGCTCGAATATGTCGGGAAAAAGCACGTTCCTGCGCACGGTGGGGACCAATGTCGTGTTAGCACTGGCGGGGGCTGTGGTGCGGGCAGAGCGGTTCTGGTGTTCACCGGTGCAGGTATTTACAAGCATGCGCACGCAGGACTCGCTGGAAGAGAGCACCTCATCGTTCTACGCCGAACTCAAGCGTCTTCAAACACTTATTGGTTTGACAAAGTCAGAGAAACCGCAGGCGGTCCTGCTGCAAGGACGCCTGCCTGTACTATATTTTCTGGATGAGATTCTGAAGGGTACAAACTCCGCGGACCGCCATCGGGGCGCAGAGGCACTGATTCGCCAGTTACACCATACAACGGCGTCGGGTTTTGTTTCGACTCATGATCTTGAGTTAGGCCAGCTCACCGATTCGGATGGCTTTGTTCGCAATTACCACTTCCAATCCGATCTTAATGACGGCGAACTTGTGTTCGATTACAAACTGCGCGATGGTATCTGTAAGAGTTTCAATGCCAGCCAGCTGATGCGGGCAATT
>CAXTJJ010000091.1:0-14571 GCA_964244155.1 uncultured Spirosoma sp.
TAAACGTTATAATCCATAAATGGATATTCCGCGAGTAAGGAAAGTTTATCCTTACTCGCGGAATATCCATTTATGGATTATAACGCTAGGACTGGGGAGCAGACATCGCAGGGAAAACTGACCAATGGGCAATGCCAAGACACTGTTTGTTGGCAGCATAACAAAAATTCGGTGTCAATGCCCCTCATGACGCTCCTTTTCTTTTGGGTCGGCAGGAACATTAAGTTTAGCCCGTAATTGACTCGCCCAATCAGCGATTAGTTTGGCCTCTTCGGGCTTGAGTTTGGCATCATGGTGTACCCATAAGTAAGAACCCAGGGGCATCCATCCTTCGGTAACAGCCTCCCCCACCTCTTCCAGTTTATGATCCGCTTTTTTAGGTGAATAAGTAGCGAACTCGGAAAAGTTAAGTTCACTCTTTCCTTCATTAATATGCTGATTGAGCCACCAGGCTACAGGTTGAATGTTGTCGTACCAAGGGTAAACCGTATTGTTAGAATGGCAATCAAAACAGGCTCGTTTCAGCACATTGTGAACTTCGGTCGGAACAGCATATTTTGTTGTAATGTCATTGGCCGATACACCTGCTGACTGGTTTTTCTCCGGCCGCACAAACTGAACAAGGACAAGAACGCCTAAGAGGGTAAGCAGTATTTTACGGAGCATTATAGTTAGGATTTACGTATGAATAACAACGTGTAAATCAAACGAAAATTTTGATCCCTAATGCCACTACCTACCCCAATGATTGCATAAGTATCTGAGCTTTACGAATAGTTGTATTCGCCCGGTCGGTTTCAACGAGGCCATCCCGAAGCCGAACAATCCGGTGCGCATATTCAGCTATATCTTCTTCGTGGGTAACCATAATTACTGTATTACCCTTACTATGAATCTGGTCGAAAAGGTCCATGATCTCATAGGATGTCTTAGTATCAAGGTTTCCTGTTGGTTCATCAGCAAGCAAAATACTTGGATCATTGACCAACGCCCTCGCCACAGCCACCCGCTGCCGCTGACCGCCTGAAAGCTCATTAGGCCGGTGACCAGCCCGGTTCTCCAACCCAACATTTTTAAGGGCTAACATTGCCTTCTCAGTACGGTCAGCCTTGTTGTAGCCGGCATAAATGAGCGGCAACGCCACATTCTCTAGCGACGTTTGACGGGGCAACAGGTTAAATGTCTGGAACACAAACCCTATTTCCTTATTACGCACTTCAGCCAGTTCATTCTCGCCCATACCGCTTACATCCTGATTGTTCAGGATGTACTGGCCGGAGGTAGGGGTATCCAAGCAACCTACAATGTTCATCAGCGTTGACTTGCCCGAGCCCGATGGTCCCATAAAAGCGACATATTCGCCTTTCTGTATACTGATCGTAATCGACTTAAGAGCCTCCACGACCTCAGTACCCATCACGTAACGTTTGGCAATGCTGCGGGTTTCAATAATATTCATAGTTCCTTGGCTTATTGGGCGGCAGCAACGGCTATTTGACGTCGACGCTGAAAGTAATTGCGGATGAACAGGCCAGTTAAAATGACGACCTCAACATTTGGCATTTGACTATCTTCATTGATCGTAATGTCACCGGCATCTTCAAAAAACTTACGGGTCAGATCATAACTGACAATCTCTTTTTCCGGCGATCCATCGGGCATTTCCCAAATCATATCCCATTCGCGCATGAGCATATTATGGCGCTTCCAGAGATACGTCTCGCCTGATGTTAGAGTAAGCTCGGCCTGTTTACCAAACCTAAATTCAATATGGCCAATAATCTGATTATCGGAATCTACCCGATAAACATTGACCGAATGGAATAAAAAGCCATTCACATCGAACCGCAGGTGAACTCCGTTTAGCGAAGCAGTAACATCATTACTAAATACATCCCGAAGCATTTCGCCAACAAGCTGCCCATCCTGCATAATCTGGAGATGGCGACTAAATGCTTCCTTAATCCAATTTAGTTTACGGCTCATAATCGGCTCAGGAGTGAATAGACAAATCTACCTTATTGCAGAAATTTATCTCTACTCTTTTCGATTGACGCTAATTTTTCCTGATAAGTCGCCACAAACGCCTGATAATCGGTGAGGCTAGTGGCCGACTGAAGCTTAATTAAACCGCTTTCGGCGTAGTCGGTCAAGCTTAGGTCCAGGCATAAAGTAATGTATGTTTTAAGTAAGTCAGCATTATCTTCATTAAACGGTAAGGCCGTAAGAACGAGATCATAAGCCACTCTTGTCTGTTTTTTCTGCTGTGCAAGCTGTGCAGCCGCCGTAACGATTCGGGCGTTCAATGGCGCCAATTGCAAGGCTAGCCGATAAGCTTTCTGTGCCTGAGCCGTTCGACGGGTACGTTCATAGGTTTGCCCCAGCCAATAGTCGCGTTCGGCCTGATATTGCGGCAAAACAAGTTCTTTCGCCATCGTCTCCGCCGATCCAACACTCCGCCGGAAAGCCGACAAACGAATAGCCGCTACATTCCGCAACGAAGCAGCCACCGGGCTCACCTTCTTTGAATCAGGTAAGCCGGAAAGAACCAGTTGGGCATTACGCCACTGTAACTGGTCGAGATAATCATTTATCAAGGCAACACCCGCTACTGTTTTTAGACTGGGCTCCCGGATAGTTTCCCAAAATGCTCCCCGGTTGAGGTCATCAATTCGGTAGGTTGCGTAAACCGCTTTTTCCAAATCTGTTTGCGGTTTACGTTCCTGATACAACACCTGTTTTAGAGCCGCCACAGCCGGATCATTTTTAGCCGCGACCTCCCAGAATGGCTGCGCTAAAGCCGGATCGTTTGCTTTGGTAAAAGCGATAGCCCGGTAATAAATAGACGTTGTATCTGAATTAGCTCCAAACGTTTCGGCAGCCAGCCGATATAGACCTTGCTCCAGCAACAACAAACCGGTGATGGAGCGGTAGGTTGAGCCGTTTCGCTGATCATTTTCGGCCAGTTGACCCAGCAGACTAAAAGCGGCTGGCTGGTTGTGTCGTTTGTATTCAGCTACAGCACGGGCCAGCAGTAAATCGTCTGTAAAGTCTTGATTGACAGGAGCTTCAGATAGACTCCGCAGCTTGCCAGTCAGCGTAATATCAACTTGCTCTTCGGCCAGAGTATAATTGTACAAACTGGCAAAGCGTCCAACGCTCAGTCCCAGCTTCGCCGATTCAGTTTCCAGCCAGTCAGGTTTACCCGATTTAGCAGCTTTGGCTGGATCTATTAGTTGAAGAGCCAATGCATTTGCCTGGTATGACTCATATGAGACGTCTTTTCTATCCGAAATTAAATTCGAATCAGCCGCTAGTACGTTTGGGTTACGAGCGTAAAAAGAAAGCAGATTCGATTCAGGAACTTCATTCCGACCCGCCAGATCGGTTGCTGACTTTAAATAATAATAAGCAGAATCAGCTACGCTGGTGCGGGCATATAGAAAACCGAGATTATTTTTCAACTCGCCACTTTGTGGAAACGCCCGAATACCCCGCTGGAGGGTCTTGACTGCCTCAAAAAATAAGTTTGTTTGGAGATAGGTTTGACTCAACCCAGCATAGTCCTGCGGGTTGGGTTGCTTCAGGAGTGCCTGTTGAAAAAAGAAAGCAGCTGCCGTTTGGTTATTCTGCGATAAAGCCAGCGATGCCAGTGCGTAATTCGATTTATGGTTCTGAAATTCCTGTTCCAACGCAAGCTGATAAAAGGCATTGGCCGACTGCGGTTCATTCGTAGCCGTGTAAACATCGCCAAGCCCATTATAATACCCCGCTACACTCTGCCGAAACGTAATAAGCCCCCCTGAAGCCAGCAGAACAACGACACCCACGACGCCAACAATCCGAAACAGGCTCAATTCAAGCCGTTTGGGTTTATAGAGAATTCGATACACAGGGAGATTTTGCTGATAGATCGGCAGGAAATTGATCACAACATACGCCACAAAGACCAGCCCCATCGCCAGATGCGTATATACAATTATATCTTCAAAGACTTCTACTAATGGATCATTGGCCGTGGCAAACGCATACCCAATTGTGAGTGTAGTGACTAGTGCCAGACCCGTATACAGATAAGCCCCGGCTTCCCGAAACGAGAAAGCCTCCTGTTGCTGAATTAACCGACGAAACCCCCAAATGCCCAGTGTCACCGAAGTCATATAGAGGATAAATGGGCTGATAGCCAGCACATCCCAATCAATAGACCGCGTATTTTTGAGCCAGATAAGAGCCAGATTGAGTAGGTACAGGGCACTAATAAACAGGAAGTTATTAATGCCCAACACACGTCGCTGGCCCACTTGTGTATTTATCCCTTCTGATCGCCCGGCCGAGGTAAGCCAGACAAGCCCGGCTATAATTTCGGTGGCGATGAAAAAGATAAAGCCGATGCTAAACACGAGCAGAACCGGCATTCCATAACTTACAAGAATCAAGGCAGGAAACTCCACAGGTGATAGAGTACCCACAGCAACAGCAACAAGAACAGTTAAAGTACCAAAGGTCACAAGACGAACCGCAATTGGGTGGTCGGAACGAAAGGCATGGAAATAATAACTGACCGATCCGAACACAAACGTCAGAAGTAGAAACAGATAATTGCTTCCCAAACCCGGTATTTCGAGCATCTCCAATCGAAAAAACGACAGACCGAGAATTAACACGGCCATGCTGATTAGATAACGAATCCGGTCGAAGGGGGTAACGGCACTCATTAAGAAGACAAAAGCCAGGCAAATACCGGTCAGAAAGGCAGTGGCCACCTCTGGCCTCACCTGCATGGAGCCAGCCACAAATTGTTCTGAGACGGCATAGGCTTTGCCATTTACAGCATAGTCGAGCAAACCATCAGAGAAGGTATGTAAGATAATTGGCAATTCGTTAAGTTCGCTCAACACGTCCCAGCGAACAACATTGCCCAGACCTTTCGCCCAGGTAACAGCTAACAAAACGAAACTGACAATGAGGGCAATAGCGCTAATTAGATAGGTAATCCGATTGGCACGGACCCAATTTTTCCAGAAAAATAAGGATGACATAAAAAAGAAACGCAGGTAACGGCGCGTTAGTGCCTACTGCGTTTCGTAAGAGGTATCACTAAATAACAGGCAATAGGTTACGCTTATTGATGCCCACCGCTAATGCCTGCGGCAAAAGGGACTAAATCGGTTGTAGCCAAGCAAGGGCTTGACATTAGTTTCGCATCAAGCGGCACACGCCACCGCAATGCGCCACTAGTTGCATTGAGGCAATACAAGCTTGTATCCTGGCCACTCACATAAAGGAAGCCATTATAAACAACAGGGCTTGCACTAATAATACCGCCCGTGCTGAATTTCCAGCGGAATTTGCCGGTGAGGGCATCGAGCGCATAAAACGTTTTGTCATCACTACCAAAATAGACCAATCCATTGTTAACGGCAGCAGTGCTGGTTATTCGACCGCTCGTACCATATTTCCAGCGCAAAACACCGGTAGTGGCATCGAGAGCATATAAATTTTGGTCTTCACCGCCAATATAGACAACGCCATCAGCAATGACCGGACTTGATGTAATAATGCCTCCCGTGCTAAATTTCCACTTAACGGTTCCTGTAGCAGCGTCAAGTGCATATAGATTATAATCGTTTGTGCCAATATAAACCAGGGTGCCAATTACGGCCGGGCTAGAGGTAATCTTACCACCCGCACCAAATTTCCACCGTGAAGTTCCTGTAGCCGCATCAAGGGCATAAAGTGTTTGGTCTTTGCTGCCAAAATAAACGACTCCATTCACAACTGTCGGGCTGGAAGCAATGCCACCTGCCGTACCGAATTTCCAGCGTTGCACACCCGTTAACACATTGAGAGCGTATAAATTTTGATCTTCGCTGCCTGCATATACCAGTGTACTGGACACGATCGGGCTTGACAGAACACTACCTCCGGTGCTAAACTTCCACTTTTGCGTACCCGCTTCTGCATCGAACGCATAAATGTTGCCATTTTCACTTGCCGTTACTACTAGTCCAGCCGCCACAAAGGCACTGGCTGTAATTGACTTACCTGTAGAGACACGCCATTTAGTTGCACCCGTACCGCCGTCGATAGCAAAAAAATTTCCTGATCCGCTGCCAATGTAAATCAGTGAGCCTCCATTTGTTACAGTGCTGGCAGTACTAACTGTAACAGTATACGGTTGCACTGAACTGTCCATTGCCGTTACGGTGTATGAAACGGCTTTACTAAAATTTTGAGCAACAGCAGATGCAGGTGATATAATTGCGTTTTGTGAAAGGGTAATGGTTGGAATTAGTTTGGTCAAATCTGTACCAACGGGCACGGTAGCTCTAACAGTATGAATTACCGAATCAACAACGCCTTTTACAGTGGGAGTAAAACCGGCAAACGTAAATGAGTCAATGGCTTTACCCGTAGTGATCGGCTGCGTATCGATTGATGTTTTACAGGCAGTTACCAATAAAACAAGGCCCGTCAGCTGTAGCAATGAAGTGGATAATTTTTTTAACATCAGTCATGTAAATTAATGTGAATAAGTCGCTAACCTAACAGGGCAGTTGAAGCTATCTTTTTTGATTATATGCCTAACAAAGTCCACAAGCCATCTGGCGACTTGTTAAATTTTAGTAGAATGATACCTAAAATGCGCTTTTGATTAGCAAAGCATTTATAATGCCAAAGTAACCTGAAAGTAAGTAAATTGACACTAAAAACAACAGTGACCCTATCTGCAAAGTAACTTATCGTGTGATGCACTCGACAAAAGATAAGCGGAGTGTTCAGGTCAAGTTTGACCTGAACACTCCGCTTATCTTTTCTTATAACCAAGGCGAAGCTTTACCAGCCGCTTTCAGCTTGTCAAGCCCTACCAGTCATTTTCGTTAATTTTAATAGTTTCTGAGCTACCTCATCAGTTAATTGACCGGGATGCAGTCGCCATTGCCAGCTTCGGCCACCCAAACCGGGCGTATTCATCCGGTTCGTTTCATCAAGATTCAAAATGTCCTGAACGGGCAATATAGCCAATCGCGCCACCGATTGCATGGTCAGGCGGCACACCTGATTCACTACGTTCTCTTCGGTGATTTCAATGCCCAAATAGTCGTTCATCCGCTGCCGATGTACCTCGTCGGACTCCCGAAACCAACCTAATGTTGTGTTGTTGTCGTGAGTGCCGGAATAGACCACGAAATTTTCGGCGTGGTTATGCACTGCATAGGTTGAGGTAGGCATATCCTGACCAAACCCGAACTGAATAACCCGCATGCCTGGTATGCCATAGTGACGCAGATAGGCCTGAATGTCTGCCGCTTTAGCTCCCAAATCCTCGGCAATAATAGGCAGCTGAACAAACTGCCTGTGCATGGCATGCATAAACGCTTCAATGGGTGCTTTTACCCATTCCCCGACTTTGGCCGTTGGTTCGCTGGCCGGAATTTCCCAGTAAACAGCAAAACCCAGGAAATGATCCAGACGAGTCAGACTATACAAGGACATCTGGTGCCGTAACCGACGCATCCACCAGGCAAATCCTGTACGCTCATGTTCGGGCCAATCGTAAATAGGATTACCCCAACGCTGTCCATATTCACTAAAATAATCGGGTGGCGCACCAGCAACAAATAGAGGCTGGAAATTGGCATCGAGTTTGAACAAGCCTGGGTTCGCCCAAACGTCGGCACTGTTGAACTGAACGTAAATGGGAATATCGCCCATAAGGTGAATCTTCTTGGCATAGCAGTAAGCTAGCAGCTCATTCCATTGCTGCATAAAAAAGTACTGGAGTACTTTTAGTACCTCAATTTTAGCTTGAAGCAGTTCCGTTTGCCGAGCCAGCGCAGCTGGTTCACGCCGAACGAGTTCAACAGGCCAGCGCACCCAGGTTGGCTCACCAGTCGACTCTTGCAAGGCGGTAAAAAGTACGTAATCATCGAGCCAATCACGCTGCCAGTTACAAAAGCGGTCATAATCGCTACGTTGAGCAGGTGTAGCATCACGCAGAAAGGTTTCGGCAGCCTGTTCTAACAAAGGGCGTTTTTTTATCCAGGCCGCGTGGAGTGTCGAAGGTGCCAAAATAAGTGGCCCGGCCAAAACCGCAGAAACTGCATCGCCCGATGTACCAGGAGCTTCGGTTACCGTTACGTCATGAACAGGTTGCTCGTTAAAAATTGTCAGCTCATCTGGATTTACTAAATTTTGATCGGCCAGCTTTTCCAGGCTAATCATTAGAATATTACCGGCAAAGGCAGATGGACTACTGTATGGCGAAAAACCGGCACCAGGGTCAACAGGGGTTAAAGGCAGAATCTGCCAGTATGTTTGCCCGGCGGCCTCTAAAAAATCGGCAAAACGGTAGGCTTCAGCACCTAAATCACCAACGCCATGTGCCGAGGGTAATGATGTGATATGAAGCAATAAGCCACTTGAACGTTGCTGCAGCATGAAAAAAGAAGTCGTCTGTCGTGAGTCTATGGTTCGTAATGAAGAGTTGACAACGGTCACAGCGTCGTGTCATGTGAATCCTGAAGGCTCACAGACGACTACGGACCGTCGGGTAATTACCGTCAACTAACTTTTGTACAAATCCGCTCTAAGCCGCTTTTGTTTACTTTTTATCGTAAAAACCTTATTGCCAAACCTATTCCGGTAAGAATCAGTAGGAAAATGACTAGAACGTTCCTTGACCTTACGCTGTTTTTCTCCTACTTTTGCAGTCCCAAACAATGGGCAACATATAATTAAAAGAATATCCTATACAAATGAGTACGGCAACGGCAGTCAATACGGGTAAGATTACGCAAATAATCGGGCCGGTCGTGGACGTGAGTTTTGAGGGCGAAGGCTCACGAATTCCCGCCATCCTGGACGCCCTCAAAGTAACTAAAGCCAATGGACAACAGGTGATTCTGGAAGTTCAGCAACACCTAGGCGAAGACCGTGTTCGGGCCATCGCGATGGACTCGACCGATGGTCTATACCGGGGTATAGACGTTCTGGATTTGGGCCATCAGATCACGATGCCAACGGGTGAAGCTATCCGGGGTCGGCTTTTTAACGTCGTTGGCGAAGCCATTGACGGCATCCCCCAGCCTAAAACAACCGGTGTTGGCTTGCCTATTCACCGCGCTGCACCAAAATTTGAAGATCTGGCAACATCGACCGAGGTACTCTTTACGGGTATCAAAGTGATTGACCTTCTGGAGCCTTACGCTAAGGGAGGTAAAATCGGCCTCTTCGGTGGTGCTGGTGTTGGTAAAACTGTATTGATTCAGGAATTGATCAACAACATCGCCAAAGCGTACGCGGGCCTTTCTGTATTTGCCGGTGTTGGTGAGCGTACCCGTGAGGGAAATGACCTTCTTCGTGAAATGATCGAAGCGGGCATTATCCGGTACGGCGACGCGTTTAAACATTCGATGGAAGAAGGTGGCTGGGATCTTTCCAAAGTTGATCTGGCCGAAATGACCAGCAGCCAGGCTACCTTCGTTTTCGGTCAGATGAACGAGCCACCCGGAGCACGTGCTCGTGTAGCCCTGTCAGGCTTGACCATTGCCGAACACTTCCGCGATGGCGACGGTGAAGGCGAAGGTCGTGATATTCTATTCTTCGTTGATAATATTTTCCGGTTTACCCAGGCGGGTTCGGAGGTATCGGCTCTATTGGGTCGTATGCCATCGGCCGTGGGTTACCAGCCTACGCTGGCTACCGAGATGGGCGTGATGCAGGAGCGGATTACATCGACCAAGCGCGGTTCGATTACTTCGGTGCAGGCCGTTTACGTACCTGCCGATGACTTAACTGACCCGGCTCCGGCTACGACGTTTGCTCACTTGGATGCTACGACTGTATTAAGCCGTAAAATCGCCGAGCTAGGTATCTACCCTGCCGTTGACCCCCTTGATTCTACCTCACGGATTTTGTCGGCCGAAGTACTTGGCGACGAACACTATAACACAGCCCAGCGCGTAAAAGAGATTCTGCAACGTTACAAAGAATTGCAGGATATCATTGCCATTCTGGGTCTGGAGGAATTATCGGAAGAAGATAAACTCATTGTAAGCCGCGCCCGTCGGGTACAACGTTTCTTGTCGCAGCCGTTCTTTGTGGCTGAACAGTTCACCGGTTTGAAAGGCGTTCTTGTGCCTATTGAAGATACAATCAAAGGCTTCAATCAAATCATTGACGGTAAGTACGACCACTTACCAGAAGCTGCCTTCAACCTGGTGGGTACCATTGAAGATGCAGTTGCCAAAGGCGAACGCCTGCTGAAAGAGGCCGGTCAATAACATTGTCAATCAACGGCTTACGCTATCGGTTCTATAAGCTGCGGGCGTAAGCCGTTGATTACTAAAACGGGTTTTCCTCACCCTCGTCATTTTATTCATAAACAAACCATTCAGTTTTTATGAAAACGATTCGATTTAGCGTAGGAACCGCCTGTTTAGTAATCAGTTTATTAAGCACAGTCAGCCTATCGGCGCAGGTTACAACTCCTACTGTGCCAACCTTACCAACGACGACGGAAGCGCCGAAAGTGATGGGCGCGATTAAAGATACGGCCATCACACCTGGCGTAGCCGCTACAACAGCGACAACACAAGCCTCCGGCTCTCCTGACGCGCATTTGGATAATGCCGTAGCCGCTCTCGAGAAAGGCGACAAGGCTACGACAACGCAGGAACTTCAGACGGGAATTGCGGCTCTGGAAGCCTCTGTGCAACAGAAACCCACCTCGTTTAAAGACAAAGTGTTGGCGCAGGTTGGTAAGCTTAAAGCACTACTTCCCTTAATTCCGACAGGAGCATTGGGTAGCGGAGTTCTGGGCAAAGCCGTGGGTCTGGCGAAATTAGCTTCTGGCGGCAATAAGCTCGAAGGTATTTTAGCTGCGGGTTCGTTGCTTGGAAAAGGCAGCCAATTAACCAGTGGTTTGTCAGGTATTGGCGGTGCCTTATTCTCGCTGGGTGGGGGTTCATCTGCCGGTCAATCGTTGATATCAACGGCATTGGCAACAGTTGGCAAACTCGATCAGGGTGGTATGGTAGCCAAAGCCGCCGAACCGGTTGCCAAAAGCCAAATCGGCAGCGTACTTAATTTTGTTAAAGGAGCTTTATAAAAAGATGTATGATGTATGATGTGTGATATATAAAGAGTGCTTTCTCGACCAATATCATACATCATACATCATACATCATACATCTTTCTCGTATGACACTAGATATTATTACCCCCGACCGCAAAGTCTTCTCAGGTGAAGCCACTGCTGTTACCTTTCCGGGTAGCGAAGGTCAGTTTCAGGTTCTGAATGACCACGCACCGCTGGTGAGCACTCTGGATAAAGGACCCGTTGTTGTACAAACGGCTTCTGGTCAGCAAACCTTCCAGGTTGACGGTGGCGTAGTCGAAGTACTTCAGAACAAGGTTCTTGTGCTTGCAGAAGCCATTGTAGCCTAATAGGTTTATTAGTTTATTCTAAAAAGCGATTCACTTGCTGTAAGTGGACCGCTTTTTTATTGACACTTCATCAAAACATAGAACACAGATTTTTATGATGTTTATGATAAATTAGGCGTTTTATGATCCTTTATAGCTTACTCCTGTAAAATCTTAAAAAATCATTTAGATCATAAAAATCTGCGTTCTAATATCATCTCTTTGTGACCGAATTCAGGTGCAACCATGGCCAAAAAACCATTTATCGTTGGCATTACCGGCGGCAGTGCTTCAGGAAAAACGTCTTTTTTGAAAGGTGTACTGAGTGCCTTCAATGAAGAACAGATTTGCCTGATTTCGCAGGACAATTACTACCTGAGTCGCGACGTCATTCCGGTCGACGATCAGGGTATTCATAACTTCGACTTACCCGAAACAATCAACCATCATCTTTACGCGCAGCACATTGGAAAACTGCGCAGTGGTGAGATCGTTACGCAAAAAGAATACACATTCAATAATCCCAATATTGTTCCGAGGTTACTGACGTTCCATCCGGCTCCTATTATCATCGTAGAAGGCATTTTCGTTTTTCATTTCCGTGAACTGGCAGACCAGATGGATTTGAAAATCTTCATCGACGCCAAAAACAGCATTAAGCTCGAACGTCGTGTGAAACGTGACGCCGAAGAACGCGGCTACGACCTCGACGATGTGATGTATCGCTGGAAATACCACGTGAAGCCAACCTATCGGCAGTTTATCAAGCCCTACCGCGCCGAAGCTGACATCGTGATTCCGAACAATAATCACTACCAGAAAGGACTGGATGTAGTGATTGAGTTTTTGAAAACGAAGGTATAAATGAAAGGAGAAAAGGGAGGAAGGAGGAAAGGGAATAGGGGGAATTAGTCATTCCTTCGTCCCTTTCCTCCTTCCTCCCTTTTCTCCTTTTTAAATTTCAATCACAACCCCGTCACTTTCAGGGTAGCCCGTACAGGTCAGTACCCAGCCTTCTTTAAGGTCGCGCTCGGTCAATACGTCGTTGATTGTCATGTGAACACTTCCCGATTGACAGCGGGCTACACAGGTCGAGCATCGGCCACCCCGACAGCTATAGGGCAACTGGATACCCTCATCCAAAGCCGCTTGCAATATGGATTTATAAGCAGGAACCTGAATGTCGATCTCACGCCCTCTAAATTTTAGCAGCACCGTGCGATCCTGCGCCAAAGCGGGCGGAGGTGTCAGGACAAGTGGCTCAACCACGAAGTTCTCCCGCCGAATCTGGTCGGGTCGAAAGCCGCTGAACACAACCGTAAACTGCACCATACGCATATAATCGCCCGGCCCGCAAACGTAGAACTGAATTGTTTCCCGGTCTGAGATGTCTACCAAATCGGGCAAAAGCCGTTCGAGCATCACGTTGTTTAACCGCCCCCGCAAGCCAGTCCAATCGTCGGATGGATTACTAAGCAGGTAAATCAGCCGAAACCGATCCGGGAACCGGCGTTGTAATTCCTCAAGTTCTTCCCGAAAAATAATAGTCCGTTCGCGGGTATTACTGTAGAGCAACGTGACCCGGCGGGTTGGCTCTGTCCACAAAACTTGCTTGATAATGGCAAATAAGGGTGTAATACCGCTGCCTGCCCCCAGCAGGACAAGGTCACCGGGCTGGCGTTCATCGAGGGTGAAACGTCCGGCGGGGTGTAGGCTCGTTAAGATATCACCGACATGCAGGGTGTCGAGGAGATAGCGGGAAATCTCTCCATTCTCAATTCGCTTAATAGTGAATCGGAGCGGTTCGTTTGCGGTGGAACTTAACGAATAAGACCGGCGAACCTCGTGGCCATTGTGCAGTAAGATAAGCGTTAGAAACTGTCCGGCACGATGCGGAACGGGTCGCCCATCCACAGACTCCACGAAGTAACTTTTGGTGTCTGACGTTTCTGAGTGAATACGAACAACGCGCAGTTTAAGAAAATCGTTGGTCATGAACTAGTTCGGCTTTGTGCCAAAACTAATCAAATACAGGGCGTTGTTTGAAAGCCCAACCGATTTACTGAAATTTACCCGGCCGATGGGGTTCTTCGTCCCGCACCAGCACTAGTAACTACCTTACCACACTGGCAGCCACCGTCAACACAGTGACATTTTGCCCGTATTCGTTGTTTAGTATAAAACCACCTGTCGTACCCCTCAATGGAAGCACTCCTGGAAGAAGTTCAACGCGTTGGCTACGTAAACAAGCCCGTCGCTGAAGACATAGATTTAGTTGCCGAAATCAATCGGTTGAAGAAAGAGAAAAACGCCGTTATCCTTGCCCACTATTACGTCGATGGGGCCATTCAGGACATTGCCGATTACATTGGCGATAGTCTGGGATTGAGCCAGCAGGCAGCCGCTACGCCCGCCGATATGATCGTTTTTTGCGGTGTTCACTTTATGGGCGAAACGGCGAAAGTGTTATCACCCGAGAAAAAGGTGGTCATTCCCGATCTCAACGCGGGTTGCTCGCTTGCCGACTCTGCTCCTGCCGACAAGTTTGCAGCATTCAAAGCGCAATACCCCGACCATATTGTACTGTCATACATTAACTGCTCGGCCGAGATCAAGGCGTTGTCCGATATTATTGTCACCTCGTCGAACGCGTTGAAAATTGTCGAAAGCCTGCCAAAAGATCAGAAGATTATTTTCGCTCCGGACGCTAACCTTGGCCGTTTCGTATCGAAGAAAACCGGCCGCGACATGGTCCTTTGGGATGGTGCCTGTATTGTTCACATCGACATCTCGCTGGAAAAACTGCACAGGCTTCGGACTGAATATCCCGAAGCCAAGTTTATTGCTCACCCCGAATGCCAGGAGCATATTCTGAGCGAAGCTGATTATGTTGGCTCAACAACGGCACTGCTAAAATATGTTGTCGACAGTCCCGAGCAGACGTTTATTGTGGGTACGGAAGCAGGTATTCTGCATAAGATGAGGCAGGCTGTACCGCACAAAAAGATCATTCCGGCACCCGCCAGCCAGAACAACACCTGTGCCTGTTCCGAATGTCCGTATATGAAGATGAACACAATGGAGAAGGTCTATAACGCCATGCTCTACGAACAGCCGGAAATTATTGTGCCGGAAGATGTG
>CAXTJJ010000092.1:0-14571 GCA_964244155.1 uncultured Spirosoma sp.
ACGAGCCATCGTAGAATTGGCCGAATCGGTGCTCTGTTTTTGTTGAAGCAATAGCTCGCGTGTGCTGGCTGTCAGGTCGGTTTCCTGCAACACGGCGTTATAGGTATCCAGGGCTTCCTGATCGCCCCGGTGGCACTCCTGAACGGTTGCTTTGTCGTCGTCGGAGGCAAATGTCGATTTAATGTTTATCCAGGCACGGTGTAAGTCAGCCGCAATACTGGTACCGTTGTCCGGCTCACCACCCAGGGCGCGAATCTCGCGATCCAGTGAAACTGAAAACTCTGCCCGCTGGCGTGACTGAGCTAGAAAAAGGCTTTTTAACTCATTGTCTTTTACATTTTCAGCCGCTTCCTGATACCCTTTTTCGGCATCATGGCTAAGAGTCAACAATCGGCTAAGCTGGTCCAGGATTTCTCCTCTTGTTTCTTTAACATTCATAACATTGTTCTGTTTAAGTAGGGTGAATTTAATTGGGTTTCTAGTATAGTTGAGTAAATCAGAAAGTGTGCTGGTAATGTCTGGTTAGCTGTTAGTAAGCCTGTTGAGTCACTCAACCTTATTAACTAAATAACCGCTGACTAGTCTGGTTTGTGAGCAAATGGTCCGCTTACTTTTTGGCAGGATCATGGCCCCAGTTCTTCAGGGAATACTCCCAATTTGAGCCGTCAACATGAGCCGGACGCTGAGCACTGTGCCGTTTTACATAGCTAACGACTTTGCCCATGTGTTCATAATCGTTGTCAGACAGATCAGAATCTTTTTTGTTCAGGATATCAATGATATGATGACCTGATTGATGACCAATTGATTCGCTGTCGCCGTCTTTCGTCTGGCCAACTGATTTAGACTCCTCTGTCTTCAGCCATTTCTCAAGCTGAGAAGCTGACATATTTACGACTGAATCAAAATCTTTTTTCAGCGTTTTTTTGTGATCCTCTTCAGTGGTGGTTGCCATGACTACTTGTTTTTTTTCGTGACTTCGCTGGATGATTTGATAATTTTTTTATCACCCTGTTTTATAACCAGAGCAGGTTCTTTGTCCGAGCCCTTTCGCTTGACGCTAGCACCCTGCACAGTTCGCTCAACGTCATCTTTATGAACTTCGGTAACGGTACCTTTAGCTTTTCCTTTACCGTAATTCCAAGTTACATCGTCGCCTTTCTTTACCGTTGCCATTCGTCTATTGTTTGATTGAAAAACTTCAGGTAGCTGTATGCTAGCCATACAGCTACTGTTACTCGTTCTTACTCACCGATTTTACCATCTTTGGCATCACGTTGCAGTTGCTTGTTAGCGAACACAGCTACATCGACCCGACGGTTCTTCCGACGACCGGCTTCTGTTGTGTTATCGGCAATTGGTTGGGCTTCGCCATATCCTTTTTCGTCAACCCTGGATGTTTTCACACCCTGTGATTCCAGAAAGCTGCCTACCGCTTCGGCCCGTTGCTTGGAAAGTTTCAGATTGTGCTCATCTGATCCCGTAGCATCGGCATGTCCTTCAATCCGGATGTCTGTATCCTCATATTTGTTGAGGGACTTAGCGAATTCAATTAATTGCTGTTTCGTTTCTGACTTCAGCGCATACGAATCCACGTCAAACAAGATGTCAGAACCAAGGGAAACTTTAATGCCTTCACCAACCCGCTCGACTTGCGCACTTGGCATTTGACGTTTCATTTCCTCAGCCTGCTTGTCCATTCGGCGACCAATAACCGCACCAGCGGCACCACCAACCGTTGCGCCTATAATAGCACCTAAGGCTGTATTTCCTTTCTTATTGCCAAGGATACCACCAATGACGGCACCGCTACTGGCACCAATAACTCCACCCTGTTGTGTTTGATTTAAAGACTGTTTTGATGACTTGCAACCTGTTAAAACATTACCCGATAAAATGCTGGCGGTCATGAGAACCGCGATAGATTTTGTTCCGGCTGATTTCAACGTATTATTCATAGTGTTGTGAATATTTGGTACTGCCTATAGATACCCAAACGCTGTACCAGTTTACTATAATCAATTTATTGATAGAGAATCAAATCGTATAAATGTCTGATAAACAGCAGATAATGAAGAATAACTAAAGTTGGGTAGCCGTTTATAGCGAAGTTGTTTTGTAGAGTAATCGGGAAGTATGATGCCTATTGTTGTGGAGTCCACTCCACATTGGCCGATGAAATACACACACTTTGGTAAATGCAATTATTACCCCCAATAAGTAAATCGATTCTGTCGCGCGAATTTTTTAGTTACGGAATGCATAAATTATTGATTAACAGGCATTTGTTGAGGGGTCGAATCTTTTGATTATACGCCTGAAACAAACGAAAACTGAATGGTATACGTTAAAAATATACTAGCAACTCCATATTTTATTTGCATGATCTTGATCAAGTCAACTCTTGTTTTGTTTCTTATTGGCACCCTGTTACTGGTTACACCAACCGGTTGCAAGCAAGCTGAAAGCAACGATTCTATTACGCCGGTTCCTACCCGCACATTGGTGACCAGTTCACTGATCGGAGAGTATTCGACCAGCCAATTACGTAGCCGCTTCACAGGTGCCAACGCTGCGTTGCAGTTTTTTATCAGGTATGGCATCAAAGCTTACCGGCTCGAATATACTACTACCAATACCGACGGTCAGACCATCAAAGCATCGGGTGCTCTTATTATTCCTGACGTATCAACGGCGGTGCCGCTGCTAAGTATGCAGCATGGCACCATTACGAGCGAAAATGATGCCCCATCGAATTTTCGCTCCAGTAGCGAAGCGTATAGTTTCGGGTCGGTATTTGCTTCGCAGGGGTACATTATCGCTGCCCCCGATTATATTGGTTATGGCGCTTCGAAAGATCTGCCGCATACCTATGAACAGCGAAATGGATTGGCAACGGCATCGCTCGATATGCTGCGCGCCACTCGCGATTTTCTGAACGACCAAAAGGTCAATTGGGATAAGCGATTGTTTATCGCCGGGTATTCGGAAGGGGGGTATGCAACAATGTCTCTGCAAAAGAAAATCGAAGAAGAAACCGGAACAGAGTTCAATCTGGTCGCGTCGAGCTGTGGAGCCGGTGCCTATGACAAACCGGCATTTATGAAGCAGATCATCAATAACCCAACAACAGGGGTCGATTATGTCAATCGACTTTACATCTGGGTTTTACAAACTTACGACCGTATCTATGGATTGAATCGACCCATGTCGTCGTATTTTAAGGAACCGTATGCCACGCAGATTACGACCCAGGGTAACAATGCTTCGATCAATGTGAGCCTCAATCAAACGTTTAGCGACAGTTTTAAACAGGGAGTCAACGACGGCACCGACAAGGCTTTCCTGGCCGCTGTTCAGGACAATGATGTGCATGATTGGAAACCCAAAACGCCAACCCGCCTTTATCACGGTGACGCCGATGAGATCGTTGCCTTCCTGAATTCACAGAACGCCTATGATGCCATGCAAAAACGGGGAGCAACCAATGTGGAACTGATCCGTATACCCGGTGCTACCCATGCAACCGGTATTCTCACCTTCATTTTAGGAACTTACGATTTTTTCGGGGCGATACAGTAAGCAGGCTATAAGCGGCCTGATTGGGTTGCCTGGTTCGGGAACCGATTTTGGTACGTCCCCGGTCGTCGTCGTGGATGATTAATACCAGATTGGCATCCAGAAAAGTAAGGTCTTCGGCTTTATGACCGGTAGTGTGCAACGGTTGGCCCTGAGCATCGCGAACCAGTGTAAAGGGTTTGTTGGCATACAGATCGTCGGGCGAAATTGTCCAGATATATCCATCCAGCTGACCATTGGATTCAAGGGAAGTGAGCATCCAGAACCGCTTGCGATAGGGATCGTATTCCAGGCTGGATAGGGCAAGCGGCTTGGGTAAGTTTGCATCCAGTTTAGCTATATCGAAGTCGTTGATGATTTTCCAGTCGTTGGCTAACCGAATGCGATCACCGGCAACAGACTTGTCAACCCGGTAGGATACGCTGATTATTTTAGCCCGGTATTTAAAGCTTTCATATGATTTGCCTTCTTCGCGAATGCCAAACAGTAATTGTTTATCCGTAGCCGCTAACCCTTCGATTTTGAAATAGGGGAGGGCACCCGGAAATTCGTCAGTAGCGAGTAGGTTGGCAATTTGCTTCCGATATCCAATGGAGGTACGGCTGGTATCGTCGGGGGCCAGCACGTGCGGATGCTGTTCATCGCCTTTGCGCCAGTACAGAATGGTGTTATAAGCGTCCCAATCGTGACTTCCGGGCTTCACTCTGTCAAAAGCGGTTGTCAGAAAAACATAGCCAGGTGTTCCTTTTGGGCCGTCGGGCGATTGGGCAAAATCCTCGTATTTACGAGCCGCCGAGAAAACTGGCTGTGTCAGATAGACCGGGGCTTTGGTTGAATCAATCAGTAAGGCCGGTGTTTTTTCGAAGACGGGACTCATACCCGATGGCATATCTTTGTCATTGGCAAAGAACAGGTTTTTGCCATCGTACAGAACCGCCGAGGCTTCACACCAAACGGTTTGCCCGTTGAGCATGGTGCCAGCGGTGAAGCAGTTGAGAAAACCTTCCTTGGTTATGCTGGCGGATATCGGCCCTGCACTTGACGGCAGTTTATTTGTTTTACAACCGTAAATAAATAGGAGCGTTGTGAGAACAATAGCTGGATAGTAGTATTTCATGCAAAGGGAAAAGATAAGACTACAAATTTCGTAATTAATGTAGCGCGGCTGGAAAGCCGTGAAGCCATAAGCTACGTTGTTAATGCCTTTTTTAGCCTACGGCTTCGCGGCTTTCCCCTGGGGCGCTAGTTTAACCGCGATAGTTTAGTACTTCATTTCGCCCCGATCTTTCTCCACAGCGCTGCGGCCTTCTTTCATCCAGACCGGCATGGGCGCATCTTTAAGATAATAGTCGAAATATTGATACAGTCTGATGCTCAGGTCTTTGGCATTATGGCGTTGGGTCAGGTTGTGTCCTTCGCCGTTGTAAACCAGCATCCAGACGGGCTTATTCAACCGGCGAAGGGCCGAAAATAACTCGATGCCCTGATACCAGGGAACGGCTCCATCGGCATCGTTATGGGTCATCATCAGCGGTGTTTCAATGCGGTTGGCGAAGAAAAGTGGCGAGTTTTCGATGTAATTCATGGGTTTGTCCCAGAGCGTACCCCCAATGCGGCTTTGGGTTTTTTCGTACTGAAAGGCCCGGCTAATTCCCGTTTCCCATCGGATACCCCCATAAGCTGACGTCATGTTAGCCACCGGAGCGCCCGCTTCAGCCGCCCGGAATAAATTAGTACGGGTGATGATGTAGGCAGTCTGGTAACCACCCCAGCTTTGCCCCTGAATACCCAGCCGATCGCGGTCAACGAAGCCTTTATCGAGCAGGCTCAATACCCCCGGAACCACACAGTCATAGGCATTTGGGCCGGGTTGGCCGGTCGTGTACACAATGTCGGGTACGAATACCAAATACCCGTTTGACACACAAAACGGAATATTAATGGTTGAGCGACTCGGCAATGGAGCCCGATAGTCGTTCAGAGTTTCGGCATTGCGTTCATAGAAGTACGTCAACATCGGGTACTTTTTCGTTGGGTCGAAACCTTCAGGTTTAAAGAGTAGCCCTTCCAGCTTTGTGCCGTTGGTACCGGTCCATTTTACGAGTTCCGCGCTCCCCCAGCGAACGCTGTCCTGTTGCGGATTAGTGTGTGTGAGTTGCACCGGATTGGCCAGCGTCGTGTCGGTCTGGAACAAATTGATTGACTCTTTGTAGTTACCCCGGTAAAAGGTCATCACAGGCGAGTTCTTGGCTTTATTCAGGCCAAAGTACCGGTGATTGCTATGGGTAATCACTGTGGGTTCGGCAGCGGCCAGGCCGTTTTTATTTTTCAATATGCCCGTCGCTTTATCGCTCTCCCAGATACCGGTCAGGAACAATTCGCTTTTCGGGTCGATGGCTTTCTCGATAGCTCCATCCCGACGGCCGGGTGTATCCTCATCACTGTCCAGTTCGGCGCGACGCAGACGAATCTTGTTCTTACGGCCCCAGCCCGTCGTCAGGTTTGTGGGTTTCTCCTTACCCGTCGGGTCAATCTGCCAGATGTCGTAGCGGTCATAAAGCCATAAGTAGCGGTCACCGGTTGTCCAGCCCGCCGAGCCATACGAACCAGGCAGGTTTGGCGTGTCGTGTTCTTCGTCGAAAAACTTGCCGGGCAAACCACGGGTCAGGTCAATGCGCTTTCCATCCGGAATGGACCAGGCGCGCCAGAGCGAGTCGCGCTCGTCGAACCAGTATGCGTATTTTCCCTCGGGCGACAGCTTGGGCTGCGAAGCCATAATGTCGTTGGCAATGCGCTTCTTTTCGCCGGTTTGCGTATCGACCAGATAGAGGTCAGTATGGCCGGGGTCCCAGGAGGCCTGCACTTGATAGGGCAGGTCGCTCAGTCCAAGTAAGTAACGAGCGTTCTTTTTTGGATCGAATGAAACAGTTGGCATCTCACGGGTAGCAAGGGGAACGACCTTGCCGGACGAAAGATCATAAACGGCCAGAAAGCCACGCTCTTTTTCTTCTTTCAGCCGCCGTTGCTGCATGGGTTGCAAACGGCTATCGGTCCAGGTCCAGATATCCATTTTCACTTTCTCATCATCGGGCGTCAGGCTATCTTTGGTTGGCTTCGGTGCAATGGGTGAGGTTGAAAAATAAAGACGCTTGCCGTCGTCGGCAAACTTCGGTTCGCGAAACTCATTTACCGACCAGCGTTTGGGTAAAGCGGTTGTCAGCGTATCGGCTACAATTTTGAACGGTGCTTCGGGGGCTACTACTTTGGTTTTTTTACCCTTTGCCGAAGCTACAGGTGCCAGACTTTTGTAATACAGCGTAAAGACTTTTACATCGCTTCCGGCACTATCGGCAGAGGCCATCCACGCGAGTTGCTGTCCGCCTTTATCAATCGCTAACCCTTTATAAATCTTACGTTTTGAACTGGTATCAACCAGCATCGTTTGTCCGTTGGCTGTATTGAACAAAAACACGCCGGGAACGCTTGCCTCGCCCGTTTTCAGCGAATCATTCGCTGATTCTTTGCTGTAAAAAACGGCCTGCCCGTTGTCGGACATAACCACGCCAGACACGTAACGAACGGTTCTGCGCGAACCATCGGCCATATTCAACAGTGTCAGGTCATCACCTTTGGGTTTCTTGACAGGGCCTTTGCGGGTTGCTACGGTTGTTGTCGAAATGGGGGCGGAGGGTGTCAGGGTGTCTTTCTGCGAAACAGCTCTCGGGGCGGGTCTTTCTGTATTGTCTTTGCGCTCCTGTACCACTGCCAGCCACGAACCCGCATCTTTGCCGAATACGAATGACTTGGCGTTGGGTAGCCTGGTCGTTTTGCCCGACGCCATCGTCAGGACAGCCAAACTGTCTTTGGGCATTTCGTCGGGCTTCTTTTTCTTGAGCTTTGCTTTGCGCGTATCGGCTAGCGGAGCCTTCAGGCGCATGATCAGGAACTTACTATCGGGCGTAAACTGCGCCATATAGCCCCGTGGAAAAACATAGTTCGTTCGGTTGGTGTTGCTACCTGTGGCCGTTACCTCCAGGCGACCATCGCCTTCCTGCGGGTCAATCTGGTAGGCAACCCATCGGCCGTCATTCGAGATTTTCTCCGAACGTACCGTTTGCCAGTGGTCGTAATCGGCGGCCGTTAGAGGACGTTTCTGGCTTTGCGCGAGAAGCGTAGTAGACAGTAAAAAACAGAGTAAAAGTTGACTGAAGTGCTTCATGCAACAGTAAAAGTTGGAACTAACGAAAATACAAAAAAGCCACTACTTTTGGGATAGTGTCGGTTAATAAAACAATTACTTATGAGATGCTTACCATTACTTATAGGCCTTAGTGTCTGCTTATCGGGTGTCGCTTTTGGTCAGCAGGCAAAAGAACTCAAGCATGAGCTAGATAGCATGTATGTGCTTGATCAGCGCTATCGAGAGTGGCTTACCAAGCTGGGAAATAACCAGCCGCTGACAGACAGCCTAAGTAAAGTATATAAGACTGATCGCACTAAGCTGGCCGGTGTACTCTGGGCCGAACAAACGAAGATTGATACAGCTAATCTGGCGCGAGCCGAAGCCATTCTTAAACAGCATGGGTATCCGGGGAAAAGCCTGGTAGGGTCGCCTACGAATGAGGTGGTATTTTACATCATTCAGCACTCAAGCAAGATTGATACGTACATATCATATATAAAGAAAGCGGCTGACAGTGGCGAGTTGCCTTTCAATCAGTATGCCATGATGCTTGATCGGTCGTTGATGGACAAACAGAAACCACAACTCTATGGCACACAAGTATCTTGCCGACCGACCAAAAAAACAAAGAAATCGCGCTGTTTTGTCTGGCCTATCGCCAATGCAAAGGCCGTAAATGAACGCCGTAAGGAAGCGGGTTTCGAACTTACGGTTGAAGAAAATGCAAACCGCCTGAATGCGGCCTACGAACCGGAGATGACAGTTGAGCTAGCTAAAAAGACGTATGTTTTTTGATACCTAATTGAGAACTAAACTGGCTTTTATAAAGGGTAGGCAACAAAACGTTCTGTTGTATCAGCTAAAAACACCTTCCAGACATTCAGTGATGACTACTTATTGTCATTGGCCAGATAATGAATTTTAAAACCATGCTATTGCTAGACTGGATAGCTACTGCTCAATTGGCAGATTCGTAAATTCACCCTGCACGGTCGCCTTCCAGTTTCGATTGATGAGATAGGGAGTTGCATTTGGGTTCCAACTAGGAAACTGAAACTCAAAACGCCCTGAAATCGTCTGGCGATCTGGGTCATAGTTGGTCAAGCTTAGGTAGCTGCCAGGTAAAAAATTATATAGATTTTGTGATTGAGCCACATGCTGCGATGCGTTATAGGTCGTCGTATACATGTAGAAAACAAGTAGCGAACTTGGGTGTTGGGTGTAGGAGACTGTATCCAGTTGCGGCAGTACGTAATTACCTACCAGACCAGAGAATAAAGCTGCTGAATCTAACCGAATTATGATAGCATCATTCCCCTGGTGTTGTTTTTTTGGGGCTAATTCGATCCGAAGATTTTTATGGAATCGGGTGATACTGTATGTTAGGCTATCCGTAGGATAATTACTTTTTAGCGTCTGATTTGCAAGAACATTGTCGAAACTACGACTAAACGTAAACGTTGGTGGCGTAACTGGCTGCGGGTCTTGATGACAGGCAGTCAATAGTAACTCGCCTAGTGAGAGGCATATAACCAGGGAGGTGAAGTAGCGAAGTAAACGCATAAAAGATGTAATTTATAAGTATGTCTTTACGTTTTCACCAGCTCGGCCAGCCCCACGCCCGAATCGGCTGCGCCGTAGTACACCCAAATCTGACCCGCTTTGTCGCTATCGTCCGGCCACATTATCCAGCCGTTTGAAAAGACGACATTCGGGAAGAATCCCTCTTTTTCCCAGGAGAGTTCGGGTGTGAGGAGCGGAAGCTCAGAGCGGTCCAGTATGATAGATGGGTCGTCTTTGTCCAGCAAGGCCAACGCCAGCGCATACGCATGGGTTTCATCGGCACCGTGGTAGCATACGAGCCAGCCATCATCGGTTAATATTGGCTCGGGACCGGCACCAATCTTGCCGCCTTCCCATGAAAACCGGTCGTTAGAACGTCCAGAACCAGGATTACCCCGTCCGCCGAATAAAAATTGGTGATTTCCCCAGTAGACACCATCGGTCGACTCCGCCAGCCAGACCGACGGCTTGCCAATCTCTGACACCATTGGCCGGTGAAGCAACATATACTTGCCGTTAATTTTTTGCGGAAACAGCGCGACATCTTTATTGGGTGGGGGCAAAATCATACCGACCCGCTCGACGGTTTCAAAATCAGTCGTGACAGCTAAGCCGACACCCGGCCCGTGTTCGGAAACCGCTGTGTATGTAATCCAGTATCTGCCTTCCATGAACGTGATCCGGGCATCTTCAATGCCAAAGGATTCATCCATTCGGGCCGGAAACAGGAATGGTTTGTCATCAATGGTAAACTGGATGCCATCACGACTACGGGCTAACCGGAGGTGACTCAACGAAGTGAGATACACTTTTCCCTGGAGCGTAATAACCCGGGGGTCATATGGTTCGCTGGGTTCAGGAAAACGCTTGATCGTCAGCGTCGGTACACCATCCTGTTCTTCGATCAAGGGAACAAGGATTATCCCTTTTTCGGCTTTTGGTGCTTCGGCTACACGGAGCAGTAAAAGGACTTCATCTTTGAAAATACAGGCCGCCGGATTAAAGGCTCCCAATACCTCAAAACCTGAAAAAGTTGGTTTTACGTCACTTGTTTGAAGGATTGGCTGATTCGATAGGCGCCGGAGTCGATAATTTCTCATTTATACTGATTTATAGCTGGCATATACCCTGCTCATAATCAGTAACTCGTAAACAGAATGTGGTGTTCGGCGCTAAAAAGACTAATTTGTTTATGTATTGATTAAACCTTCCGGGAAAGAGACGCGTTAACAGGGGTGAACTAACTTTTATACTCTTTTAATCATGATTTACGAGCCAGCGTTTGATCAGGACGAAGACGTACTGATGCTTAACCCAGATCCAGAAACAGCCGCCTTCGATGATGATGAAGATGACTTCGACGATGAGGGAGCTGAATTTGACGACTTAGGCACTGGTGCCGCCAGCGGCTATGGCGCAGATGATTTAGACGACATTGAGGATGATTTCAGTGAAGATGATCTGGAAGACCTTGATGACGACTCTATCGACGATGATCTGGACGACGATAGCATGGAGTAAGCTATCCCTGAACAACGACCAGCATCTACACGTTCGTCAAGTCGTACAAACTAATTTACTACACCCTTTACTCAACTCCTATAATGGCCGATTTTGAATCAACTCCAGATCCGTCAGACGAGCCACTTGTTTCATCCAAGGATGCCGTTACCGACGGTACGGCTCCTGATGCCGACACGCAGTCGTCTGCCGCTAGTGAAGCCGGTGATCGCACAGCCGAAGACGGCTCCCGTGCGCCCAATGATCCCGCTGAAGGAGCGTAAATTGAATGATGAATGATGAATTACTTTTCATCATTCATCATTATTACTTTAAGCAGCGTTTGGCATTTCATTTCTGTTTCCAGCCACTCACGTTCAGGGACTGAATCTTCCGTTAATCCGGCACCTGCAAAAAGCGTTGCCAGTTTGCCTTCGATTTTCATACAGCGAATGTGCACGAAAATGTCACTCTCTGGTCCTTCATTGCTGGTATTTATGTTAACAGGCCCCAAAAAACCGCTATACAGTTCGCGGTCGTGGGATTCATGTTGACCGATGAAATTGAAAGCTACATCACGGGGAGTACCACATACCGCCGAGGTTGGGTGCAGCAGGCGCAACATCACTGTGCCCAGTTGCGGATAACGAACCGCTTGCGTATCGACGGTGAAACAGGTGCTGAGGTGCATCAAATTCCCGGCAATCAGCGTTTTAGGCCCTTCTTCAAGATACTCACGCAGCCGGATTTTTTTGAAGCACTCAATAATATAGCGGCTCACCAGGGCCTGCTCCTCAATTTCTTTCTGCGACCACATGGCTTCGGGCGGACGTTTGGGTGTTCCGTCCGGTTCAAATGCCGACTGGGTACCCGCCAATGAAGCCGTTCTGAAGATTCCGCGAGCGTCGATACTGACCAGACGCTCTGGTGTTGCACTTATCCAGATTTGCCCTTTCTCTGGAATTGATACGGCCGACACAAACGCTGTTGGATACTTTTGGCAGAGTTTATCGAATAAATCAACCGCATTTGGCGCATCTGAAAACAGTACGCGCTTAGTACGGGAGAGAACTACTTTTCTGATTTCACCCCGTTTCATGGCCTCCACAGCCAGTGCTACATTACGGACGTATGCTGCCTGTGCATCCGGGTCAGAGAAAGCGGTTGCGGTGTTTTTTGACGACTTCCTTACTGGTGCATTAGTCTGTCTTGCTGCTAATGTTTTCCAGAATTTATCCGTCTTTTTCTCATCCGTCGCCGGGCTTACCGACGGCATTCCGCCAGACTGTAGCTCATTTGATTCAGAAAACAGCGCTTGTATGTCGGCCCGAAGAAAAAGGGCTTGATTACTGGTGCTGGGTTCTGATGTAGCCCTATCAGACATATTTGTTTGTGCCGTGCTGCTGAGATTATCAAAGGGACTAACCAGGAAACCGGCAGGTAACTCATCCAAATCAGCTGATACGCGGGGTAGCACCTCATCAAACGACACAATCATGTGTTTAGCGGTTTGATTCGGCAGTCGCCAGAGAGCTGCCGGAAAACCAAGTGAGTGAGCCGTTTCCCAGAGGTCAATAGCCTCAGGCTGGCGGTGAGTAATCGAGAGCGTATTAATAGGATAATCGGGTTGCATAGCCAACAGCCGAACGGATTAGGCCCAGCTAAAGGGATAACAGTTTATGTAATGAATTTGTGCGAAATATAGCAAAAGAGTCAATGTTTAGCCCTTGATTTGGTATACAGAGGGGATTCGCCTTCAAAAAATTATAAATTGTTTGGGCTGCTTTTTGTCATGCTGACGCAGAAAGCATCTTTGCTAGGTTACTTTAAGATGCTTCCTGCGTCAGCATGACAAAAAACGAGTGATGTTTCTACCTGCATGAGTCTACGTAGTCAAACTAAATCTGCACACGCTTAAAAAGAAAATCGCTTGATTTTACCTGAATTTCCCTTCTTTGCGTCTGTTCAGCCAAACCGCTATGAAGCTTTCTGTTTTTTTGTCTCAATACCTAAGCCGGATACTGTTCTTTGTGGCGGTGTCATGCTATGGTTCCTGCATCGCCCAGAAAACCGAAATCAAGCTGGTAGATAAGCCAGTTGTCTTTGATGAAGAACGCAGGCAATTATCACTCGAATACCTGGCCCGGCGGCACGGTATCCAGCAAACGGAACCTTATATAAAACCGAAGATGATTGTGCTGCACTGGACGGCCATTCCAACTCTCAATGCCACCTTCGATGTATTCAATCCGAGTGTGTTACCCGGTCGGCCTGATCTTCAGGCTGCCAGCCGGTTGAATACGGCTGTTCCATTTCTGGTTGATCGCGATGGTACTATTTATCGACTTCTGCCCGATACTACCTTCGCTCGCCATTGTATCGGGCTAAACCACTGCGCGATAGGTATTGAAAACGTAGGGAATGATGACTTGACCGATGCGCAACTCGAAGCCAACGTGAAACTGGTGCGCTATTTGAAGCGCAAATACGACATTGAATACCTGATCGGGCATTACGAATACAAGGATTTTATAGGAACACCTCTCTGGAAAGAAACCGACCCGAATTATCTGACGGAGAAAACCGATCCGGGTAAAACGTTTATGAAAAACGTGCGGCAGCGGGTTAAAGACCTGAAATTGAAAGGAAGTCCATTGCAGGCTGAATAGAGGAGCATAGTTGTCTGAGGGAGCCTATGCTACGCATCTGAACATGCTGATCACTTGCATGCGGTTTGTTGCGCAAGTCTATCATTCGACAGGGTCAATGCTTTTTTAAGAACGTATTGAGCCACTACGGGAAAGTGATCGGAGAAAGAAATACCGGATAAAGTCTGGCAGGTTTTAATGTGCCAGTCACGGCTGACGAACTGCTGGTCTATACGCACACAATACGGATGGCGATTAAGCGTAAACCCTAGTCCCTGACCGGCTTCTTCAAACGCATTTGTGAAATTCTGAGCCAGCTTTCCATACGAATACCCAATGGGCGTTTCGTTTAAATCACCACAAATGATGACGGGGTATCGACTGCCTACTACATACGATTCTACCTCCCGAAGCTGTTCGTTTCTGTGTTCAAAACCTTCTTTCAACCGTTGAAACGTATCGAACACCTCCCTTGAGAGCCGCCCTAGTTCGCCCGCTCTCAAAGCTTCCATAGCCTGATTGGTGCGCACGCCCATAGACCATAAATGTACGTTAACTACCCGAATGGTATCGCTTCCATAAGCAATATCGGCGCAGAGAAAACCATTAATATCTGGTCCCGAAGTCCGATTCCAGATACGGCCATACTGTGTCAAAACCGGATAATTGGAAAATAACGCCAGCCCTATTTCCCTGTCTTTGTCAAAACAGGTTAGTTTTTCAATTTTTGCCTTGTATTGACTTTCGATCTGTGCATTGGGGGAGTACTCCTGAAAACAGGCGATATCGGCTCTTAATGCCGATGCGTCGAATCCGTTGCCCGCAGCTCCTATCGGAAATGTTTCACTATTGAAACTCAGCACCTTCAGGGTGTTGACCTGGCTTACATTCAGGTCGCCAACCGGTATGCCCCATAGCCTTTTTACAACCAGAAACGAGCATAAAATCCAGATCAGACCGGCTGTTGCCACCATCTTCTGTTGCTTGTAAAGCAGATACACACATGCAGCGAAGCCGCAGGCAATGGCCAGGGGCAGGCTCATCATGACAAAGCCGGATAGCCAGTGGTTAACCATGGGGTAGTAGCAAAAGGCCATG
>CAXTJJ010000093.1:0-14543 GCA_964244155.1 uncultured Spirosoma sp.
GCTTATTGTGTTAGTTCCCTGATCCGCTATCCGAACGCGCCAGTAATAGGTCGTATTGGGTTGAGTAACTACCGTTAGTGGAAAACAAATGAGGCCTGTTGCGGTGAGCTTTTTCGACAGGAGCAGCGGGCTATCAAAACGACTCGTACTGTCAACTGCAAGGTCGAAAAGGTGTTGACCCTCGGCGAAGTATTGAGCTATCAGTCGAACGGGTGACGTGTTAATCAGGCTGTTCGGAGCGGGGTAAATCAAAACGGGTTTGGTGCTCGCAATGGTCAGTTCGGTAGTTGCCTGATTGTTTATATGGTTAGTTTCGGTGCGGGTGAGGGGGGAGTCAACTGGATTAATCGTCACCTCAAATTGATTTTGTCCTTCGGCATTTCGCTCGTTTGGGATGGTGAACGTTAGGGTATCCTGATAAGCGACCGGGTGAGGCAGTAACACATTGAAGACGCCTGATTCGCGTCCATTGACCCAGCGCCGTACTCGAATGGGAAGGGACTCATTCCGGTACTGCCCGGCGTTCTGAACAATAGTCTGAATCTGGACCGAGTCGCTCAAATTCGTCAACGCCTGATGAGCTGTGCCCTGTATGGTTAGGCCACCCGCCGTCAATACATAATCGGGAGTTTTGACTGGAAACAGATGGATGGCCGGGTCGCCCTGCAATACCATCTGCTGGCAATTCGCCAGGTCGCGACCGTCTGCCGATTGAGTCAAAACGCGCCGGATGGTTTCCTGTTGGAGTTGTCCAATGGATTTAATTAGCTGGGTGCTATCGGCTAACAGGCTATAGAACATCGTGCTGTAGCGATGCATCACATCCGGGTAGCCGAGGTGACTCTGGGCAACGGCGGCAATCGCCCCCCGCTTTGGCGTGAGCACCCAGTCGGTGGCAAGCGTGGGGCGGCCAAAGAAGAAGTTGCCGATGGCACAACCATTAATGAGCAGCAGCGGGTACTTGCCGGTATTCTGGTAACCGAGCGCATCGTTGGAACAGAAACCAATATCCAGATCGGTAACGTCTAATCCCGAGTGCCCGAAAAACGTGATCAGCCCAACGCCCTCGTTAACGGGTTTCACCACACTTCGCTGCTCAACCGGCTTATTGGTTTCTTTCGAGATCGTCGTTATGCGGGCACCCAATGACTGCGAGGTAACCTGATCGCGGCAGCTATCGACCAGCTGACGAAATAAACCCTGCTCGGTGGCTGACTCACCCCCGCTCAGGTGTAGCAGGTTTTTTCGCCAAAGCAGGTCGTCGGTTTGGCCTTCATAATCCTTTACTTTATTCAGGTAGTTTATTACATCCTGAGGTGTTCCGGCATTGATGCGCCCGGTCGGAATGGCCGGGATATCAGCAGCATCGCCTGCTAATCCAGCCGTAAACAGCAGGTCTGAGCCGGGAAAGCCAGCCGTCATCACCATATCGAGGATGGCCTGATTCGGGTCGCGTCGGATGCCGGGCGTACTTCGGGCGCGGCCAACAAGCAATAAATACTGTAGAGTTCCCTGGCTTTGCCGGCGCATCTGCTCCACAAACCGGCGTATGGCCAGCGGACTTCGTTCGCCATAGTTATATTGATCGAACAACTGCTGCATCGTAACGGTAAGTGTGTCGAAATCACCACCTGCAACAGATGCCCGGTAGGCGGCATAGGCCTGAACTGCATTCACCGTGTTGCCCGTTGCCGGATCAATGACGGGTTTCTTCAGGGCGTCGTGGCTGATGAGTAAATAGCTTGGCTTTCGACTGCTCCAGTTGGTGAAGGTCACGGGTAACAGGGCTGGCACTGTTTTGGGCTGACTGGTGCTGAAGATTGTTTTGGCTAGCTCGGTGCCCCGAACAATAAGCTGCGCCGAACCGAGCCTGGGTGTTAGAATGTCAAGGAGAATAGGGGCGGTTGGGTCTGAAACATCCCAGAAACGAGTGCCGGGCTGTATGTTGACCACATCGATCAGCGAACGCCCGGCGGGGTTTGGTTCAAGATTGAAAACGTTCTGGGATTTACCGGCTGCTGTAAAGGCCTGTGGATACCGAAGACGTATATACGATAAGGAATAATCATCGACACTTGTATGCTCACCTCGCGACACGGTCGATACAAGCAGATTTCCGTTGGAGCCAACGTCTGCCCAACTCGCCGATGTTTGAATACGTGCGTTATCGTAAGTCGAAAAACGTACTGAATCAAGCACCCGCTGGGTGTTAATTGTTGAACCAATCAGGCAGTCGACCCGGTGATTGGCATAGTCACGGCCAGCCATAAGCAAGTCAATCTGTGGGGGTGGGCCTGCTTTTATGGCGTTAGTGAGCAGGAAAGGCGTATGATAGGGCTTGTCTTTCTGCTGAACAACGCCTGTATATCCTTCGCCCGCTTCGTAATAACTGTATTCTATTTTAGGAGGGATACCGGCCGCCCAGCCGGGGTAATTATCTGTAAATACCCGTAAGTCTTCAGCCCAATGAAACATTTCGGGTATCAGGCCAGCGGATGTTGTATCGGCATAGGTGGCCATTCGTTTACCGGTTTTCTGGTCGAGCCGCCACGTTAGAAAATAGGCCGTTGTATCGTTAAAAAGGCTGTAATATCTATGTGGTTGGGCACTGGCAGGATGATATAAAGATGAATCAGGTACGCCATCGTTAGCCCGGCCGTAAAATTCCAGAAAATCGTTTGTATCGAAATGAGTATCTGCTTCGCCTTCTACACGAATGGCCTGCTCAATGCCCCTGTGAAATAACTGGAGCGTAGCCGGATTAATTTGGTTGATTGGAATACCCGCCTTTTGTAATTCGACTGCCGTAACTCGGTAGACACCCTTCTCCGCAATCGGAATTTTATAGTAAGTCTGCGAATCATTCAGCCAGCGAGTTGGGTTCGGATCATCGCAGCTTGATTGGCCTTTGGCCAACAACGGACTAAGCGTAAAATAAACAAAAGACAGGTAAATAAAGGCGTGGTGCATGCAGGCTACATTTTACCTCTTAGACGCACCAGTGGTCTGGTAAGTATCAAGCTACATAACTGAATTAAGTACTCTTACTGGTTTTATACACACAGTTTGTACTATATAATTTATTGCATTATTTATATAAAATACATTTTCTGGGTTTGATGCTTCTAAAGGTATTACAGCTGCTAAAGCGAATTTTTTTAAAAGTGTCTTTCTTGAGCTTTAAAATCAATTTATGAGGTCGTCCGGTAATTGACTCAAAGTCAGCTAATTAAAAGATAATATGAACACTTCTTCAAATCATAAAATCACCTGTTTAAGTAGTAATACTTATTTTTTTTATTTGAGAACACGCAACCCGAAATAGGCTTATTCCGTACTGAAACTAAACGATAACCTAAACAGGAACAGCATGCCTATTCGGATTACTTTATCTATTAACCACATCCCTGTTGGTACTCTGCCGGATTGATGGGGTCATCTTACTGCTTGTCTGTTTCCGGCTAAAAGCGCTGTTAGTCTGGAGTAGTTGCCCTTTTTTTATGCACAAACCCAATTGCTATGCCATAACCAACGCATATGTCGATCATAACATACTTATTCTCTTGGGATTATCGACAATTAGTCCCCAAGTAATCGCTTTATCTACAATTTTCTGCATCAGTCAAAGAGTCCGTGAATCGCTGACTAACATCAGGCGGCTCAGGGTGGACGATGATTGAACGAACTTAAAATTGCCAACTATGAAACCAGTCAAATTTCGCCTGATCTTTATCTTATTGGCCTTTGCCGCGCTTCTCATTTATAACGTGAGTTGCGAGTATAGAACGCAGGCCGTACCGCCCGGAGTCGAAAACGACCAAGCATCAACAACAGAGCTTATCGCTGTTAAAACGACGACTCCGCCAACAATTGATGGCAGTATTGATGCCTCCTGGACCGGTATTCCTCTATTAAAAATCAATTCCACTGTGCCAGACCCGGGCAATGGCCTCTTTACTGGCTACATCAATGATAACATCCCGGTCAGTTTGCGGTCCATGTATGACGATGAGAATATTTACTTCCTGGCCGAATATGCTGATGATACGAAAAGTGTAAATGTGGCGCCCTGGTATTTCAATCCAGTTACGAAACTATGGGCGCAGGAGTCGACCAGTAAGACATTCGATGAAAATGGGGTGATGACCCGCACGGGTTTTGGTGAAGACAAGATAGCCATGCTATGGAACATTGATAAGTCGACGCCAAAGTTCATTACGCAAACGTGTTATGCCAGTTGTCATATATTCACCCCCTATCTGGACTACTCGGTTACTCCGGCTGTTCAGCGATCCAATGCCACGAGTGGAAACCATTATACAAATGGAGTCAATGAAAAAATAGATATGTGGTGGGGCCATTTAGGTCGGGATCTGATTTTCGACCAGATGGATGATAACTACCAGGATTGGGCTGGTGGACCTGTCGTAACAAACCTGACCGGGGGCAATGCCAATGGACGCCATGTCGATGATATCGTTGTCTCAGGCACGTCGACCGTCTGGCCCAACCGACCTACCTACACGACGGCCAAACCACAGGGTACTATTAATAATCGCCAGACCTTAAAATTGGATGGAACCGGGGCTTCTGTAACCGTTCCAATGTGGGTTGTGCCGAATGCTATTAACAGCTACTATATCCTTGCATCCGATACGCTGAGCAACCGGGCCGTAAAAATTACAAAGGTCAGTTCAACGGGGGTTTTATCCTACAACGGCGGCAGTATTGACCCGACCGTCACTACCGATTTTCAGCGAACGGGCGATGCGGTTACGGGGAGTAGCGGCCCTAAGGCAATACCCAGTTACATTGCTTCGCCATTGATTGGTGGTCGAGCGGATATTAGTTGTAAAGCAGTTCATACGGGTTCTGGCTGGATTGTTGAATACAAACGGGCTTTGAAAACGAAGGATTCACTAAAGCAGGACATTGATTTTTCGGGCCTGGACGATCAGCAGTTTGGGTTTGCCGTCTGGAATCAGTCAAATAATCAGCACGCTATCCATACCGACCTGGTTCTGAAATTCAAAAAATAATCGACGCTACTAATGACTATGAATAACGAGAATCGGGCAGAGAAAATAAGCCGACTTGATTTCCTGAAAAAAATGGGGTTCTCCGGTGCCAGTCTGATGGCTGTTTATTGTGGTATAACCACAGCTTCCTGCACGAATGAAGGCGATCTTGCCCCGGCGAATACCGGCCAACCTCTTACCTATGATCTGACTAAAGCCCCTTATGCCAAACTGCTGAGCAAAGGCGGGTTTTATGTCGATGCGGCCAACAGTATTGTCGTAGCGAATACCAGCGATGCAGGCTACGTGGCCGTAACTCTGGTCTGTACACACGAAGGGCAACGGCAAATTTCGTACGTGACCAGCAAGTTCATGTGCTCTGCGCACGGAGCTACATTCGACAATACAGGTAAAGCCCTGTCTGTAGCATCAAGGCCACTAACAACCTATAAAGTAACCCAGAACGGTAACGTCTTGACGATTACCTTATAAACGATATAACAGGAATCATGCGAAAACTTTTAATCCTATTGTTCTGCTCCTGGTCGCTTGCAGCAATGGCTCAGGATGACTTAATGGGAATTCTCAATGCAGAAACTAAAAATCAAATTGACTACACATCAGCCACGTTTAAAAGCACGCGATTAATTAATGGGCAGACAATTGAAACGGTTGGAAAAAATCAATTGAATTTCTGGATTTCGCACCGGTTTGGCGCCCTGAATTCGGGTTTCATCAACAACTTTTTTGGTCTCGACGAAGCTCGGATTCGACTTGGCCTGGAGTATGGAATTGATGACCGACTTACAATCGGTATTGGCCGAAGCTCTCAGGAAAAAGTGTATGATTTTTATGCAAAATACAAGCTGCTGCGTCAATCGAATGTAATGCCTTTTACCCTGACTTTATACGGGAGCGACGCACTCAGTACGGTTATCACGGGTACGTCGATGGAGTCGGGTACGGTAATGCATTATGACAATAATCTGGACCGGATGACCTACACGGGTCAAGTGCTGTTGGCAAGGAAGTTTAATGATAAATTTTCCCTTCAGTTGATGCCAACTTTTCTCCATTTCAATAAAGCAGAAACACCCGGCATGCCCAATGATATACTCGCTTTGGGCATTGGCGGGCGCCTGAAATTAACAAAGAGATTAAGCCTTACCGGCGAATATTATTACAGAGATTTAAACGGCTCGGCCACTAACCCCTATCATAATTCATTAGCCCTGGGGTTTGATATTGAGACTGGCGGGCATGTGTTTCAACTGCATTTTACAAATTCGAGGGGTATGATCGAACGGCAGTTTATCGCGCAGACAACCAAACAGTGGAGCGACGGCGGCATTTTCTATGGATTTAATATGTCCCGAAGTTTCAGCCTCGACAAAAAAGCAAAACGGCAGCCGAAATAAACACATCCAATTAATTTAAAAACAATCAAATGTGCTATGAAAAAAATCAGCATCGTATTGATCATACAGGCCCTGTTGGCCATACCGTCTTTCGGACAATTGTTTTCAACCCAGACAGGCGAAATTAGTTTCTTTTCGGAAACGCCTGTTGAGAATATCTCAGCCATTAATAAATCTGCCGGAGCTGTACTCAATACCGCTACCAACGAAATTGCTGTAAGCTCCAAAATTTCTGCTTTCGATTTCTCAAATAAATTGATGCAGGAACACTTCAATGAGAACTATATGGAATCTGAAAAGTATCCAACAAGTATCTTTAGAGGGAAGATTGTTGAAACTGTTGATTACACAAAGGATGGAACCTATAATGTAACCGCTAAAGGGCAATTAATTATACACGGCGTAGCGCAGCCTCGTGAACTAAAAGGTGTTCTGGTTATCGAAAATAAAAAAATTAACCTAACAAGCAATTTTGATGTAAGATTGACGGATCACAAAATTGACGTTCCGAAACTGGTCTTTACAAAAATTGCAGAAGTCATTTCTGTAAAATCTAAATATAGTTTAACGCCTTATACACCATATGTGAAGAAATAGGCAGTGCCATGTCCTGCATTGCAGAAGTCCCACGCCTGATACATAGGCACGCAGGGTCTTCTGTGATGCAGGACTTTCATGGAAAACAGGACAATAAAACGGGCGGGTGTTGTTTAGCCGGCTCTGTGTTGATTCAGGTCAGTCAACGGAAATTAGTGGCATCTCCACCGCTTCACTGGCCCGTTTGGATGCCAGGCCCACGTAGTTCTCGGCAATTACCTGCGAGGCCGCTTCTGAGTTGATGAGAAGATCAAATTTGGCCTTTTGGAGTTGCTGGTCGAACGCTTCTTTCCCCGGCTGTTTATGCAGCAACTCGGTCATGTAGTTCGAGAAATCCTGCACTCGCCACACCCGACGTGAACAGGCCGCCGTGTAGCCTTCCAGCAACCGAGTGTCCTGCTCTTTGTACCATAACCGGAGTGCTTCAAACAGGTTCTTCGTATCTGAAACGGCCATGTTCAAACCTTTCCCACCCGTTGGGGGGACAATGTGAGCTGCATCGCCCGCCAGATACAGACGATTGAACTGCATGGGTTCAGAAACGAAACTACGCATGGGGGTGATGCTCTTTTCCAGAATCGGGCCTTCCTGTAACGTCCAGCCGGGGGTTCCTAATCGGATCTTCAGTTCGCTCCAGATGCGTTCATCAGGCCAGTCTTCGAGGGTATCCGTCACGGCACACTGCACATACAACCGGCTCAATTCGGGTGAACGCATACTGTGCAGGGCGAATCCATTCTCATGGTAGGCATAAATCAGTTCATGGGTCGAGGGCGGTACCTGAGCAATGATGCCCAACCAGCAGTAGGGATAGGTTTTATCATAAGTCGATGCCAGTTCCGGTGGGACCGAAGCGCGCGAAATGCCATGGAATCCATCGCACCCGGCCACAAAATCACAGGTCAGGGCATGCGATTCGCCCTCATGCGTATAACGAATGATCGGCTGGTTGCTGTCGAGCCTCTCTAGTTTCGTAGCTTCGGCTTCAAACAATAAGGCTCCCCCTGCCGCCAGCCGGGAACGGATGAGGTCTTTGACAATCTCGGTTTGGCTATAAATGGTTACACAGGAGCCGCCCGATAGCTCTTTCAGGGCGATTCGGTGGCGTTTGCCATTATAGCTCAGAACAACGCCCTCATGGACTAATCCTAGCTGGTCGAGTCGGTCAGCGGCTCCGGCCTGCCGCATTAAATCGACTGTGGTTTGCTCCAAAAGACCCGCTCGCTGTCGGCTTTCGACGCGTGTCCGACTGCGATTTTCCAATACGACGGAGTTAATACCCTGTAAGTGCAGGAGTTGGGAGAGCAACAAGCCCGCCGGGCCGGCGCCAATGATTCCTACCTGCGTATGTGTTTGATTCATAGTGCGTTGTGTGAGCTAACCGAGGGCCGCCTGAAGGGGTTAATTCAGGCGTTGTCTGCGGATAAAATCTGTTTAGCGATCCGAATGGCCGTATTGGCCGCCGGAACCCCCGCATAAACAGCCGTGTGCATCAGAACTTCTTTGATGTCGTCGGCGGTGGCGCCGGTGTTTCGGGTGGCCCGGATGTGCATGGCTAATTCGTCTTCATGGCCCAGGGCAGTCAAAATCGCGATGGTGATCAGACTGCGTTCCCGCTGGGTTAAGCCGGGTCTTGTCCAAATTGAACCCCAGGCCGATTCGGTAATGTATTTCTGAAAGTCCGTATCGAAATCTGTTTTGTTGGCTTCGGCCCGATCCACGTGTGCATTGCCCAGAATAGCCCGACGAACCACCAGACCCGCTTCGTAGCGGGTAGCTTGGGGCTGGGTCAGCAACCGCAGCACGGCCGATACGAACGCTTCCGGCGCTTCTACGCTGGAGAGGTGAGCCGTGGGTAGTTCGACAAGCAAGGCACCCGGAATGGTATCGGCCAGGAAGGCACCATCTGCCAGGGGCGTGGCTGGGTCATAGGTGCCCGCAATGACCAGCGTTGACAACGATATGTCGGGAAGTTGTTCCCTGAAGTCAGCATCCCGAACGGCTGCACAGGCGTTGGCGTATCCTTCGGCAGAACTGCCAATGAAAACCGTTTTTATCTGGTCAATCGTGGATTTATCGGGAAACGATTTTGTAAACCATCGCTCTTCTACCCCCGGCCAGAGTGGAGCCAGACCGTCGCGGTGGACTGCGTCAATGCGTTGGTTCCAGTTCTCCAGAGTTCCGATTTTAGCGGCTGTGTTACTCAATACCAGGCATTTGATTCGATCCGGGTGGTTAATTGCCAGCCACTGACCAATGAGTCCCCCCATGGATAAGCCGCAAAAATGAACCTCCTGAAGACGTAAGGCATCGAGTAACGCGAGGATATCGGCACCCAGCACATCAATAGAGTAAGGCTCCGGCGTAACCGACGATTGGCCGTGCCCCCGTATGTCGTAACGGAGTACCTGAACGTGGGGCATCAGCAACGGCACCACAGCATCCCACAGGCTCAGGTCCGTTCCCAGCGAGTGAGAAAGCACTAAAACCGGCTTATTGGTGGCCCCATCGAGCTGGTAATTGATCGTAATTGAGTTAGCAATGAGCGTAGACATGAGGTAAAGAGGTATACGTCAACGGATTTCAGAATCGCTATTAACAGAAAACAACCATTGCGCAATAAACTGGCGCGGGGGTCGAACCTGTTTATAGCAAAAGAATGTATGGTAGGCGTTGGCTGTTTAGGTTTGGCGAATCTAGCCTATTTTCAGGATTTTCAATGTAATCCTGCCCCGTCGTTATTCGATACAAAGACACCGGCCGACTATGCCCAGGCCGCTGGTCATCCTGATTGAGCTAAGGTTTCCAGCTGTTGTTCAGGCATCTAAAAACCGTATCCCGCTCCAATTTCATTTTAGACATAAGCGTGTGTATATTACAACCTATATAACCGACAGGTTAATTTGAGTAAGTATTCACCTTGATCCGCCTTACTTCAGCCAGTACACCCGCCAGTAGAATTCATCTGGTGTTTTTCTCATGAACCTAAAACGAGCGAACAACCTGCTGCTTCTGGCGTTTCTGCTGCTATTGATCAGCTTCCTGTTGATCAGTTATACGCTTTGGAAAAGCCACCAGCGCCAGGAACTGGCTAATCACTGGGTCATACACACCAGTGAAGTCATTACGGGCCTGGAAGTATTACGTACCCTAACGGTTGATGCCGAAACCGGTACGCGGGGCTATCTGCTGAGTAAACAGAGGCAATCGCTTGAACCATATGATCGGGCACGCAGGCAGTTACCAGGTCAACTCCGCTACCTGCGTCGACTCGTGCGGGATAATCCGGCTCAGCAAAGACGACTGGACGCTGTAGGTCTGCTAATTGATAACCGCCTGGCTATCAGCCAGCAGGAAATTGTTGAACTTCAGCAGGGGCAGGGGACAAAAGCGTCTCAGGAAGAATTGGCGCAGGGGAAGCCGACGATGGATCAGATTCGGGTGCAGCTGACCCAGTTAGTAGGGGTGGAACAGCGGTTGTTGCAAACCCGGCTGATACGCTTGAACGATACTGTTCAGCGTGGTGAGAACTGGCTTTTTACACTCCTTGGTATTGGGCTGCTCATGGTATTGATCACCCTGGTACTGGGCTTTGTTCTACGGCAGAGCCGCCAGCGCGAAGTACAGCTACGGAACGTGACGCAGGAGTTGACCGATGCGCTCAGCCAGCAGCGACACCAGCAGGCGTATCTCGAAGGAGTCCTGAATGGTTCGCTAAATGGGCTGTTGAGTTGCACACCCGTCTTCGATCAGGATAACCAAATCGTCGATCTACGAATTCAGATGGCCAACCAGGCCGCGTTAAAAATGAACGGGCGGCCAATCGACAAACTGCTGGGAACAACCTTGCTGACAGAATTCCCCTCCCTGGCGGGCACTACCTCCATGGCAAGTTATTTACAGACCGCCCGCACCGGCGATATTCAGCGGTTTGAAGCGTACTTCCCCGGCGATGGCCTGGATGCCTGGTATGAGGTGGTTTCGTCTCCACTGCCAGAGCAAAATACACTGATTTCGTTTTTAAACATCTCCGATCGTAAGCAGGCCGAAGCCGACCGCCAGCAACAGGCCAACATGCTGGTGCGCATTAGTGAGTCGGTGCACATTGGGGTGGCTACCCATGAGCCTATCCGGGACGAAACGGGACGAATTATTGATTTTCGCTACACGTACTTCAACGACGAAGCCAGAAGCTGGTTGCCTGCAGACTTGCCTGAGTCAATACCCCAGACGGTGCGCTCACTGAATGTTGGAGGCACCGTCGACCAGCGGATCGACTGGATGGCCCAGGTTGTCGAAACGGGTGAGCCTTACCGAACGGATTCGACGCTGAGCGATGGCCGGGTAATCTTTTCGGTTATTTCCCGGCTGGACAATGGCACCGTGTCGACATCAATGGATGTAACCCAGCAACGGCAGGCCGAAGAAAAAGTCCGCTACAATGCGGAGCTGGAAAGGAAAGTAGTTGATCGCACGCAGGCCCTGATGGTCACACTGGATAAGTTGGAGCAATCGAAAAATGAACTGATTCAGGCGTTGGCCGTTGAGCGGGAGCTGAGCGAATTAAAAGTTCGTTTTGTTGCAATGGCTTCTCACGAATTTCGAACACCACTCACGGCCGTGCTGACCTCTGCCGAGCTGATCGAGAAATATTCGCAGACTGATCAGCAGGAGAAACGTCAGAAGCATACACATCGCATCCGGCTGGCAGTCAAACATCTGAACGCAATTCTGGAAGAGTTTCTGTCGCTGGGTAAACTCGAAGAAGGGCAAATCAGTGTTAATCCAGTTCAAGTCGATCTATCTCAGCTGGTGAGTGAGACCGTTGTCTACATGCAGGATGCGCTAAAACCCAACCAAACCATACAGACCGACCTATCGTGTCCGGGACCACTCTGGCTGGATGCTTCGCTGCTGCGAAAAATTCTGATCAACTTACTCTCGAATGCGATCAAATATTCCGGGCCGGGTTCGATGGTGCTTCTTCGGGCCGTATGTGCGGACAATGAGTTGAGGGTGGAGATACAGGACCAGGGTATAGGCATGTCTACAGCAGACCAGAAGCGTATGTTCGAACGATTCTTTCGAGCCTCGAATGCAACGAACATAGAAGGTACGGGGCTGGGTTTGCATATTGTGCGTCGCTATGTGGATCTGATGGGTGGACAAATCGCTTTGAGCAGTGAATTACACCGGGGAACAGTTGTAACGCTTACGCTTCCTTCCTAAAGCGGTGTTTGCCAGGACGTTCTTCGTATGCCACAGGAGTTTATGCATCACCTATGTAACTGTCTTTGGCAGATATTACAGATACAACCGTAATGCAATTTATTTATAGCTTTAAATTTAAAATTTCTTATAAATGTATATAATATGTTATTAGATTTACAAAAATAATAACTCCCCGTCGTACGTGATACCTGACAAAACGACAATGTTGTCTCGTTTTCTTTGCTTCCTGTATGTTGGTCTTTGGCTTTCTTTCCCAGTCAAGGCTCAGCAAAAACACGTCCAGTTTACCTACCTGACTACCAATCAGGGACTTTCTCAAAATAACGTCACCTGTATAATACAGGATCGGAAAGGATTTATGTGGTTTGGCACACAGGATGGGCTGAATAAGTATGACGGCTACAGCTATACCCTCTACCGAAATGATCCCCAAAAAGCATCCAGCCTGAGTCACAATTACATTCACGCCCTGTTTGAGGATAAACAGGGTCGGTTGTGGGTAGGCACCGACGATGGCGGGCTTAGTTTATTTGATGCCAATACAGAAACTTTTACCAATTACAGGCACAGGCCTGAGCAGCAGAATACTCTGGCTCACAATAAGGTCATGGCCATTGCTCAGGATGCGAAGGGATATCTGTGGGTGGGCACGGCTGGCGGAGGGCTGGATCGGTTTGATACCCGCCAACAAACCTTTACCCATTTCAATCACCAGGCTGATAAGACCAATAGCTTGAGCAACGACATGGTGGGTTCGGTCTTGATTGACCGGAGCGGTTTTATCTGGATTGGCACGGATGGGGGTGGTTTAAATCGACTCGACCCTTCAACAAACTCCTTCACTCATTACTGGCATAGTCCGACTGATCCGCAATCGCTCAGTCATAATCGGGTAACCACCTGCTTTGAGGATTCCCGTGGCCGGTTCTGGGTAGGTACCGAAGGGGGCGGACTAAATCAGCTCGACCGGGCGAAAGGGTCTTTTACCCACTTTAAGCAATCAACGGCCCGGCCTAATCAATTGAGCCACAACGATGTTATGTCCCTGGCCGAAGACAACGAGCATACCCTGTGGATTGGTACCCAGAACGGAGGCATCAATCTGCTGCACCCCGATGGCAGCTTTTCCTACTATACCTACCAGGTCGATAATAACCGGGGGCTCAATAATGGCTCCATCTATTCAATGTATCGGGACCCTATCGGCACAATGTGGATTGGTACCTATTCCGGGGGAGTTAATAAACTGGATGCTACCCCGCTGAAATTTAAACTCTATCAGCGCACCCGAACCAATGTCAACCGGCTGACTAACAACAATATACTGGCTGTTCTACAAGATAAACAGGGCGATTTGTGGCTGGGTACCGATGGGGGAGGAATCAATGTGCTCAGAAAAGGACAGTCTGTTTTTAAAGCTTATCAGGATACGGGTCGGTTTGCCGCTTCGAAGAGCTGCAATTTCGTGCTTAGTATTTATGAAGATCGCGATAAGCATATCTGGACGGGTAATTACAAAGGTGGTTTGACAAGGCTTAACCGGGCCACGAATACCTTTGAACAAAAAGGCAACGTCAGCCCGCTCAGTATCAGTGCCATTATGGAGGCCCGGAATGGGATTATGTGGCTGGGTACCTTCGAAGCGGGATTGATTCGCTACGACCGGGCAACGGGCCGGGTGACCAGGTATCCATCCCGGCCAGGCCAGGCGGGTCAGCTTAACTACCACACCATCACAACCCTGTGGGAGGATCGGACGGGTAACATCTGGATCGGTACCGATGGAGGGGGCATCAACGTGTTCCATCCCGCTCAAAACACATTTACCCAGTATATTCAGGATAGCCATAACCCCAAAAGTCTGAGCAACAACCAGGTCAACAGCTTGTTTGAAAGCACCACAGGTCAGCTTTGGGTCGGTACCAATGGCGGCTTGAACCGTTTCGATGCCCGAACTCAAACGTTTACGGCTTACCGTCAGGAAGATGGTCTGGTTAATGAAGTAATCAAGGGTATTCTGGAAGATAAGCGGGGTCGACTGTGGCTGAGTACCAACAAGGGGCTGAGCGTATTGGATACCAGAATACACACTATTCGGAATTATGCCGCCAGCGATGGCTTGCAGGAAAGCTCTTTTAATCGGACAGCTTGCTATAAAAGCCCTAATGGACAACTGTTTTTTGGAGGCTTGAATGGTCTCAATAGCTTCTATCCTGACAGCCTGCGCGACAATCCCTTTATTCCGCCGGTCTATATTACTGACTTTCAACTGTTCAAT
>CAXTJJ010000094.1:0-14522 GCA_964244155.1 uncultured Spirosoma sp.
TTTCCTTCAGGCCCTCTGGATTTTTTCTTTTTCTTTTTACTAGCCGTTCGAGCCGTGTACTTGGCATCCAGCTTTTGCAAATCACTGTTAAGTGCAGCAGCGGTAACATGCTCTTTCTCGCCAATGGGTGTCAGTACATCGAACGACTCGGGAACAATGCCTTTCTTGTTCAGCTCAACAATTTCCAGAACGCGAACAATGGGCAACGGATACCATGTACTTTCGGCACCGTATCCAAACCACATCAGTTTACGAAAAATGTCGGTCTTCTGCAGATAAGCCCGTCCCTTCTGCGTTTCCAGCGGTTTTTCAATCGTTGGAATGTCCCGCAGCGCATCCATATACGTATCGAGCTCGTAGTTCAGGCAGCACTTCAAACGCCCGCATTGTCCCGACAGTTTAGCCGGATTCAGCGACAGGTTTTGATACCTGGCCGCTGAAGTGGCAATATTTTTAAAGTCGGTCAGCCAGGTTGAGCAACAAAGTTCGCGCCCGCAGGAACCAATACCACCCAGTCGCCCGGCTTCCTGCCGAAGGCTGATCTGCCGCATTTCAATCCGGGCTTTGAATTCGCTTGCCAGCATTTTGATTAGCTCACGAAAATCGACCCGCTCCTCCGACGAATAATAGAAGGTCGCCTTTGTATTGTCTGACTGAAATTCAACGTCAGACAGTTTCATGTTGAGTTTCAACTCACGAGAAATTTCCCGGGAGCGATACAGTGCCGGCAGATCACGAAGAACGGCCTGTTCATGGCGTTCGAGATCTTTAGACGTCGCAATTCGGTGAATAACTTTGGTATCGTCGGTAATTTTGACACCGCGTTTTTTCACCTGTATCCGTACCAGTTCGCCTTGCAGCGAAACAGCGCCTACGTGGAAACCCGATTGCATTTCAACTACCACATAGTCGCCCGTAGTGAGATCAAGCTGGTGAACATTCCGGTAATATTCTTTCCGTCCACCTTTAAATTTCACCTCAATAACATCGTATCGCAAACCTGGCATGGCGATATCGCTCAGCCAGTCAAAAGAATTCAATTTGTTGCAGCCTCCGGTGCTACACCCTCCGCTACCGCATCCTGTGGTAGCGGTTTTCTCGCCGTCGGATGCGCCACGTTGGGTTCCACACCCGCCGGTTGCACAAGATTTGCAGGACATGTATGTATATATAGTTATGAAGTAATAAAGTTGTAAAGTTGTAAAGTTGGTAGTACCCGTAGATAACTCTATAACTTTTCGACTCTGTAACTTTATAACCTCGTTAGTCGGAATACCGGATCAGGTCAAGCCCGATGTCTTTCCGGTACTGTTTTCCGTCAAATTGTACTGCCCGGGCCGCTTCCTGCGACTTCCTGACAGCGTTTTCAAGCGAGTTGGCCTGTGCTGTAATAGCTAGTACCCGTCCGCCATTGGTCAACGCGTGACCGTCTTTTTGGAGCGTTCCAGCATGGAACGCCATTATATCATCTAAACGCTCTAATTCAGAAATGATTTTACCGGTTTCGTAGCCGCCCGGATAACCACCCGATACCAGCATCGTTGTAACGGCCGTTTGGGGCGACACCTGAATCGAAATATCGTCAAGTTTACCCTCAGCCGTGGCAATCATCAACTCAGCGAAATCACTCTGGATGCGGGGCAACACAACTTCCGTTTCGGGATCGCCCATCCGGGCGTTGTACTCAATTACGTAAGGCTCATTATTTACTTTCATTAAGCCAACAAAGATAAAACCCTTATACGTAATACCTTCTTGTTGTAATCCGGCTAGGGTAGGTTTAACAACCTTATCTTCAACTTTTTGTAAAAATGCTTTTGTGGCAAATACAACCGGCGAAACGGCACCCATCCCCCCCGTATTTGGGCCGGTATCGCCGTCACCGATACGCTTGTAATCTTTGGCTTCGGGCAGAATTTTATAGTTGACCCCATCGGTCAGCACGAAGACCGATAACTCAATGCCCCGCAAAAACTGCTCGATGACAACCTTGCTGCCTGCTTCGCCAAACTTTTGACCATCGAGCATATCCCGAATAGCCGTTTGTGCTTCAGCAACCGTTTCGGCAATAATAACCCCCTTTCCAGCGGCTAGCCCATCGGCTTTTATAACTATAGGCAGGGTGTGTTTCTCCAGATAAGCAAGTCCGTCCTCAAGGGTATCGGCCGCGAATGTTTGTGATGCAGCGGTAGGAATACCATATCGCTGCATGAACTGTTTAGAGAAGTCTTTACTCCCTTCCAGTTGGGCCCCTTTGGCATCAGGCCCAACAATGCGCAGACTCGATAGACCATGCTGTTTGTGTATGTAGTCGACAATTCCTTTTACCAATGGCTCCTCCGGGCCAACCAATAACAAATCAATTTTATGATCACGAATGGCTTTAGCAATAGCCGCAAAGTCAGTATAGCCAATGGGTAAGTTAGTAGCTACCTGTGCTGTTCCGGCATTACCCGGCGCGACAAATAACGAATCACACAACGGGCTTTGTGCTAATTTCCAGGCAAAGGCATGTTCGCGCCCACCCGATCCTAGTATCAGTATATTCATAAATTAGTCAGTAAGTCAATAAGTTGGAAAGTCAGTAAGTCAGTAAGTGGCTGACGCACCGCAGCCGCGGACGGTCGGCGGGCCGGCATGTGTTGCCCTGGCGTCAGCCACTTACTGACTTACTGACTTCCCAACTTATTGACTTTAATTAGCTACTTCCGACAGGAATTTGATGCGCATCAGGCGCAGATCTTGTTCGGTGAAATCATCGCCCCCAAATTCATGCAAAGCAACGGCAATATTGTCGCTATCAGCCCGCATGAAATACTCAAAGATTTCGTCCTGCCGGTCTTGGTCCATTACCTGGTTAATGTAGTAATCGAGATTCAGTCGGGTACCCGAGTAACAAATATGTTCAATTTCTTCCATCAGATCTTCCATCGTTAGCGACTTCGACTCAGCAATCTCGTCGAGGTCAACCTTCCGGTCAATCTGCTGGATAATAAAAATCTTGACTTTCGACTTATTGACCGTAGACTTGATCACCACATCTTTGGCGGTCTCGATGTCATTGTCGTCAACGTACTTAGTAATCAGGTCGATAAACGGTCGACCGAATTTCTGCACTTTACCCATCCCGACGCCGTTGATCTGCGCCATTTCTTCACGAGTGGTCGGATAGATTGTCGCCATCTCTTCCATGGATGTCTCCTGGAATATAACGTATGGCGGTAAGTTCTTCTCTTTTGCAATCTTTTTGCGAAGGGCTTTCAGCAGGCCCAAAAGCTCTTCGTCGTAAGCAACAGCACCCGCTGATGGGGTCGAATCCTTATCTTCGTCCTCTTTTGTATCAATGCCCTGCTGCTCATAGTCATGATCCTTAGTCAACGTAATTGGATAGGGATCTTCAATGTAATTAAGGCCACGCTGAGACAGTTTCAGGATACCATAGTTATCAACATCCTTTTCGAGGTATCCGTAAATGGTAATTTGTTTAATGAGCGAGCACCAGAAGTTGCAATCCTCATTGAACTCCCGACCCCTGCCATAAACGGCAAGCTTGTCGTGTTCATAACTGGTTACGTATTGATTACCTGTTGCCGTTAACACATCGGAAAGGTGAGCCACGTCGAAGCGCTGGTCAGTTTGCAATACGGTTTGTAAAGCCAGCACCACTTCATGCTGTGCCTTGTATTTCTCCGGCGACTTCAGGCAGTTATCGCAGAAACCACAATCCTTATCCAGGAACTCACCAAAGTAACCAAGTAACTGTCGCCGGCGGCAGACACCCAAATTGGCGTATGACACCATTTCAGTCAGCAGATGCTTGGCGTTGTCACGCTCGGTAACGGGTTTGTCTTTGTTGAATTTTTCGAGCTTGACAATATCATCATAACTATAAAACATCAGGCAATTGCCTTCCAGCCCATCACGGCCAGCCCGGCCCGTTTCCTGGTAATAGCCTTCGAGCGACTTTGGCGCGTCGTAGTGAATAACGAACCGAACGTCGGGTTTGTCGATACCCATTCCAAAGGCAATAGTTGCACAAATGACATCGACATCTTCATTCAGGAACGCATCCTGATTGTTCATGCGTGTTACCGGGTCCAGGCCTGCATGGTATGGCAACGCTTTTACATCATTAACGCGCAGGAGTTCAGCAATCTCTTCGACCGTCTTACGACTCAGGCAATAGATGATTCCTGACTTTCCTTTATTTTGCTTAATGTACTTAATGAGTTGCTTTTTGGCATCAACTTTTGGCCGTATCTCATAATAGAGGTTCTTCCGGTTGAAGGATGTTTTATAAAGATTGGCATCCTCCATCTGCAGGTTCTTCTGAATGTCCTGCTGCCCCTTAGGGGTGGCTGTGGCCGTAAGGGCTATGACGGGTAAGTTGCCTATGTTATCAACAATGCCTCGAATTTTTCGATATTCCGGCCGGAAGTCATGCCCCCATTCGGAGATACAGTGGGCTTCGTCGATTGCAACGAAGGAGATATTGGCTTTCTTTAAAAAATCCAAATTCTCCTCTTTCGTCAATGACTCTGGAGCAATGTAGAGCAGCTTAAGTGTACTATTAAGGGTATCTCTTTTAACCTTATTCATCTCCGCTTTCGAGAGCGTTGAGTTAAGGAATTGCGCGTTAATACCAAAGGCATTCAATTGATCGACCTGGTTCTTCATCAGGGCAATCAATGGCGAAATAACAACGGCTGTGCCCTCACTGACAATAGCGGGCAACTGATAGCAAAGCGATTTGCCTGCTCCGGTGGGCATGATAACAAAGGTATTTCGCCCTGCCAGAATACTATAAATAATGGCTTCCTGTTCGCCCCGGAATTGGCTATACCCAAAAATTTCTTTTAGCCGCTCTTTAAGAGTTGAATGGACCGACTGATCAACCTGTATCATTCTACAAATCGTACAAAAGTTACTTTACTCAGTGTGCTTGCCGTATCTTTGCTTTATAAAGTTAGCGAATATACACAGCAAACACTTCCTGATTATCAAAACTGACGTTGAAAGTAATAAAAAATCCTAAGACTATTGCCCGTTCGGTTTTGTTAGCCGAGGCTGAGGCAATCCGTAACGCCGTTGATTTGCTTGATGATCAATTCGACGATACCGTTGAAACAATACTAAATAGTTCGGGTCGACTAGTTGTAACAGGTGTCGGAAAAAGTGCCCTGATTGGCCAAAAAATTGTAGCAACCATGAACTCAACGGGCACCCCTGCCCTGTTCATGCACGCAGCCGATGCCATTCATGGCGACTTGGGTATGATTCAGAAGAATGATGTGGTAATGCTTATTTCGAAGAGCGGAAATACCGCCGAAATTAAGGTATTAGTGCCTTTATTAAAGCGTACAGGCGTTCAACTAATTGCACTTGTGAGTGCCCGTGACTCTTACCTGGCTCAACACGCCGATTATGTTCTCCACGCCTTTGCCGAAGTTGAGGCCGATCCACTTAACCTCGCGCCTACAACCAGCACAACCGTTGCGTTGGCCCTTGGCGATGCGCTGGCCGTTAGTCTGCTCGAATTTCGTGGGTTTACACGCCAGGACTTTGCGCGCTATCATCCGGGCGGATCACTTGGCAAACGATTGTATTTAAAAGTAGCGGATATTTTTCCACACAATCAGTGTCCGGTGGTTTTGCCGGGTACGCCTGTTCGGGAAGTGATTTTCACCATTTCGGCAAATCGGTTGGGTGCCACGGCTGTCGTTGACGAAACCGGTTGCTTATCGGGCATTGTTACGGACGGCGATATTCGACGCATGGCCTACGACCACGTCTCCTTTTGGGAACTTTGTGCCCAAGATGTTATGACTACTACGCCCGTATGTGTCGGCTCCGACGAATATGCGGTAACCGCACTACAGTTAATGCAGGAACGGGATGTTTCACAGCTCGTCGTAGTTGACGATAGTCAGGTGATTGGCTTTATTCACTTACATGATCTGTTGAAAGAAGGACTCATCTGAATTAGCGAAAATAAATCATTTAGACTGTATGCCAAAAATGGTAGAGCCTATCGCTCTACCATTTTTGTTTAATTTATTTAATGAATCGCTCAACAAACTCCACAGTGTGGATTCCCCACTATGGGGGAAATATTCTACACTCCACACTTTTAGCAACCAGCCCGCAGGTATGCCAACACAAAATTAATTTTCGATAACTTCCTGTTTTTCAATAAATTAAATCAGGGAGTCATCCACCTTTTTTATTTCCCCAAAAGACTGGTTGCGTTTTTGTCTAGTAGATTATTGTATTTGATTCAACAGAAAAACTTAAACAGCCATGACCGCTCTCGAATTTACTAACCATATTGGCAAAGTGTCTAAATCGTTACGTCCGTTTGCTCTTCGCTTGACCAAAGATGTTGAGGATGCAAATGACTTATTACAGGATACCCTATTGAAAGCGTTTACGAATCGTGACAAATATACAGATGGGACAAACCTGAAAGCATGGCTTTATACTATAATGAAGAATACGTTCATCACCAACTATCAACGTATGGTGCGGAAAAATACCTTCATTGACACTACAGACAATCTGCATTACATCAACTCGATTGAGAGCAGCACAGATAACATGGCGTACTCATCATTTGCACAGGACGATATCAACCGGGCTGTCAATGGTTTGGAAGACACTTACAAGACTCCGTTCATGATGCATTTTCGGGGTTTTAAATACCACGAAATAGCCGCCAAATTAAACATCCCCATCGGAACTGTGAAGAATCGTATTCACATCGCCCGTAAGGAATTGAAAGGTCAATTAAAAGTTTACGCATATTTTAACGCCTAAGCGAGACTTTTTTGAAGTCTTTCGTCTAAGGTTTATTGATTGAGTAGTTTTTGGTTAAAAAAGAGGAAGGTTCGAAAAGTTGGGTAGTATCTACCCAACTTTTTTTTGTTTTAACAAATTCATTCGCAAGGACTTAAAGTTTACCATTAGTCATAAAAGGGTATTTTCTCAAGCGTAGGCAAAGGGGAGTAATAATGCTCATTTTGCGCGAATCATTCATATACTTCTTCCCGTTAGAGCCTGTAACAGACTTACACAGGGCGACTAGAGAACCTAATGATGAAAAATTTAGATAGCTTAGCCTAAACAAATTTCTTCATCAATCACTTTTCCAGTTTCTTACCCAACCATTCTTCTGCTAATGCCCAAACGAGTTTTTGTTATAGGAGCCGGGTTTGCCGGGCTGGCCGCAGCCACGAGCCTTGCCGATAAAGGCTACGATGTTACTATCCTCGAAAAAAATAATATGCCGGGTGGCCGAGCCCGCGTTTTTCATACCAAAGGCTTTACCTTCGATATGGGGCCGAGCTGGTATTGGATGCCCGATGTGTTTGATACCTATTTTGCCCGCTTCGGCAAAAAACCATCTGATTATTACAACCTCGTACGCCTTGATCCTTCCTATACAGTTATTTTTGGTGCTGACGACGCCGTTGACCTTCCGGCAGGACTAGATAATTTAAACGTCCTTTTTGAACAAATAGAACCGGGTAGTGGCCCGAAGTTGCGGGAGTTTCTTCAACAGGCAGCTTATAAATACGAGGTTGGCATGAATAAATTCGTCTGGAAACCAAGCCGGTCGGTAACCGAATTTATGAGCCTGCAGCTTTTGTATGACGTCACACGTATGGATGTCTTTAAGTCGTTTGCCAGTCATGCCCGTAAGTTTTTCACCAATCCGCGTCTGCTCGAAATTATCGAGTTCCCCGTGTTGTTTCTGGGGGCTACACCCGCCAACACGCCCGCCATGTACAGCCTTATGAATTATGCGGAAATGGCTTTGGGAACCTGGTATCCTATGGGCGGCATGCACGAGATTGTAAAAGCAATGGTTAGCCTGGCTGAAGAAAAAGGCGTTAAGATCTTACTGAATCAGGCTGTTCAAAAAATTGACGTACTCAAAAATAACGCGCAACGAGTGGTCACCAGTGAGGGAGTTTTTGAAGTGGATATCGTTGTAGCGGGTGCTGACTACCATCATGTCGAAGCAAATTTACTTACCGAAGAGTACCGAAATTATGATGAAGCTTACTGGAAATCCAGGGTAATGGCCCCCTCATCGCTGTTGTTTTACCTCGGTGTCGATAAACGTCTGCCGCGCCTGCAACATCATAATTTGTTCTTCGACGAAGACTTCACACTTCACTCGCAGGAAATTTATGAAACGCCCCAGTGGCCATCTAAACCGTTGTTTTACGCGTCGGCTCCGTCAAAAACAGACCCGGGTGTAGCCCCCGCCGGATGCGAAAACCTTTTTTTATTAATTCCTGTCGCTCCCGACCTCACCGACGATGACGCTACACGCGAGTACTACTTCGAAATGATTATGGATCGACTCGAAGCTTATGTTGGTGAGGACATTCGTAACCATATTGTTTTCAAACGCAGCTACGCCCACAACGACTTCAAACGGGATTATAATGCCTTCCGGGGAAATGCCTATGGGTTGGCCAATACACTCCGTCAGACGGCACTGCTCAAACCATCCTTAAAAAACAAACGGGTGAACAACTTGTTTTACACCGGTCAACTCACCGTTCCGGGACCAGGCGTTCCTCCCTCTCTCATTTCAGGCTTGGTAGTAGCCGATGAGGTTGCTAAAGAATTTGCTTAGTTTTAACAACGTGAAGCGCTTCTCTATTTATTCCTACGCTCTTAAACTCTATGATGGCATTGTTCAATAAAACCGCACTGGAATGCAGTAAAATTATTACTGAAAATTACAGTACGTCGTTTACATTAGGTATCAAAACGCTTGATCGTAAATTTCATTTGCCTATTTACGCCATCTATGGGTTTGTTCGATTTGCTGACGAGATTGTGGACACTTTCCACGACTTCGACAAAAAAACGCTTCTACAGCGCTTTAAACATGATACTTATCAGGCTATTGAAGAAGGTATAAGCTTAAATCCAGTTTTGCAGTCCTTTCAATTAGTTGTTAGTCAGTATAAGATTGAACATGAGCTGATCGAAGCTTTTCTAAAAAGCATGGAGATGGATCTGTTTTGTCAGAATTACGACGCCGATAGCTACAATAAATACATATATGGGTCTGCCGAAGTCGTTGGACTGATGTGTTTACGGGTTTTCTGCGAAGGTGATCTGGCCGAGTTTGACCGGTTACGGGCATCGGCCTGTAAACTGGGGTCAGCTTTTCAGAAAGTAAATTTTCTGCGCGATTTGAAAAGTGATTTTGTTGATCGGGGACGCACCTATTTCCCCGGTATTGATTTCAACGATTTTGGGGGCGATGCCAAACAACTTATCGAAGCTGATATTCAGCACGATTTCGACGAAGCCTATATCGGTATCATGAACTTACCGCGTGGTGCCCGTATGGGCGTGTATCTGGCTTATATCTATTACCAAACCCTGTTTAATAAAATCAAGCAACTTTCAGCAACTCGTATTCAAAGCGAACGGGTTCGTGTACCCAACCCACAAAAGTTCGCCTTGTTGGCTCAAACGTATCTGAAATACCGACTCAACGTGCTCTAATCCTGTAAGGACAATTAATTTTATTGTATTTGATCGTCTGTTAGTTTCGGTTCAACGTTGCGTGTTCCCCTCTACCGCTCGGCAAAGGATGAATTTGTGGTAACGGTAGGTGTTACTTTTTCTACAGAAATAGCTTAACAGAAATCGAATCAGTGGCTTCTGTACCGAACCAAGGTTGCAATACTAAAAATTAAAGATCAGGCCTATTACCAAAGCCTCGCCAAACAAAGTCTTACAATTTGGCCTGCATTTTGATCAATAGCTCAAATGAGCCTAAAGCCTACTGGCAAACAACCCCTGTTCAATTTCTGCCTATCTTTGCCTAAAATCATTTAGTTTTTGTCAATGGTGGACCAAGTGCTCATTTCGCCGGAGGTTCTGTCTCAATACGAAGCCGTTATTGGGTTAGAAGTACACTGTCAGCTACTCACGCAAAGCAAAATATTTGCGGCCGATGCCAATGCGTTCGGTGCTGAACCAAATACCAATATCAGTGTCATTACACTGGGGCATCCCGGCACACTACCTAAACTGAACCGTAAAGCTGTTGACTATGCCATTCGGATGGGATTAGCCTGTGGCAGTTCAATTACGCGTCATAACATTTTTGCCCGGAAGAATTATTTTTACCCTGACCTGCCCAAAGGTTACCAGTTGTCGCAGGACAAAGGGCCAATCTGCGTAGGGGGAGGCATTCTGGTTAAAGTAAAAGACCCTATTACAGGCGAGCCTTACCAGACAACTATTCAGGTTCACCACATTCACCTCGAAGAAGACGCCGGAAAATCAATTCACGACGGCGATGATTGGGCCACGCAGTTGGATTATAACCGCGCCGGTACACCTCTTATCGAAATGGTAACCGATCCCTGTATTCGTACAGCCGACGAAGCAGGTCAATACCTGACCGAGGTGCGTCGGCTGGTTCGGTATCTGGATATTTGCGACGGCAATATGGAAGAAGGATCGCTCCGGTGCGATGTGAATGTTTCCATTCGTCCAAGGGGAGCCACTCATTTAGGCACGAAGGTTGAAGTAAAGAACCTGAACTCGATTCGGAATGTAATGCGGGCCGTAGACAGCGAGTTCCTGCGGCAGGTTGAGTTGACCGAAACGAATGGGCGTATTGTTCAGGAGACGCGTACGTTCGATGCGGCTACCGGGCTTAGCTATGCCATGCGGGAGAAAGAAACGATGAACGATTACCGTTATTTCCCCGATCCGGATTTGACGCCTGTCATTATTTCGGATGAATGGCTGGCGGCTGTCCAGGCAACGATGCCTGTGCTCCCTGCCGCGCTGTATCAGAAATTTACGTCCGTTTATGGCTTGCCCGACTATGATGCTGCTTTATTAACCGATGCTAAAGAGTTAGCCGACTATTATGAAGCTGTTTGCAAGCAGACGACCAACTACAAAGCAGCATCGAACTGGATAATGGGACCGGTGAAAGGACAGCTTAACGAAAAAACGCTGCGTGACCGTCAATTTCCGGTTTCGGCAGAGCGCCTGGCTAATCTGATTAACCTAATCGACAACGGCACCATTAGTCAAACAGCTGCTCAACAAGTATTTAGCTTAATGATCGAGCAACCAGACCAAACGCCGGACAACATTGCGGAAGCAAATGGATTGGTGCAAAATCGCAATACAGATGCCCTGCAAACGTTGGTAGAAGAGGTACTGGCAGCGTGGCCCGACAAAGTGGAACAATTCCGAAAAGGCAAAAAGAATTTATTGGGCTTGTTTGTTGGTGAGGTAATGAAAAAGTCGAAAGGTTCGGCCGATCCTAAATTGGTAAATGAGTTGATAGCAAAGACATTACAGAAAGCATGAAAAACTTATTATTTAGTGTAGCCAGTTTGGTGGCAGTAAGCCTAACGGCCAGCGCCCAAACCACAAAGCCATTTACGGTAACAGGCAAAGTCAACAAAGCAACGCCGGGCAGTTTTGTTTATCTGGAAACCAATTCGCAGCCTACGCATAAGATCGACTCAGCTAAAGTCGCAGCGGGTAATACATTCACAATCAACGGTAAAGTAGCCGACGGTGGTGAGGTTTTTGTGCTCAACGTAGGTGGTAATCAGAAAATGGCACTTCTTGTAGAAGGGGGCGAAACACTGAACGTGCTGGCCGATGGCTTCGTGATGGATGCCAAAACGGGCCAGATTGGTAAAGCCACTGTTACAGGCTCCAAAAACATGGAGTATTATAACAAACTGAATACACTTCGCACCGATATGGAAGCGAAAGTGAAGAGCTGGAATCAACAGGTTGCTGCAGCGACCGAAAAGAAGGATAATAAGCGCATTGCCCAGATTGAGCAGGATTACCAGACTGCGGAGCAGGATGTTGTGAATAAAGTGAAGGCGATGTTGCCCGACATGGGAACATCTTTAGTATCGCTGTTCGCATTGAATTTTATTAACATCGACAGTGATTTCGCTACCTACGACGCGTTGGCGCAACGCTTTGAGAAAGAAAATCCAAACAGCCCACATGCTAAGTCGCTGATAGGTCGTGTGGCTCGTATCAAAGGCGTATCGGTTGGTGCGCCAGCTCCTGAAATTGCCCTGAATGATACAACTGGAACGCCCGTTCCACTATCGTCGTTACGAGGCAAATATGTGTTAATCGATTTCTGGGCATCGTGGTGCGGTCCCTGCCGGGCCGAAAACCCCAACGTTGTGCGGATGTATAATAAGTACAAAGACAAAGGTTTTGCTATTTACAGCGTTTCGCTCGATCAGGCCAAAGCCAATTGGACCAAAGCCATTCGGAATGACAACCTTACATGGACACACGTTTCGGATTTAAAATTCTGGCAATCGGCGGCTGCACAGCAGTATGGCGTACAAGCTATTCCGGCAACCTTCCTCCTTGATAAAGAGGGAAAAATCATTGCCAAGAACCTACGCGGAGATGCTTTGGAGCAAAAACTAGAAGAAATCCTGAAGGGGGGTCAATGAGTTGGCCGCAAGTCATTAGTTTTGTGGGGCCAGGTTATAAACCTGGCCCTTTTCTTTTGGCTTTGTCATTCCGACGACAGGAGGAATCCTAAACTCTCCTAATAGAATGGCAAAGATTCCTCCTGTCGTCGGAATGACAAAAACTATGAAAATTGCTATCGTTGGTTGTGGTAATATGGGTATGGCTTTTGCCAAATCATTTATACAGTATGACCTGGTAAAAAAGGACAATTTACTCCTGATCGAAAAAAGTGCCGACCGGTCTGAAGCCCTGAAAAACGAAAAGGCCGGGATTGTTGTCGATACCATTGGCCCGCACGTGGGCGAAACAGATCTTATTATTCTGTCGGTTAAGCCGCAGGATTTCAATAGTGTCCACGAAGCCCTTCGGGACGTTATTCAGCCAACGCAAATCGTTTTGTCGATTATGGCAGGCATTCCCATTACGCAGATTCAGGAAAAATTAGGACACCCCCTGGTGGTACGGGCCATGCCTAATACCCCCGCTATGCTCGGGATGGGCATTACTGGCTTTACGGCGGCTAAAGAAGTTGACCCAAGCAGCCTGCGCCGTGTCGAAAACCTGATCAACGCAACCGGTCGGTCGATTTTCCTCGAAGATGAATCCATGCTCGACGCCGTAACGGCCCTTAGTGGCAGCGGCCCTGCTTACTTTTACTATGTTGTAAAGGCAATGATCGACGCTGGCAAGCAAATGGGATTCGATGATGCTGTATCAGCCTTGCTAGTGAAACAGACCATGTTGGGCGCTTATCACCTTATTAATACTGCTGATAAGTCGCTGGATGAACTTATTAAAGCGGTTGCTTCCAAAGGCGGCACAACCGAAGCGGCCCTGCGTGCATTTGAAGCTGGTGGCCTGGCCGATATACTTGTAACAGGCATTAAAGCTGCACAAACCCGCTCAACAGAGTTATCGAAAGGATAGTGTACTGCCGACCGTTCTGGTCGGGTGTGTTAGTAAAATAACTAGACACCCGACCAGAACGGTCGGCAGTACAGAATTTACAAACCGGTATACGTAAACGGCGTGATCGCCCGCAGTTCTCCTTTCACCGAGTCAGACACGTTCAGTTCGTCAATAAATTCCTGAATGGCCTGCTCCGTAATTTTCTGATTCGTGCGCGTCAGGGCTTTTAGAGCTTCGTATGGCTTAGGATAGCCTTCCCGCCGAAGAATGGTTTGAATACCTTCGGCCACAACGGCCCAGTTGTCTTCAAGATCGGCAGTGATGGCTACCGGATTCAGTTCAAGCTTGCCAAGACCTTTCAACAGCGATTTCAGCGCAATAACCGAATGGGCGAAAGGTACACCAATGCTCCTTAGTACAGTTGAATCAGTCAGGTCACGCTGGAGCCGAGATATAGGCAGTTTTCCGGAAAGATGCTCAAACAATGCATTAGCAACACCCAGATTTCCTTCTGAATTTTCAAAATCGATTGGGTTGACTTTATGAGGCATTGCAGATGATCCAACTTCGCCTTCTTTCAGCTTTTGCTTAAAATAATTCATGGACACATACGTCCAGATATCACGATCTAAGTCAATAAGGATGGTATTCAACCGTTTAAACGAATCCAGCGTGGCCGCCAGCATATCGTAATGCTCAATCTGCGTTGTAAACTGACTGCGAACCATTCCCAGGCTTTCCACGAATTTGTCACCAAATTTTTTCCAGTCATCGTTAGGATAGGCAACGGCATGGGCATTGAAATTACCCGTTGCGCCACCAAACTTAGCCGCCGTTGGAATGTCGGATAACAGATGAAGTTGCTTTTCGATCCGCTCCACAAATACAAGCAGTTCTTTACCCAAACGCGTTGGCGATGCGGGCTGACCGTGCGTACGAGCCAGCATAGGAATGTCTTTCCACTCCTCAGCCAGCACCTGCAAACGCATAAACACGTCCCGATAAAGCGGAACAATTTCGGTGTCGAGTGCATCACTAAGCAGCAATGGAATAGCCGTATTATTAATATCCTGCGAGGTTAGTCC
>CAXTJJ010000095.1:0-14493 GCA_964244155.1 uncultured Spirosoma sp.
AACGGCCGATATACCCATCAACTTATTGATCAATACCCATCACCACGGCGATCATACGGCCGGTAATATTGCCTTTAAAGGACTCGTGGGGCATGTGGTAGCGCATGAGAATTCCTTGAAAAATCAAAAAGCGGTCGCCGAAAAGGCGAAGGCGGAGGATAAACAGCTTTATCCTGATACCACGTTCAGCGAGGGCTGGAAACATAAAGTGGGTAGCGAAAGCATCCGGGCTTATTATTTCGGACCGGGGCACACCGATGGCGATGGCCTGATTCATTTCGAGAACGCCAACGTGCTGCACATGGGCGATTTAATATCCAATCGTCGCTATCCGTTTATTGACCGGAGTGCCGGGGCGAATATCAAAAACTGGATCACTATTCTGGATAAGACGCTCACGACCTTCGATTCGAAAACCGTTTTCGTTTTTGGTCACGCGTTCGACCCGGAAAAAATCACGGGCAACAAAGACGACATCCGGGCTTTTAAGGATTACCTTGAAAAGCTGCTGGTCTTTGTTGGGCAGGAAGTTAAGGCCGGGAAAGCCAAAGACGACATTTTGAAAGCAACGGTCATTCCCGGCGTAACCGAATGGCAGGGCGATGGTATTGTACGAAGTCTGCAAGCGGCCTATGAAGAAATAACGACCGGCAAATAAGGGTTTATACACCCAACTATTTTCTCTAAACACATCTACGGGTGGCTTTTGTCTGAAACAGACAAAAGCCACCCGTTCGCATTTTTACGGAGACGAACGACTCATTCCTCACTTTTTCCAGTTGATGTTCCACTTTTGCTGGTTGACGCAGGCCGCTGTTTATTCGTCGCGGACGATCCGCCAATTTTGTTCCATCAGTCCGGCAGAAGTCGGCATAACCTTCCTCTTTTTATCTAAAAACAACAAATACAAATGAAAAATCTATTCTCCTTTCGCTTTTCGGCCTTGATGGTATTACTGGTAGCCGCATCACTCACGGCCTGTAAAAAAGGCTCTGATTCTGCCCCTGCTCCTGATCTGGCGGCCCGTGTTGCGGGGACGTACACGTACTCCGAGATCGCTACAGGCGGCAAAACGTACCCTGCCAGCGATACGAACCTGAAGGGCACTATTTCCCTTAGTCGGCAAACGGCAACTACAGTAGCTATTCAACTGGCAATTGTCAATAAATCGACAAATGAAGCATTTGCCGATGAGTCGGCAGAGGACGTAACCGTGGCGGAGGCAAGCAATGGAAACGTTGAACTGCGCTACAATGGTAATGTCATCGCCAAGATCAATGGCAGTAAGATAAGTATCGAGGGCGAAGATGAATCGGGTACCAACTTCACCCTGACCGCAACGAAATAGTACCGCTTTCTATCCACACATCCACCTTGATCATTCGGGTCAGGCCAGCGCTTGACCCGGTAGTTTTCGCAAACACTAAGTGGGTCAACACCAACAAATTCGGGATGGCGACGTCCCGAATTTGTTGGTGTTGACCCACTTAGTGTTTGTGACTCTTTAGGGAGAAAATATGTGATTTTTGTCTCCTTTTTACGAAACTTACAATTCATACGTTAGTTTTCTCAATTCATACAAGTTTTTACGCACTCCAAGTAACCCAAGGACGCGTAAATGGCGAAAGTCGACCATTTTCGGTGATTCGCTTCAAGATGACCTACCGTCCCAATTGGTTAAACCAACATGCCTTGGCAATCCGCCGACCTCGTTTTTTTTCTACATACGAGTGGTGGTACCACTTGCTGATGATGCCAATTTTGTTTCCGATTGGGAATTATTACTTCATCGGTCCCCGCTATTTTACGGACCCACTTTTGTTTGGCATTGGTACCGGATTGGTTTTTGGTCTGTACTGGCTATCCATCGTTACCCTGACGCTGACAGTCAGACGGGTAATCAATCGTTTTCCGGCCTCGCATCAAACATTGATACGGATGCTGGTAATGCTGGCTGCGGTGGGAATCCTGACAGTTGGGCTGGCCGCGTTCGATGTGTGGGTGTATAGCCTTGTTTCCGCTACCGGCGTCCGATTTAGCTGGGCGGCTGTCAGGCCCATCTGGGCACTGGGACTTCTGTTCGACGTTTTTTTGTGTATGGCCCTGGGGCTGGTGTATATGTATACCCAGTGGAGTAAAGATTTGCGTGAAGATGAACAGATGCAACGGGAACAGATTCAACGTCAGTACGATACGCTGAAAGGGCAGTTGAATCCGCACTTTCTCTTCAACTCACTCAACTCCCTGTCGATACTCATTAGCGAGGAGCCCAAACTGGCCGAGGAGTTTGTCGATAAACTAGCTCTTGTTTACCGCTATATGCTGCAACCCGGCAGGCGCGTAGACCCCTCGGCCATTAGTGGTCCCGGCGAAGTAGTCACGCTTCAGGCTGAACTGGAATTTATGAATTCCTATGCCGACCTGCTACAGATTCGCTATGGCCAGCGGCTGAAAATTAAACGCCCTGAGGTAAATAACAAGCTGTTCCTGACCTATACACTGCCTCCGCTTAGCCTTCAGACCCTCATCGACAACGCCATCCGACACAATGGGATGTCGGCCGGAAAACCCTTGATCATCACCATTGATATTACCGATGATGGCTGGTTAGTGGTGTCAAATAATCGGCATAAAAAAACAATTCACCTGGTAACCGGCAACACCGGCCTGGGAGGACTGACGGCTCAATACCGATTCCTGAGCGAAAAGGGCATTATGGTTGACGCGACTGAAACGAACTTTCAGGTTGCCATTCCTTTATTATTCAGTCGAATTTCGGAAACGGGTTAGCCCCATATAAAACACAATTCATCGCCCGGTAAATGCACTTGAACCAGGTTCGACTAGCCAATATATGTCTGCTACAACTATCTTTAATATGTAGAACAAAACAACTGCCTGTTGTCAATCAGTACCGGATGCAGAATGTCTGCAAAGGCGACCAAAATGAAAAAGATGACTTATTTTGACCGTATTCGCCAGTGGCTGTGCTTAACAACTCGCGGGGCGTGGTCCTACGTATTGTTGATGCCCTGGTTTGTACCGCTGATAAGTTACCTGCTTATCGGCCCGGCCTACCTGCAAAACGGCCAGACATTTTTAGGCGCGACGGTTTTTGTTGGATTACTGTCGACGGTTGCTTTCGTAGTCCATGACTGGGCGGCCAATGCCATTGCCCATCGGTATCCTGAATTGCAGCAGACGGTGATCCGGGCAAGCTTCATGGTGCTGGCGTTTGTGGGTTTATCCGGCTCGTTCTTGTTGGTTTATACCTGGGTTTTTATCAACTATCGTCCGTTTCACTCGCAACTCACGTACGAAAATGTGCCCGCCGTTTACGGGTTTGACTTCATCGCGATTCTGTTACTGGTTGGTATCTACGAGACGTCTTATTCCCTCTATCGGTGGCAGCAGCACCAGGTAAATAAGGAAAAACTCAGAAAAGAGACACTCCAGGGCCAGTTGCAGGGATTGAAAAGTCAGGTCAATCCGCATTTTTTATTCAACAGCCTGAATTCATTGTCGTCGCTCATCGCCGATGAACCCAAACGAGCCGAGCAATTTGTGGATCAACTGGCGAATGTGTACCGCTATATGCTCCAGCCGAATCGGCAACCGACTGTATCGGTTCCGGCTGGTCAGGCAGGGGAGGGCGCCAATCACACCGGTTCCGGAGGGATCGACGGCGAGGACAGCGATCAGCTAACGACGCTCGATAGGGAATTGACCTTTATTGAATCTTATTACCACCTGCTGAAAACCCGGCATGGGGAAGGTTTATCCCTGTCAATAACCGTAGATGAGCACTACCGGGCGTATCGGATACCGCCACTAACCCTGCAGCTGTTGGTCGAAAACGCGGTGAAACACAACGTGATTCTGGCGAGTCGGCCGCTGATAATCGATATCAGGACGACCGAGCAGGGGCATCTGATTGTCCGAAATAACCTCCAGCGGAAAAACATCCGGTCTGGTCTAAACCGATTTGAATCGACACAAGTTGGCCTGGTCAATATTCAGGCTAAATATAGACTTTTGGGATGCCCGCACATCGCTATCGAAGCAGGCCCTGATTTTTTTACTGTTGCCTTACCTCTACTGACAAAAACGCAAACAAACGCATGAACGCCCTGATTGTTGAAGATGAAGAATTAGCCGTACGCAAACTCCGTAAATTACTTCAGGAAGTTGCCCCCGACCTGGTGATCGCCGGTGTAACCGCCAGTATTGACGATACCGTCGATTGGCTGGAGACGTTGCGGTCAACGGGAAAGCCTGAACCGGATCTGATCTTTTTAGATATCGAACTGGCCGATGGACAGAGTTTCGAGATTTTTGAGCGAACCACCGTGCGCAGTACCGTTATTTTTACAACATCCTATGATGAGTTTGCGCTACAGGCGTTCAAAGTCAACAGCATCGATTACCTCCTGAAGCCCGTGCAGCGTGAAGACTTGCAGCGTAGCTTGAGGAAGTACGAAGACTTACGGGCTCGCTCGGTCGAATCGCCGAGTCTGGATATTGAAAAGCTATTGCAGCAGCTTCAGAGCCAGCCTACCCGCGATTACCGGCAACGGTTTCTGGTGCGGCAGGGGCAACGTATGCTATCGGTAGAGGTGGGCGAAATAGCGTATTTTTTCACCGACGAACGCTACAGTTTCTTCACGATGCATTCGGGTCAGAAGTTTTTGGTGGATTACACCCTCGACGAACTTTCCGATGCGCTCGACCCCTCCCGATTCTTTCGCGTCAATCGGGGTGTCATTGTCACCCATCAGGCTGTAGAACAGATACAGCCCTATTTTGGCAATCGACTGGCTTTGCAACTACGGCCCGTTTTTGATAAAGAAGCCCTGGTGAGTCGGGAAAAAGTAAGTGATTTTAAACAGTGGATGGGTAAATAAGGACCAAGATTATCGGGTTCAGACGGGGTTGTTTGGTCAGGAAACTGGTTAGGTCGACGTGAAGGCGGTATATTTACGTGATTTTTACGTGATATAGTGTCCAATGTTCAGTCTCAACAACCTCCTGCGCCCGCACATTCTGACCCTGACGCCCTACTCGTCCGCGCGTGACGAGTACACCGGTACAGAAGGCGTATTCTTAGATGCCAACGAAAATCCCCTGGGTTCTGCCACGCAGGGCGATTACAATCGATATCCCGATCCCCACCAGTGGGCCATAAAACACCGTCTGGCGCCCATCAAGGACGTTCGGCCGACGCAGATTTTTCTGGGTAACGGGTCCGATGAACCGATCGACCTGTTAGTGCGGGCTACCTGTACGCCGGGCGGGCCGGACTCGATTTTGATTATGCCGCCAACCTATGGCATGTATGAAGTGTCGGCGGCCGTGAACGACGTGACCATCCTGAAAGTGCCGCTCACGCCCGACTTTCAGATCGATACCGATGCCGTTTTAGCGGCTATCACCGCAACTACGAAACTCATCTGGTTGTGTTCGCCCAATAACCCGTCGGGCAACCTACTTCAGGCGGAGGCCATTCGGACGATTCTTGACGCTGCCGATCACTCGCTGGTCATTGTCGATGAAGCCTATATCGACTTTGCCGATACCCCTTCCTGGACGAATGAGTTGGACAACTATCCCAACCTGGTGGTGCTGCAAACGTTCTCGAAAGCCTGGGGGCTGGCTGCCTTGCGCTTGGGTATGTGCTTTGCTTCGGAGGAATTGATTGGGGTCCTCAACAAAATCAAACCGCCGTACAACATCTCGGCCCCCACGCAGGCGCTGGCACTCGAAGCCCTGACCCATGAAGCGGAGAAGAACGATATGGTTAGCCAAATCCTGACCGAACGACAGCGGTTGGCCGAAAATCTGCGTTCTTTGCCAACGGTGGAGGTCGTTCACCCATCCGACGCCAATTTTTTGTTAGTCCGGTTTGTCGACGCCCCCGCTACGTTTGCCTATCTGATTGACCAGCAGGTAATTGTCCGCGACCGCTCGAAGGTGAAGCTATGCGACGGCTGCCTGCGGATTTCGGTGGGTACAGCCGCCGAGAACGAACGACTGATCGACGTACTCCGGCACATGCCTGACTCGCCTTCCATAACAAACTTGCCGCTCGGTACGGGCGACGAAGCCACCAAACCCGAACTTGTATCCTAAGCCTGACAAGGGCTTATCACGTCTCATGAGAAAATTATTTTTGGGTACCGTGCTGGTTCTATCGAGCTGGTTAACAACATCAAATACGGCGCAGGCGCAGTATAACAACTGGGCCGTTGGGTTCCGAATCGGCGAGCCATCGGGTGTGAACGTTCGCAAATATTTTGGCAACAACCACGCCTTCGACCTGAACATCGGCACCTATGGCGGGCTGTACGGCACCAGACGTAGCTATGGCCCCGGCGATTATAAAACCATTGGCTTGACCGTTCAGGGGCATTACCTCTGGCACACGGCCCTTACCAAAAGCGAAAGTTTACGGGCTTATTACGGCTTTGGTGGCCAGATCAATAACCGTAAAACCTATCCGCTTCGACTCAACGGCGACTACCAGAGTACCTTGTCGCTGGGTGGTTCGGGTATTGGCGGGCTGGAATTTTTTCCGGTCAATAAACCGTACTCCTTCTTTCTGGAAACCGGCGCATACGTCGAACTACTACAGTCGCCGTTTTTCCTAAGCCTGAATACGGGAGTTGGGCTGCGGTATAATTTTTAAAGAAGTTGGTAAGTCGGTAAGTGGCTTCGCCTAAGTCGGTAAGTGGCTGACCGCACAGGCGGAAGCAACACTTATGCGTCAGCCACTTACCGACTTAGGCGAAGCCACTTACTGACTTACTGACTTACCGACTAATTCAACGACCATGTTCAAAATATACAGTTCTTCGGCTGGGTCGGGGAAGACATACACGCTGACGAAAGAGTACCTCAAACTGGCCTTGCAACCCAGGGAGAAAGAGGACTATTTTCGGCGTATTCTGGCGGTGACGTTTACGAACGCGGCTGCCAATGAGATGAAGAACCGCATTCTGGAAAATCTGTCGGGTATCGCCGGAACGAAAGAATCGCCTTTGCTCAATGATCTGGTTGTTGAACTCTACGACTTGCTGCCGGGAACAGACGCCTTCGAAATCGCCAAGGGGGAGTTGCGGAAAAAAGCGTCCAACGTTTTCAGGACAATTCTCCACCGTTATGCCGATTTCAGCGTCACGACCATTGACTCCTTTACCCAGCGCGTCGTTACGGCGTTTACGGATGAATTAGGCCTGCCTTATTCGTTTGAAGTAGAGCTGGAAACTGACGAAGTCCTCGAACTTGCCATCGACAACCTGATCGAAAAGGCGGGTACCGACGAGATGGAGGAAATTACGACCATTCTGAGCGAGTACTATACCCACACCGCTGCCGAAGGGAAAAGCTGGAACCAACTCCCCGAATTACTCAAAGAGTTTGGCCGAAACCTGACCTCCGACCAATTCTATGAGGCCGTCAATGCCGCTCAGGAGTTGTCGCCGGGCGCATTAAGAGCCATCCGCACTCAACTGATGACTCATAATCAACAGGTTGAACGCGAGATTATTGAGCAGGGGCAGCGAGCCTGGAAACTGATTGCCGAGGCAGAACTCGATGAGAAAGATTTTAGTTACGGTGCTAGTGGAGTAGGGGGTTTTTTAAAAGGAATTGCGGAAGGGAATGCACAACGAGAGGCCGGAACAAGGGTCTATAATGCCCTGAATAATGGAGACTGGTATACCAAAAAAACACCCCTCCCGGTTCAGGCACTGATCGACGGCATGGCCGCTGAGCTAAGTGATTGTATCACCCGGATTGGCACCATTCGGGAGGAGCGAGGGCGTCAGGTCACCCTGTTTGAATGCCTGTTGCCGCATTTGCAAAAGCTGGCTTTGCTGAAACAGATGCGCGTTGAATTCGATGATCTACTGCGCAAAGATGGGCGGGTACATATCTCTGAATTCAATAAGAAAATCCTGAGCATTGTCGCGTCGGAGCCGGTTCCGTTCCTGTACGAGCGGCTGGGCACGAAATACAATCATATCCTGATCGACGAGTTTCAGGACACCTCCCGTCTTCAGTTTGCCAACCTCCTGCCCCTGATTGAAAACGCACTGGGCTCCGAGCATTTTAACCTGGCCGTTGGCGATGGGAAACAGGCTATCTACCGGTTCCGGGGGGGCGACATGGACCAGATCGTTTCGTTGCACCGCAAGGATCTGGATACGCTGAAACAGGCGCACAATCCCGGCTCCTGGACGGCCGACCGCATTGATATGCTCGACGGCCATCTGGAATCCGAGATGCTGGATACAAACTGGCGGAGTGCCGAACCCATTGTTCGGTTCAACAACGATTTCTTTGAGTTCACGGCCCGCAAGTTTGAAACGCAGCATCCGAAAGTGGCCGATGTGTTCGATGCCGAACGCCTGTTTCACCAAAAGGCGCAGCCCAATGCGCACATTGCCGGTCATGTGCAGATTGACTTTGTGGCAAAAGACGATGAGGCCGATAAAGACCTGACAGCACAGATGCTCGAAAAAACGATGGAGCACCTTAAGAAATCGCTGGCAGATGGCTACAAATACGGCGATATCGCCATTCTCTGTCGCAAAAAATCGCACGCCAAAGCCCTGGCCAATGAGCTGAATGCCCAGCGAATCCCGCTGGTGTCGGCCGACTCGCTGTCGCTGGAGTTTTCGGACCCGGTGAAGTGGCTGGTTACGTTGATGCAGCTCTTGCAGCGTCCCGATCAAAGGCTCCTGCGGTATGAGCTGTTGTACCTGTTCCATCGGGTGGTGCGGGGCGTTTTTCCGGACGACACGCTGACCGGACAACTACGGCAGGTGGCCGAGGCAGATATCGACGCTACCTACGCGTACCTTGCCGACGAAGGCTACCCGCTCGATCCGTATGCGATGGGACAACTGAACCCCTATGAATTGGCTGAGCGGTTGATCGCCCAGTTTGGGCTCTTTAACCAGGCCGAACACAACCCGTTTTTATTCCGGTTTCTGGACGAAGTGCTGGCGTTCAACCACAAACGGAGCGGCCACCTGAGCGATTTTCTGCTGTATTGGGAGGGCGTCAGGCAGAAGATTTCGGTGGAAGGGAACGCCCGCGATGCCGTCAGTATTCAAACCGTTCACCGGTCGAAGGGACTGGAGTTTCCGGTGGTGATCATCCCATTTGCCAACTGGCGGGTCGAGCCGATCAACGACAGCACGATCTGGCTCGATCTGACGGCTATTCGCACCGACGCACTGACCCACGAAAACGGTTCTGGACAGCTTACCCGCTTGTTATCAGCACCTGCCAACACGACCAGCAAACTGCGCGGCACGCCCAAAGTCGTCGCCGACCAGTATGAAGATGAATTTACCCGCACGTTTCTGGAAAACATGAACCTGCTCTATGTGGCGTTTACGCGCCCAACAGACCGGCTTTATGTGATCAGTGAGGCCAAAGATTTTTCCAAAGGCCAACAAAACACCATCAGCCACTGGCTTCAGGCGTTCCTGCGCGACAGCGAGGTGGCCCGGAACTGCGGCTGCGCCTGGCAGGAAGGACAGTACAGTTACCAGATCAGTTTGTGCGCGGATTCGTTTTCGCACCAGAAAGAGACGGGGCCAGTCGATGAGATTGTGCTGGAAGAAATCGTTAGTGGGAGCCGGGGGCAGGATTTGCAACTCCGCCGACAGGCCGAGCGTATGTTCGATGTGGCTACATTTGAGCGTACCCGCGAGCGTGACCGCAAACTCTGCGCGGCTTTAAGCCTGATCAGAGGGCCTGAAAGCATTGATAAAGTACTTCGGCAACTGGTGAGCGAAGGCCTGGTACGACAGGTCGAACGGGCCGAACTGAAACAGAGCTTAACGGCGATTGTCTCGCATCCGGCCCTGGTATCATTTTTTGATCCGACCCTTCGCATTGATACCGATCGTACGATTTTGAGTAGCAGACGGATGCATGGTGCTCCGCATCGCGTCGTGCATTTTGCCGATGGGCGTATCGTGTTGGTGCAATACGAGTCGGTGCCGATACTGCCTGAATCTGAGGAGGAGGCCTCAAAAAAGCCTAATCCAACGGATTCTTTAAAGTACTTTACGAACTTATACCGGGAGATGGGGTTTCACGAGGTAGAAGGGGTGCTGGTTTATTTGGCAACCGAGCCGCAGGTCGTAAAAGTGGTTTAATAAAGTATGATATTTAAGGCATGAAGTATAATAAGCCGTTTTTCGACCAGAAGAAATTTATAAATCTGCTCTTCATTGTTTATTCTACACTTCTCATTTATCCTGCGTTTGCCCAATCCCCATACGAACTGAAGACGGGTCGTGAACTTACGTTACTGGGTGTTGGTGCAGTAACGCTCGGAACGTCGGTCGTGCTCAATTCGACCATTGACCCACTTACACCGGCTGAGATTTCGACGTTGAACCGCGATGAAATCCACGCATTCGACCGAAAAGCCACGTATCACTGGTCGACCTCGGCCGACCGCCTGAGTGATGTGACGCTGGCGGGTAACGCGGCTCTGCTGAGTGCTCTGGCACTCGGTACGAAGCCCATGCGTCAGGATATCAAAACGGTTGCGGTCATGTTTATAGAAACAATTGCCCTGGCCAATGGCGTTGAGCGAAGCGTAAAAGGGGTTACCCAGCGTACCCGACCGTTTGTGTACAACCCCGCAGCGCCCCTGGATGAAAAACTCACCCGCGATGCCCGCCAGTCGTTTTTTTCGGGACATGCTACCAACGCCTTTGCCACGGCGGTTTTTACGGGTGAAGTGTTCCGTCATTATTTCCCAAACTCCCGCCTGAAACCTGTAGTCTGGGTAGGGTCATTAGGGCTGGCAACGGCAACCTGTGTCCTTCGGTATGAGGGCGGTCTGCACTACCCAACCGATCTGCTGGCGGGTGCCGCCTTCGGGTCGCTGGTGGGTTGGGGCATCCCGAAACTGCACCAGGTAAAAAACAGAACGACTTTGGGGCGCCGGGTTGACGTGCAGCCCTGGAGCAATGGCGCTGCCAATGGAATTTACCTGCGGCTGGCGGTGTTTTCCCGTTAACTTTGCCCCACTATTCGCTGGCTCTCGCGGGCTGGAAAGCGTACTGACTAATGACTAAAATTACCGATCACATTGAGGCCGCTAACGGCAAACCCATTTTTTCCATTGAAGTCATTCCACCTATCAAAGGGGATAATCTGAAAAGTCTGCTCGATAATATTGAGCCGTTGATGGAGTTCAAACCGCCTTTTATAGACGTTACCTACCACCGGGAAGAGTACATTGAACGACCAATGCCCGATGGCACCATTCAGAAGATAGTAACGCGCAAACGGCCTGGCACGGTGGGTATTTGTGCCGCCATTATGCATCGGTTCGGTGTTGATGCCGTGCCGCACGTGCTTTGTGGAGGGTTTTCCCGTGAAGAAACCGAAGATTTCCTGATTGACCTGCACTACCTGGGTATTGATAATGCGCTGGTGCTCCGGGGCGATCCGGCTAAACCGTTCTCGACCTTTAAAGCCAAAGAGAATGGCTATATGTATGCCAGTGAACTGGTGGAGCAGGTTGCCAACATGAACCGGGGTATTTACCTGCATGAGGAGGATACGGCGCTGGCACCCAGTAATTTCTGTATTGGCGTAGCGGCTTACCCCGAAAAGCATTTTGAAGCTGCCGACCACGATACAGACTTCCAGTATCTGAAACAGAAAATTGACAAAGGGGCTGATTACATCGTCACCCAGATGTTTTTCGACAACAAGAAATACCTCGATTTTGTCGAACGCTGTCGGCAGGCGGGTATTACGGTGCCCATTATTCCCGGTTTGAAACCCCTTAGTACCCGCAAGCAACTCCAGATTTTACCCAAACTGTTTCACCTCGACATGCCAGCTGATCTTGTGCAGGCGGTCGAAGCCTGTGAGAACGATCAACAGGCTCGGCAGGTAGGGGTGGAGTGGTGTATTCAACAGGGGAAGGAACTCATTGCTGCCGGTGCGCCCGTACTGCACTTTTACACGATGGGAAAAGCCGACAACGTAATGAAAATAGCGAAAGCACTTTTTTAAGGTAGTTTAAGTTGGTATCTATCCATAACTTGACTGGATGTCCCATGCTCAGCGACGCTCAAATTCAGCAGTTTATACAGGAAGGCTTTATTCGGATTGATCAGGCGTTTCCCCGGCGTCTGGCTGATGAAGGCAGGGCTATTTTGTGGCGTGATACGGGTTGTGATCCCAACGATCCGGCAACCTGGACAAAGCCCGTTATTCGTCTGGGTGATTACTCGCAGGAGCCATTCCGGCTGGCGGCTAACGCACCCCTATTGCAGGAAGCTTTTGATCAACTGGTTGGCCAAGGCCGCTGGCTTCCACGGGGAAGTTTAGGCACCTTCCCCGTTCGGTTTCCGAGTGACGATGATCCCGGCGATGCAGGCTGGCATGCTGAAGCCAGCTTTGCCGGTGAGGATGGGTCGTGGCGACTTAACGTATCCTCGAAAGGCCGGGCGTTACTGATGCTGTTTCTATTTTCCGACATTGGCCCGGACGATGCGCCGACCCGTATTCTGGTGGGCTCGCACCTGGATGTGCCCCGGTTGCTGGAACCCGCCGGGGAGCAGGGCTTATCCTTTATTGAACTAGCTCAGCAATTGGATAAGACCCTGAACCGACCTTTGGCATTGGCGACAGGCGAAGCGTGTACAGTTTACCTGTGCCATCCGTTTCTGATCCATGCGGCTCAAATGCACCACGGCTCGCACCCGCGCTTTATGGCACAACCACCGCTGCTGCCCGCCGAACCAATTCAGCTTTTTCGGGGCGATAGAAATTATTCTCCCGTAGAGCAAGCTATCCGGTTGGGATTAGTCTGTTCATAATCAGATGTTTAGTGAGTTTAGGGCTTCGTCCAATGCTCAAACGGCTTCGGCAACCAGCATGGGCAGATGGTCCTGCATGAGCACCTGTAGCCGGTCTTCAGCCTGAGAGAGCCCCGTTGAGAACGCTTCCCGGGTGGCCGATGTCTCGGCGAGGCTGGGTATTAACTGACGGTAATACCCGATACCATCGCTTAGATTCTGGCAGAAGTTTTTGACATAGGCAACTCGCTTTTTATCTGCGGGGTCAAGCTCAGTAAGTTGCTCGTTCAGGTAATTCAAGTACTGAGTGAGTTCGTTCAGAAACATGTGAGGCCGTTCCGGGTCGGTAAGGAGATTCGTTCGACCGTAAATGTGATCGGTCATTTCAGCCAGCGACGCGATTTGTGAAAAATAGGCAATGTTCGGACCGGGACAAATGGTGACGGCATCTAATTTTTTAAGAAACGGAACGCCGTACACGCGCGAAACGGCATTGCTCAGCCCTACACATAAACACTCTTTCTCAACGACTTCGGCTGTTTGCTTGTGGTATTCTCCTGCGGGCAGATTGAGTGCCTTTATTTGAGCCAGTTTCAGCTTCTGGTAGTGATGCGACGCTGTACAGATGGGTTCCGTCGTAAATTCGGTGTTCGTAACCAGGTGCTTTTCGGTACAGGGGCTTCCCGCTTTACCGTGTTGAATGCGGTTGAGTTTTTCCACTTCGGAAGTGGTTCCTTTCAGGTAATAAAACCGCACACCCAGGGGGGAAGCTTTACTCAGCACTACATCGGCCTGCCCGGCTTTCCGGAGTTTGCCAAGGGTGTCGATATCCACTGTTGTGGTTTCGGGGACCAACAAAAAGGGTGTGCCCCAACCGGTGCTGACTGCGCCGTAGTACTGGCGTAAAAACTGGTCTTCCTCATGGGTGCCAATGCCTCCCTGAACCGTCAGGATAATGGGGTGGGGTTCCTCGAAAACGGGTTTACCTTTTTGCTGTAAGGCGTTGATATACAGAGGAAAAAGAGCGTTAACCAACTCGTCTTTTTTCGTCTTGAACTCCTCCAGGATTGGCCCCATCAGAAATCCATCCGTAGCAAAGGCATGCCCGCCACAATTCAGACCCGATTCAACCCGAAATTCACTGACCCAGAGACCTTTCTTGGCCAGGTATTTTCCCTGAATCAGGGCCGACCGGTAATCACTCACTTTGATGACTATCTTCTTGTCGAACTCACCGAGCCCTTTGGCATCAAACTCCGGGCAGTTTTCCAGGTAGTTGAACAAACGTGGATTTAGTCCGGCCGAGAAAATAATGGATGAGTTTGTCAGGGAGCTGTTGGCGTAGCCCTGTAACGCTCTGATGGCATCAGACCCCCCGTCAATCACAGCTCCATCCTTATCGAGGTTGTTCTTGTCAACTTTCGTCATGATGTTGACGTCAATGCTTCCGGGTCGAATTTGGCTCCTTAGAGCCTGTTCAAGCTGTTTTTTCTCGGCTTGGTCGTCCGACTGGACCATTCGCTGGTACATACTTTTCAGCCGACTGCTGTCGGGCAGCATTTCAACGTATTTAACAAGCTCGGAACCAGCCTCAAAGGCAGCATTTTTCAGGGTTTCTATCTGGCCTTGAACGGTCCGGTTCATC
>CAXTJJ010000096.1:0-13113 GCA_964244155.1 uncultured Spirosoma sp.
TAGGTAACACGACTTCGGTTGGATGGTTTCGCACCCGAACAGGCTCCCAACTGGTTTTGCCCCGTCGAAAGCTATTATCCCGGCAAAGGCGACTGCCCAATATCAGGGAAGCACAATGATAGAGTATTCGTGACAAGTACCCGAAAACCATAAAATAGGAAATTGATTTACAGGTAGATTTTAGTTTGACTTTTAAGTATAATTACTCATAAAATCACTATGCCTATGGACTATCCTCTTCATGCATCTGACCATTATCCCATTAAGCGGATTAACGAACTGTTTTCTGTTTATATCCAACAGGTAAGCAGTATGTATCGGCTGCCTAAATCAGTAGATAACCGGCTAACAGCTATGCTAGCCAGCAAGATAGCTCCCGTTTGGGTAGTAGACGACGACATAAATGACCAGTTATTTATCAAGGCTGCCTTTAACAGTATACGCCCCGATATTCCGATAACGACCCTCGATGACGGCGAAGCCCTGCTATCCCGAATGGCAAAAACCAACTCCCTGCCCAAAGTAGTCTTACTGGACATTAACATGCCTCGTGTGAATGGCCTGGATACCTTACAGAAAATACGAAGCAATCAGAATTATGACGATCTCACGGTAGTCGTTCTCACGTCTTCATCGTCGGCCACGAACGGCGATCGGCGAAAAGCGCTAGCCCTGGGTGCCGATCAATTTTATACCAAACCAACTACCTACCAGGACTTAATTAATCTTATCAAAACAATCACCCTCAATTGGTGTGAATGAACAGTAGCCTCAGGGTGGCAAACCCATAGCGTTAGGCCTGTTCAGGAATACGATGCTCTGGGTTTGACGGGACCTAAACATTTGTGGGGCGAACCAGTTTTTGGAGAGTCAATCTTAACGAAACAGTAAACCTTTTCTTTCTTGTAAACATGGCAGATTCACCTACTCAGTTCCAGCCCGGCGATCAGGTCGCTCTATTAGACGGCAGTTCGCCTATGACTGTTAAAGCCGTTAAAGATGGTGGACGTACCGTTACCTGTGAGAGCAGCAATGAAGATAATCCCACAGAAAACGACTACGATGCCACTAAACTTACCAAACTCCACAGTGGAGAACAGACAGGCTCAAAAGCGTAGTGTACGGGAATACACTAAAAATGCCCATGCAGACAGCATGGGCATTTTTAGTCTGTTTAGGTGGAGGCCATGTCAGCCTACAGGACGGGTTGTACCTTATGGACCTACAGCAGTTTGTCGGGTGTGATAGGCAACTGACGAACGCGTTTGCCGGTTGCATTGAAAATAGCATTGGCCACAGCAGCCGCTACGCCAACAATGCCCACCTCGCCAATACCCTTGACGCCCATTTTATTGGCATGTTGATCGTCTTCTTCGACAAAAATAGTATCCATTGAGCCAATATCCAGATTAGACGGAACGTGGTAATCAGCAAATGACCGGGTTACGAAATTGCCCCAGCGCGGATCGACAACTGACTCTTCGGTCAATGCCATACCAATGCCCCAGATGTTGCCGCCAATGATCTGCGAACGGGCTGTTTTGGGATTTAGGATTTTCCCTGCCCCGGTCACCGCCAGAAAACGGGACACCCGAACCATACCCGTAAACCTGTTCACGGCTACCTCCGCAAAATTAGCATTGAAGCTGTGGGCCGAATACTCCTCGGCGCTGTCCAGCGGTTTGGCATCCACCCTCGTCTGAAAGTCAGTCACGTTTTCCGAACGCATTAACTGCGACGCTGTGGGCCGAGCGAAAAACTGCTTGCCGGATTTGGCAACCAACTCGTCAGTAATCTTTTGGCAGGCGTCATTCACGGCATTGGCATAACTGGTTGCCCCAACAGAGCCCACAGCACCAGCCGCCGGGGGCAACATGGAGTCGCCCAGTATCACCTTAACCTTTTGGATGGGCAGGTCCAGCGCGTCAGCTGCCGTTTGCGTCAGTATGGTGTATGTGCCCGTTCCCAGGTCGGCAGCGGCCAGTTCAATCGTGGCCGTAACCTCGTTGCCTGTGCGTTTCAACTTCACAACAGCCGACGTAGGCCGCTGGTGGGCCGGGTATGTCCCACAGGAAACGCCGTACCCAATCAGGTAGTTTCCCTGCTGGTTCTGCCGAGGCTCGGCCTTGCGCTTATCCCAGCCAAAGGCTTTGGCACCTGCCTGCAAACACTGAACCGTTGTTCGCGACGACCAGGGTTTGCCATTGGATGGGTCTCGTTCGGGTTCATTTTTGATGCGCAGGTCGATGGGGTCCATCTTCAGGGCATAGGCCAGCTCATCCATAGCCGATTCCAGCGCAAAGCTTCCGGTCGATTTTCCGGGGCCGCGCGTGTAGGTAGGCAGGATTATATTCATGGGTACGACCCGATACGTAATGAGCGAGTTTGGCACATCATACATGATTTTCGAACAATCGCCACAGGGTTCGATAAATTCATTTTTTATAGCCCCATGAGTCGTTATTTCATGCGCCAACGCCGTAAGCTTGCCGTCTTTGGTGGCCGCCAGGCTCACTTTCTGGAAGTTTCGTTGCCGCAACCCCACCGAGTTTACCATCTGCTGGCGGGTCAGGGCCAGCTTTACCGGACGGTTCACCTGTTTGGCTGCTACGGCGGCCAGCACCAGGTTAGCCCACTGGCCCCCTTTCGACCCAAAGCCGCCACCGATGTAAGGCGAAATGATTCGTACCTGCTCTGGTTTGATGTTGAGCGTCGCAGCAGCCGCACTTTGCGCCCCGTTCACAATCTGCGAGCTATTGTAGAGGGTCACATGGTTGCCATCCCATTCGGCAATGGTGGCATGCGGCTCCAGCGGATGATGGTGCTCAATGGGCGTTCCATAAATTTCCTCGACTTTATAGGTAGCCGCGCTGAGTGCTGCTTTCGCATCACCACGAATGGCGTCGGCTTTTTCTTTATCCTTCGGCAGCACGGCTTCGCCGGCCAGCTTGTCGAAATCGACTTTCGGCTCTTTTTTGTCGTAGGTTACGCTGATCAGGTGGGTGGCATGCCGGGCCTGCTCAAAGGTTTCAGCTACAACCAGACCAATATGCTGCCCATAAAATTCGACCTCAGGGCTTTGTAGTAACGCACCACCGCGGAGACCGCCATCGACGTTCAGCTTCGGGGCATCCCTGTGGGTAATAACGGCCAGCACACCGGGTGATTTTTCCGCTGCGGCCGTGTCGATCTCCCGAATCGTTCCGGCGGCAACGGTACTTTTGAACAAAACGGCATAAGCGATATTCTTAACCGGGTAATCCATTGAATAAGCAGCCTTTCCGGTCACCTTGGCAATCCCGTCGATACGGCTGATTGGCGTGCCGACTACTTTATTTTTGTCTTTCATGTGATTGACGTTAAGATCAAGCTTTGCCCCCGTTCATCGCCATTTGCAGAGCCAGCACAATGCTTCGGTTGCCTAGCTCCACCTTAAACTGATTATGTTCCAGGGGTTTGGCATCGGCTAGTTCGGCGTCGGCGGCCAGTTTAAAATTAGCTGTCGTTGCCTCTTTGCCAACCAGCATCTTTTCTGCTTTCAGGGCTCGCCAGGGCTTGTGGGCAACACCACCCATCGCGATTCTCGCCTGCACGATCTTATTCGCTTTTACTTCCAGCGCTGCGGCCACCGACACCAGCGCAAAGGCATAGGAAGCCCGGTCACGCACTTTGAGGTAGTAGGAAGTTTCGGCAAAGTTGTTTTTAGGCAGCTCAATGGCCGTAATGAGTTCGTCATGCGCGAGATTGGTATCTTTCTCAGGCGTATCGCCCGGCAGCCGGTGGAAGTCGGCAAACGGAATGCTCCGTTCCTGGCCATTGGCCCCCCTGACCTTGACGACGGCATCCAGCGCAGCCAGCGCAACGGCCATATCGGAGGGATACACTGCAACACATTTCTCGGACCAGCCAAAGATGGCATGCATCCGGTTGATGCCTGCCAGGGCACCACAGCCAGTTCCTGACTCGCGTTTATTGCAGGGCATCGACACCTCATAAAAATACGGGCAGCGCGTTCGTTGCAACAGGTTACCGCCGTTGGTCGCCATGTTTCGGATTTGACCGGATGCACCTGCCAGAATAGACTGTGTGAGCAACGGGTAGTTTTGGCGGATCAAGGTATGGTTGGCGGTGTCGGCGTTTTTTCCCAAACCACCAATCGACATACCTCCCTGCTGAGGTCCGGCAGTAATGACCTTGATGTCACTCAGGCTTAACTCCGTTATATCAACAAGCTCATTCGGCCGTTCTACGTCCTCTTTCATCAGATCCAGCAGATTGGTACCACCGGCGAGGAATTTAGCAGTCGGATTTCCCGCCAGTGTAGTTACGGCTGACGAGGCATCTTTTGCCTGGGTATAGATAAAGGGTCTCATTGGACTAAGGGTAGTAAAGGATTAGGCCGAAAACCGGAAGGTTTGCTCTACGGGTTTTCCACTATGGACCTCCTGAATAGCGGCAACAATATTGGGATAGGCCCCGCAACGGCACAGATTTCCCGACATCCGCTCCCGAATTTCTTCATTCGACAGATGGACGGGTCCTGCCGGTTTACGAATCGTTTCGGTCACGTAGCTGGCATCTCCGTTTTTAGCTTCTTCCAGCAGGGCAACCGCCGAGCATATCTGTCCGGGTGTACAGAATCCGCATTGAAACCCATCGTGTTTCAGAAAAGCGGCCTGCATGGGATGAAGCCGAACCGTCGATGATGCGGCCCCGGCCGGACTGACATCCCGACCGCTGCTCCCTTGCGCCAGACCTTCTATCGTTTGCACTTGTTTGCCTTCGCAGCTTGCGGCCAGCGTTAGACAGGACAGGACACGACGCCCGTTGACAATCACCGTACAGGCCCCACACTGGCCGTGATCGCAGCCTTTTTTAGAACCCGTAAGTTCCAGCCGTTCCCGTAACGTATCGAGTAAGGTCATCCGGGAATCGACCAGCAGCTTGCGGGCCGTACCGTTCACCTTAAGGGATAGGTTAATGCCGTTTTCGATACTCGACGAAGACAATTCCGTTGGTAATGGACTGAGTGGTTTGGTAAATAGCTGCTCGGCAACTGCTGACTGAGCCGCCAGAACGCCCCCGCCAGCCAGGGTCATTAGTTTTAAAAAATGGCGCCGGTTCACCCCTGAATCAAGAATTTCGTCCAGGTCTTCGGGCATTAGGTCCTCAAACAACTTCTTTTCGTCCTCTGTCAGTGGAGATGGTTCGTTTTCATCTTTCATACAGCTTTTCTGGAAATACAAGGTTATAGGTAAGACACCTGGGAAGTTATTTTTCAGGGGTTGGATCAATTAAAATTAACTGTTGTGGAAGGCTATTGTTATGAATAAAGCATTTAGTCCAAAACAGGTGGTATTGCAGTCGTTGTCCATTAGCATAATCCACCTCTCTCGACGATCTCAGGCCAGGAAACGATCAAAACTCCAGCCTGAACAAAAAACGGCTGACCCTGGTAGGGTCAGCCGTTTTTTGTTCAGGCTGGAGTAACTGTATTTTACTTTTTAGCGGAGACAATCAGGTCGTTAGCCATTTTCACATAATCTGCATTTTTTGCTTCGGTCGCCAGTGCAACTGTTTTTTCTGCACTGGCAATGGCACTGGCTTTCTCCTTTAATTTCAACTCGATCCGAGCCTTCAGCAACATCACCCAGAAAGCTTTGGGATTCTGCTCGGTGGCTTTGGTCACCCAGCCAAGTGCTTGTTTCAAATCCCGGTTGGTGTCATAATAATAACTGGCCGCTTCAAAATAGGCTGGCTTATCAGACGCCAGCGAAGCCTCAATGTTTCTGACGATCGTTTGGTCAATATCAGCCGTAATAGTAACAGGAACGCGGGTTTTATCCCACATGATTTCCAACACTGCCGAATTAGGCTGAATATCAGCCATATTGATGGTAAAGGTTTCTACTTTGTTAGCCAACGTAGTTGGTTTCACCTGAACCCGCACAACTTCGTCCTCTTTTTTATAATCGCCTACATTGGCCCCCAGATCCAGATCTTTGGAAAGCATTACTTCCCAACTGGTTTTACCCGGAATGGTGAACAACCCGTAGGTGCCCGCTTTCACCTCTTTGCCTTCCACTTTCACATCCGAAGAAAACGTAATCTTAGACGTTGCATTGGCACCGGTACGCCATACCTTGTCATAAGGAACCAGATCACCGAAAATGGTCCGGCCTTTAACAGCCGGCCTGGAGTATTCGAGTGTAATATCACCCAGGGCGAAACTCTGTTTGGTCGTTTGAGCAGGGCTGGCCGCAGGTACTTTAAGCTGAGCCTGAGCTATTGTGAGCGAACAGAGCGTAAGTAAAATGGCTACAGCAACTGGTGGTAACTTTAAACGCTTCATGCTGAAGGAGTAATGTAGTTGATTGTTATGAATTTATTGTCTAAAACCCAAAGGTACAGATTATTGTGCCTGCGTTTCTGCGTATCACACCGATACCGGGTAGAATAAGACGGCCAGTCTATGCCCAGTCAATCCCTTTCCGAAGTACGTTCAGCGTTTGCTCTTCGCGGCTACCCGCTTCAGTTTTGAAATCGTAAATCCAGTTTGCCTGGGGAGGCATACTCATCAGAATCGACTCGGTGCGGCCGTTCGTTTCAAGTCCGAACTTGGTTCCCCGGTCCCAAACCAGGTTAAATTCGACATACCGCCCCCGACGGAGTAACTGCCAGTTTTTTTCGCGCTCGCCATATGGAATGTCTCTATTTTGATGCATGAAATGCGTATAAATTGGCGCAAACGCCTTGCCAACATCCTGTACAAAGGCAAACAGGCTGGCTTTATGCACCGCATCCGTGGGCTTCATGTAATCGAAGAAGATTCCGCCTACACCCCGCGTTTCCTGACGGTGGGGTATGTAGAAATAATCGTCGGCCCAGGACTTGAATGTTGAATAATAGTCCGGGTCGTGACGGTCGCAAACGGCCCGAAGTGACTGGTGAAACCAGCGGGCATCTTCATCCACCACATAATGGGGTGTTAAATCAATACCACCACCAAACCAGTTATGCCCCGTGCTCATTTCAAAATACCGGACATTCATGTGAATAATGGGGACCATCGGATTGTGCGGGTGCAACACGATCGACACGCCGGTGGCATAAAATTCGGCGGGTTCTGTAAGATTCAACGCACGAAGTGTAGCCTCGGTTGCCTCGCCATGAACGGCCGAGAAACCAACGCCCCCTTTTTCAATAACCGCACCGTGGGTAAGCAGCCGCGACCACCCTCCGCCCCCACCCGGCCGTTGCCAGGCATCCTCCCGGAATGTGGCCGCACCGTCGGCCTCCTCCAGTGACTGGCAGATTCGATCCTGGAGGTCTTTGAAAAATGCGGTGATTGTTTCTTTGGAAACCGTTTCTTCCTGCGCTATCATACCTGCAAAGATACAACAAGGATCATTCTGCCAGTTTAAGGGCATAGCGAACCGGGCGAGGTTTATCAATCAGGAGCAGCAGTCCCCGTTCGGCTAGTTGTCTAAGCAGTTTTCCGGCCCGGTAGTCTGATACATTAATCAGTTTTGCAAACTTATCAGCGGTAATATGATCATTCTTACGAAGATATTGGATCAGCGTCCGGGCCATCGGCGATTTAAGCAGTTCACGGTCTGCCATTTCGGGCGTAATGATCAGCTTACTGGTTGGCACCGACTTATCCTTCGCGCGAACGTAAATTGTCCGCTTACCGGATTCATCTAATACATAGTGTGGCTTTTCGTCGCTTTCTGAAATAGTGATAATCAGAACAAGACGTCCATCCGGTGCCAGCGTTTCATAACTAATGGCTATAGAGGGTTCTATTAACCGGTCGGTAGCTTCTTCAATTTTGTCGATCTCCCGAAATTCTGACCCAACACCAACTGTTTTTCCAGTATCAGCAATACCAACGAGGAGTGTACCACCAGATGTATTGGCAAATGCAGCCAAAGTTCGGGCAATTCGATAGGCTGACGAGAGAGTCCGTTTAAACTCCAGCCGGGTATGTTCACCCTGACTTATTAAATCATCAAGTTGATTACGGGTCATAAGCAGAAAACCAGGCAGGCAGAGGTTTGTTGTTTTTAATTGCCCGACCCTTTATTCAATTTTACTAAAATACAATACACAATCTATTTCCAATACAACTAAATAGTAGGTTGCTTACATAATCTGTTTTTCAGCAGCTGCCTGAACAGCTATATAAATACCTGTCATTCATAATTACTGGTTAGCCTATTTAGTAAATTTAATCGTATAAAATTGTGTACGACACAGGTTTGTTACCTTATGATCGATTTCCGTATAGAAAGTTAACACTATTTGTTTTCCCAAAAGATACTTATGATACAAAATACCTTGAACACGAATTATTGGAGAAATTAGTCCAGTCGTTTAACTCTTTCTGCTTTTTATAAATCTATAAAACGATTCATTTGCTTTCTTTCAAAAATCTTAATTCAAATGAAAACATTAACATTTACCAAATAATCCAATTCTATAATTAATTAAATCAACACTCAGCCATCAACAAACCAGAATGAATACTTTAAACTAATTGACTGGCAGAAACGTATCAGGTTTCAAGCAGATAAACATTACACGCAGAAACTGATCGGTTTGTGATCCAACAAAAAAAGCGGATGAGTAGTCCGCTTTTTTCAATACCAGCAAATTCATCTTTGGTTTATTGGATGCACTACTCAGTTACTGGATTTTGCTTTTTCCGTCCACGTGGCTTACCAGTGTACTCTGGTTTTGGGCTATCGCTTGACAATTTCAGCTCATATCCTGTGATACCTTCATCATAATCAAATGGCTTAACAGTGAAATTGTATTTGGCCTCAGCAAAATCAATTCCACCTTTCTGAAGAATGAAAGGCAATGATATGCCGTAACTCTTTGCACCCTGAGCCAGTTCAAATGTCTGGTCCTGCTCATCATCACCCGGAATCAGATAAAGCGATTTTATTTTCCGCTTCCCTTCCTGCGTCCCTACTTTGAACCGATTGTTATTAGGATCAAATCCCAACTGTGCAATGGCTTTGGCAGGGAATACCAATTTGCCCGTCGATGAAATATAGCCCGTTATTGGCGAGGCTTTAACAGCAGCTTTCTCAGTTTTTTTCGTTGATTCACTATTCTCATCGGGAGAAAAGAATCGTATTTGTTTAGCTTTCATTGACAGTATATGGATTGTTTTAAGATACAGACGACGCAAATATAGGAAGTCTGATTTTCAAAAAAATAAATCTATTCAATAAGTGTCAAAAAAGTAGTTGAATTTAGTTTCTGAATAAGAATTGATACTCCGATTTTATTTTATTCGTCTATTTATGCAGAATCCAGTAAAATCGATTCTTTCTGGAAAGCTTATTAATGCCTGACTTTTCTACATTTGATGGTGTAGATGCCATCCTTTAGCTAATTTCTTTATTGAACAGATTCTATATTAGTAATTGTGAATACGTTCATGCCCCTGACATAGTTTTTTAAACCGCACTTCAACAGACTTTATTATTTAGTATTCAGCCTTATACTTCATTTTGCCGTACTGCGTCATTATCACTTTACACCTAAAAAAAGTACCGCACAGGTGACTACTAAAAAATTATTTTTTGATTAAGAGATCAAGTCAACATGGGTAACGTATAGTTGACTATATATCAAGGGATTACCAATTAACAATCTGCTGATTATTAAGTAGAGCCAATTAACGTGCAGCAATATTTTGAAACAGAACAAGAGAACAGGCAGGCCATTTGGCCGTTAGTTTTATAAACCGAGAAGTTGTGAAGAAAGAAAATATAAACGCTATAAAAAGCACGTTTCTTCGTATTCCGGATCAGTCAGGGCTCTTCTGTAAACGAGTCATGAAACTACAGAGGTATGCGCTGACAACCAAACTGGAACCATTGCCGTCCAGTCAGCCTGGTTTAGCCTGAAGCGTTATCTTATAAGTCTACATAACTTATTTTTAACCAGGCACACTTGATAGCAACCGCAGGTTACTAATGTAAAATTGAACGAATATCCGTTAAAATTAGCTTTTATCTCTGAATCCAGCGTATTAATAATAGCTAATGTATACGCCTAGCAAGTGACCATTCTGCGATTAGCCCAGCTTAAAATACAGCTTTGACAAGGCCAGCGGCAAACAGAACAGAAATAGTGAAGATACTCACCCAGGCAATCGTATTGACAGGGTCAAGGGTAATAGAGCGAGACCGTTTCATAGAATTACAAGTTTTAAAGTCGCATAACAGAATAAACGAAATCATAAACGGTTTAGCTTGCGAATCGCATACCAAACGCGAAATTAGTTTACTATGTAATTGCGTTTTGAGAAACACATGGTTTACATCCTGAATCAGGAGTTAAGTAATTACTTATCAATTAGTATATTAATCGAAAGCTTACCTATTTTGTTTAATTATCAATTATCAGACCAATTTATCGTATCAAGAAACAATTTATAAAACGTAGGCCTGATAACAGGATTAAGTCGAAATTTGCTGCATGAAAAGCTCAACCTTACTATTTGTATTTGCTAGTCTATTAACAGCCTGTGGCCATACGGATAACACCAGCCATAAAAGCAATTCGCCTGCAACGGATTCCGTTGTGGCCGCCGTACCTAAACCGAAGAACTGCCAGTCGGTGGTAAACGCCGAAAAATTGGGTAAATCTAACGTGTATCAGGAATCAGCGAAACCCATAAAAGTCTCGGTAACTGTACAACAAGACACCAGTTCCTTGCAAGTTGAGGGCGGGTGTTACTTCAATAATACCGTTACTGTGCTGGCTACAAAAAAGACTGGAAGCCAGGTTTTTAAACGGACACTCCTGAAAGATGATTTGTTGTATTTTACTAAAACCGACAAATCTATTGAGAAGGCTATACTTCAGTCGGTAACCTACAAACCCACATTCAACAGTCAGAAATACATTACGATAAACATGCGGCTGGTTGAGCCAGACAACAAAAAAATGCTGGACTACCTGGTGACGATGAACTACTTTGGGGAGATTATAAAAGTTAAATAAACGGTCTGGATTACAGTGCCCTTACCCAGAACCTGTTCATAAAAAAAGTCTGCAAATCAATGATTTGCAGACTTTTTAGTGTGGAGACGGAGAGATTCGAACTCTCGTCCAGTCAAGGAACCCGTCGTGCCTTCTACATGCTTAGGTATACTTAGGATTGTCGGGAATCGGCCCGGTGTATACCAAACCAAGCTTCATCCGTAGGTGCTTGTGTCTTACTCGGCCGTTAACACAATAAACCGAGCCAGCGCTGCGAGTCGATGCCTCCTGATCCAGCCAGCAGCACGTAGGCCGGGGAGACAATGGCTATTGCTTAATCCTCCGGATTAGGCAGCCATGGCGTAGTTATATTCGCCAGTTATTGTTTTGACGATTTGTTTGGGCGGGAAATACCGTCAACTCCCGGCATGCTTACACGCGACCTCAGCAAGCTGTCAATTCCGGTCGTCCCCAAATTGACACACGAAAATCGGGTGTGCAACCTAGTAACCCAAATACATACGCTTTGGTTCGACGGCTGGCCGGATTGTTACGTCTGCTTTTTGTGCATACAGCCAAAACTTCTTACATATAAAACAGTTATACTGTGACTAGTGGCCGTATTTTGCCTTCCTGGCACTACGCTAATGACATCTACTTCGTTTGAAACTGCACTGTATCACCAATTAACGCCTTTTTTCGAACGGCATCAGTTTCTGCTGTTGCCTGAAAAAAAACAATACCGAAAAACAACAGATACGGGTTTCCAACAGGTCCTGCTTTCTCCTACTTTTTATGATAGTGAAACGGTTCTGGCTATCAGCCTTGGCTGCCGGAATGAACAGATCGAGCAAATTGCTCAACAGTTTTTAACAAGCCAGGCCGTAAGTCGGTCAGATACCAGTACCTTATTGGTTCCCGTCGGGCAATTCAGCGATTTTGTATCCGATCGGGTTTGCATTCATTCCGAAAAAGAGCTTCTGCACGTCTGTGAGCAAATTGAGCAGTTTTTTACGACCTCTGGCTTTGACTTTCTGGCAGCCTCCGGTTCCTTACCGGCTCTGGATCGATTGTTGAATAACCAACCGGCTAAAGTCTGTCCCTATGTATTTAATCAAATGCATCGCTGTTATAAAGGCCTGATTACAGCCCGGTTGAATCACAGTGCCCAGTTCGACGCCCTGGTAGATACTTATCGGCATCTGCTCATTTCCCAGACACAGAATAGATACGAGCAGATTCGTTTCGAGCGGTTAATTGCCTATTTGATTTATTACTCTGCCAATTGATGCTTGTTGGGACATCCGATTGTCGCCAATCTTTTCTTAGGATCATACACGCGGTGCCTTGCGTTCGTTACTTCATCACAAATTGGGCAATTAAAGCGGCCAGCCCTGGCGTAAGCGGTAATTCAGGGTTGTTGTAGGTCTTGAAATTTTCCTTCTGGTCCGTTCCATCAACATTTTTCAGGATATGATTCATCTTGTCGAGCAAAACCAGCCTGGCATAGGGTCTGGCTGCTTTCAGCAGTTCAGCATCGGTTACGGCTACCTGTAGATCTTTTCTGCCCTGCATGATAAGCACAGCTCCTTTGTATGCTTTGATAACTAAGGCTGGGTCATACTTCATCCAGGAGATATAGCCCATCTGCGCTTTAAGAGGTAACTGGGCTTTTAGAAGCGGGTTTTTAGGGTGTACGATATGGCCGGCTCGCAGTGAATCTAAAGCACTATCGACTTCAGCCTGAAGCTCCTTTGGGTTTCCTCCCATACGTCCCTGCTCCTTCAATACATCGGCGATGTTGCGGCCCGGCCCCGCAATGGATATAAATCCTCTCGCCTTTGTTTGTTCAGCCGCCAGCATACCCACGAGCGACCCTTCGGAATGACCGGCTACGACTACATAAGAAAAGCGTTTATCGGCCTGAAGCTGACGAATGAACCCAACGGCATCGCTCACATAAAAATCAAATCGATGGTCCTCTGGATTAAGGGCTTTGGCCGCAGCCTGCAGGTTCGTGCCTGAACCACGTTTGTCGTACCGGGCCACTGCAATGCCTTTACTTACCAGGCTATCACTCAACATTTTAAAGGTGTTTGATTT
>CAXTJJ010000096.1:13123-14423 GCA_964244155.1 uncultured Spirosoma sp.
TTTTAATCCGTATGCACTGTTGCAATCACGGTCTGTTGGGCCGGAGCCAGCAACGAGCAGAACAACCGGTACTGCTTTTTTACCCGCGCCGGGTATTGTCAGCGTGCCATCCAGTGTTAGGTCTGCACCAGCTGGAACCGTTATTTTATACTGTATAGGTTCTTCGAGTTGCGCAAACGCATTCAGGCAAAAAGTCAATAAAAAGAAGGCAGAACAAACGAATCGTTTCATGGCAGGCGATATCTGGTGATTAGAGCTGATCGGAAAGCAACTAATTGAGTTGATGTGTTTTTTCCTGCCGAAAGTAGATGTAGGAATACACAACCGGAATGAGGACAGCTAGAGCAATGACACCTATACTGCTAAGAACCATATACGGCATAGGCACGACCAGAGCCAGGAGTAGGGTCAGTAAGCCACCGGCCACCATCAGTCGTCCACCCATCCGGTGTGTTTTGCGCCAGACAACTTCGTTCTCCAGAGTCCAGGGGGTACGAATACCCACAAACCAGTTTGGTTTTACGGTTATGAGGTAGTTACCCAGGCCTGCCAGCAGCAGTCCAATAAGGCACATGAAAACACGCCCAAACGTCTCATTGGTGACCTTGTGATTGGTTATGTAAAGTATCCAGATCATTATAGCGGCAAAGAACAGGGTCACCACAAATCGCATTTTTTGGTAATTTGCCGTTTGCCGTTTGCCTTTGGGGTCCATTTTTGGTAAAAACCGCAGAACCAGATACAGAAACACAGACAAACCACCCACAAACAGCGCTGCGCTGCCTTTAGGCATCCAGCCATCCACATTGCCCCTTAAATTATAATGTGTAGCTATTTCAGCTGGAAGTTGATTCCAGATAAGGGCCAGGTAAACCAGCGGAGAAAGTACAATGACCATCATTGCCAGTTCAATAGAAGTCGAATTTGTTTTCATACGCGATAAGCAGGTTTGGTGAGCGATTAAGATTTCTTATCAGGTGTACTGGTTTCAATTGGCAGCGGTTCGGTTTTCTGAAAGCTCATAAGCCATACCAGCAACTCGTCGAGGACTGTGGTGTTGAGGGAGTAATTGATAAACTGCCCCTGTTTGGTGGCTTCAACCAGACCGGCTTGTCGTAACAAATCGAGGTGGTGAGAGATACTGGGCTTTGTCATGTCGAATCGCTCAGCAATCTCACCGGCGTTCAGATCGCTCCCGCGCAGCAGGTCCAGTATCTGCCGACGGGTTGGGTCGTTTAAGGCTTTAAAAAGATTGTTCATCGCTGTTTCATTAAATAATTAGACAATTATCTAAGTATTT
>CAXTJJ010000097.1:0-14409 GCA_964244155.1 uncultured Spirosoma sp.
CAGCAACGTTGCCACGTCAACATCCGTCACTGCATTGGGGTTGCTCTGAATATTTGGCTCATTGAACAACTCCTTGCAACTGCTGAGCAACGTGATGCTGAGCAACGCAATGGTAACTTTATGTGAAAATGATTTTCTCATGTTTTAAGGAGTTTTTCCGTTTTCCGTTTAGGGTTTTCGGTGAGCCGCTTTACTGGCGAACCACCGTAAACCGAAAACCGAAAACGTTAGTTAGTAGGTGATTTTCAGCGAAAACAATAACGATTTCGTATTGGGGTTCGTAAACCAGTCCTGTCCTCTCGATAGACCAGCACCCGTAATGTTCACCTCAGGGTCCGTACCCGTGTATTTGGTCCACAGGATGAGGTTACGACCCGTCAAGCTGAAATCAACGTTCGACAGGTGTGTGAGCCGACGGAATTTTTCGCTGCGCAGGCTGTAACTGAGTGTTATCTCGCGCATGCGGGTGGCACTTCCGTCTTCAATAAACTGCTTGTACGAAGCCGAGTTGAAGGCCGTTCCCCGACCCTGATACCAGGCCTGGTTCAGGGCTACCGGACCTGCACCAAAGTCTTTGATCTCACCCTGAAAGGACGTACCGGCGGCAATTGTCTTGCCCGTCACATCTTTTATACCACCGGCTGGCGCAATGGCAGTATGACCCTGGTCGCCGTGTGTGCCGATGTTATACAGAGCACCGCGTGTACCATTGTAAAAATCATTACCGGCTACACGGTCGAACAACACATACAGCGACAGGTTTTTATACGAGAATGTGCTTCCCAGACCACCGCGCCATTTTGGGTTTGGATTGCCAATGACTTCATTGTCAGTACCGCCCTGCGGGAAACCATTGGCATCCAGCTTGTATTTGCCCGACTCATCTTTCAGAAAATCAGTCGAATAGAAGATGCCGAAGGGTTGACCTGGAATCAGGGATGCATTCTCCTGATAGCTATCCGGCAAGATCTGCACCGATGCACCCGCCAGTGAAACGACCTTGTTGCGGTTCATGGAGAAGTTGGCCGCCAGATTCCATTTGAAATCGCCTAAAGTCAAGAGGTCGGCACCGGCTTCCAGTTCAATTCCTTTGTTGGAGAGTTCGGCCGCGTTGATGTTCCGAACGGTATAGCCTGTTTCGTAGGGTACGTTCAACGACAGAATTACGTCTTTCGTGCTGTTCGTGTAAGCCGTTGCCGAGAAGTTGATCCGGTTATTGAGGAAGCGTAAATCAACCCCAACTTCGGTTTCTGTTTTCCGCTCCGGGCGCAGGAAGTCGTTACCCGCCGTTGCACTCCGAACATAACCTCCCCCGTAAAGCGAACTGGCCGACGACAACCCGCCGGCGAACGAATCGCCATACGTAGCGGGCGAGAAGGTCGTGAAGTTCTGGTACGGCTGTGGTTGAATCCCCACTTGCCCCCAGGTTAAACGCAGTTTACCGAAGCTGAGTACAGAACTGGTTTCTATTCCTTTCAACTTGCTGAACTGCCAGGCCAGAGCGGCCGAGGGGAAAAAGAAACTGCTGTTGGTTTTGGAACCAAAGGTCGATGCACTTTCGCTGCGACCCGTCAGGGTTAAAAATAACATATTATACGCCTGTAATTCCGCCTGTCCATAATAGGCATAGGTACGAATCAACGAATTGTAGTTCGTGGCGGTGAGGTTCGAATTCAGCGCGTTGGTTAGAATATCCGGTGCCGTTGGCACGATAAGGTTTGTGATGGCATCGGTTAAAATAGCCTTCCGGCGGCTGTTGTAGTTAACCCCCACCAGCAACGAACCGCTAAAATCATTGCTGAATGTTTTGGTTGCGTTGGCAAACACATCGGTGTTGAACTGCTTCTCGGTAATCCAGTTTTTCGACAGATAACCGCCCAGATAAGTCGATGAGTTGCGGGCAAAACGCTCCAGACGCGCATCGGTGAAATTGTCGATACCTGTACGGCCGGTGATGCTTAACCACGACGTTGGCGTGATGCCTAACTCAATGTTGCCGGTAATGCGGTCAACATCGGTTGTGTTTTTGTTATTGTTGATGTTCCAGACCGGGTTCGAGTAGATCGAATTCTGGTCTTTGCCCAGCGGGTTCCGATACGAAACGTGTTCGTTGGTGAAAACCTGCCCGGCGGCATTCGTATACGTTCCGGTATAATAGGAGTTGTCGAAATCAGGTGCTGTTCGCGTGCCGCCCAGCAAAATACCGTCCAGGTTGTCGCCCTGCTGGTTACGGGACGAGAACACTTTGGAGTAAGCCAGGTTGGCCGATGCCCGGAACCACTCCGTAAACTGGCTGGCAACATTGACCCGAGCCGTGTTCCGCTGGTAGTTACTGAACGCCTTGACAATACCCTCCTGATTCAGGTTGGAATAACTGATCATAAAATTCGACCGGTTATTCCCCCCGCTGATGTTGAGACTATTGTCCGTAAAGTGGCCCGTCTGATAGACATCATTGACATGATCAAAAACGTCTTTCGAATTTTTGCCGCCATGCGGATTGGCAGCTGTACCGGCGGCAATAGCGTACCGCTTTGTACCATCCGGGAAGGTAACATACCCCTGATATCCCGGCGCGTTCGGATCTGTTATGTACGTATCTTCGCCACCTTTGCGATCAGAAATAAGATCACCGAAACTCACTTTATTCCCCTGACTGTACAGGCCATTGGTGCCCTGTCCGTAGGTGGTTTGCAGCGGGTGCATTTTATTGACCTTATCGAACGAGACGCTCGATTTAAAGGTGATGTTGACTTTGCCTTTGCTGTCTTTGCCTTTCTTTGTCGTAATAACCACTACACCGTTGGCAGCCCGCGTGCCCCACAAAGCCGCAGCCGAAGCCCCTTTCAGTACTTCCATGCTTTCGATGTCTTCGGGGTTAATGTCGTTGATACGCGACTGCTGAACGATGGAATTACCCGCAGCCGATCCGTTATTGTCGCTGGAGTTACTAACGGGAATACCGTCGACAATAAAAAGTGGCTGTGCATTACCGTTGATGGTGTTCTGACCGCGAATCTGGATATAGGCCCCCGCGCCGGGGTCACCACCGTTCCGGGTAATAATCACGCCCGAAGCTTTCCCGCTCAAACCCGTCAGCAGGCTGGTTTCGCCTGATTTGGCAATGTTTTTGCCTGTCACGGTCGACACCGAAGAGGCAAACTTATCGCGTTCTTCTTTCAGACCAAGAGCCGTTACAATGATTTCGCCCAGTTGCTTCGTGTCGCTTTTAAGCGTGATGTCGATTGTATTTCGCGCACCAATGACTTCCTCCATAGTCACCATACCAACGGCTGAAAATACCAGTGCGTTTGCCGAAGATGGAACACTTAATGTAAACTGACCTTTAGCGTCTGTCACCGTACCAATGGTTGTACCTTTCACGACAACAGTAGCACCGGCAAATCCGCCCGGTCCTTCATCGGCTGTGACCGTACCGCTTATCTTTCGCCCCTGTGCCCATACCCCTGAGCAACTTAAGCCCACAAAAAGCAGACTCATAAGTAACGATCTCATCATAGTTTTAAGTAAGTTAAGAAATGTCATACCTCCCCTACAAAGGTATTGTATGGAATGAATTTGCAAAATATAATTTTGATTTTAAAGTCTTAAGGAGAATTATATTTCTTATTTACAATATTTTACATAATTAATTATATTTAAGTATAAGTGCTGTTCTAAGATAGAGTATTATTACTTGTCTTTAGTAGTTGAGTAATGTATGGATAGGGCTGACTTTTCTGTATATGAGCTATATAGCTGTATATATTTAACTAAACTAATAAGTAAAAATACTTGACTTGAGGCCTGTGAATGAACGGCAAAGGCCCTAAAAGAGAGCGTCTCGGCATGACGCTCTCTTTTAGGGCCTATAAAGTAAGGTGTTCGTGCGGCTAGGGACGCGTCAATAATTTGTCAATGGACAATACTTCACCATTGCGAATTACTTGCTCCACGTTCAGTACGTCGCGGATGTTGGTCAGTGGATCGCCGGTAACGATAACCATGTCGGCGAGTTTACCCGGTTCAATTGAACCTAAATCTTTACTGACTCCTACGGTTTCGGCGGCCCAGAGGGTGGCCGACCGGAGTGCCTGATAGGGCGTCAGGCCCGCATCGACAAAAACCTGCAATTCGGTGTGCAGGCTCATGCCATAAGGCACAAATGGGCTGTCGGTACCGGTCGTAACGTGGGCACCGGCATCCATGAGGGCTTTTACGCCTTTTTGGAGATTACCGAAATTGCTCAGGTAGCCGGGGCTGATTTTAGCGTATTGAGCCGAACCTACCTGTAAGGCAGTCGTATATTCGTCGGAGTAAAACGCCTTATACTGACGATTCTCATAGAGACTCGGGTCTTTCGTTGTCAATACGGCAAAGCCACCCTGCAACGAAGCCGTGGGGGTGATGTTCATTCCCGATGTTGCCAATAGTTGAATCACGTCCTGATAACTTTTGTTCATGGCCGTAATCTTCGGCGAATACCCCCGCCGACTCGTGCCGCCAATGTGTTCAACGGCATCCACATCATAGCGCATAGCCGGGAAAATTTCGTGCGAAGACACGGGCAATCCGTGGGCATGGGCGAAGGTTGTGATGCGTTGCTGCATGGCGTCCGGCATGCGAACATAGGTTTTGATCATGTCGTAACCCAGTCGAACCGAGCGATTGAGTTCGCGGTCGAGTTGTTCGTCGGAGTTAATGCTGGTGGCGGCTCCGTAATAAATCCGGTTGCCATCGGTCAAGCCGCCCGTAAAAAACTGACGCGGACCAGGCCGGGTGCCACTGGCCCAGGCTTCTTTTCGTTCGAGTGCATCATAGGGGTCGGCACCGGGTTCCCGAATGGAGGTGATGCCAAAGGATAGCCAGAGCCGACCAATCTTTTCGCCAACCATCGAGTGCTGGTGCGTGTGCATTTCAAACAGGCCCGGTATGACCGTCTTTGTCGACGCGTCGATGAGCGTTCCCGAACGCCCGGCCTGGTGGGGGAGAATGGCTCGAATGCGGTGCCCATCGAGTATGATGTCAACATTGGTACGATACGTATTGGCCCTGCCATCGAACAACCGCCCGGCATGAACCACAACGGTACCGGTAGGCTGGCTGATCTGCCAGGATAGATCCATCGGATGAGTGTCGATGTGGCCATCGGCCAGATATACTTGCTTAAATACATCTGTGGCCAGAAACAACAGGCTTTTGGAATCGCCCGTCCAGGTGGGCGTTTCAGCTTGTTCGGTCGTCAACCGGCGGGGCGTTCCCACAATTGTGCCATCGGTCTTTACATCCGTTATGAAAAGTAAACCGTCGAGAACATACGCCATTTTGGTGCCGTCGGGCGACCATACCGGGCCGTTTTGACCGCGTGTGGCCAGGCTGTGCGCGGGTGCGGGCGATACATAGCGGTCATTTTTGCCGTCCAATGAAAGGAGCAAAACCTCGCTGACACCTTCGCGATAGCGGGAAGAGTAGGGGTGAAGTGCCGACACGGCTATCGTTTTGCCATCGGCGGCCCAACTGGCCTGACTCGGTACAAAGAGGGATTCGTGTAGTTTCCTGGTTTTCGGGGCTGTCACGTCTGCCGTATACGTCACATCGGCCACGTAGAGTGTACTACGCCCCCAGGCGTTGCGTGGGTCACTTTGATAAAATGCGATCTTGCTGCCATCCGGAGACCAGGTCGGGTAGTGCAAATCATCAGACATATCGACCAGATTACGATCCTGTCCCGTTTTTAAATCCCGAATCCAGACATCCATATTCCCGTTTTGATCCGAAACATAGGCCAGCTTCGAGCCATCCGGCGACCAGGCTGGTTCCATCTCCATACTTGGTCCCTGGGTTAACCGCTTCGGTGTTCTTGTGCCTCTGGCCAACAGCCATAAATCACCCAGCGCTGCAAAGGCGATCTGCTTGCCGTCGGGCGAAATAGCCGTTCCCTTTATACCCCGAACTGGTTGTGGTTGCTGGGTGTCGAAGTCGTATGTTTTGCGTTTATAGGTATTTCCGGGCAAGGCGATTATGGCCTGAAACGGAATGGTTTGGGCGGTGGTACTGCCAATTTTACGTCGTTTCAATAACCCGTTCGCCGTATACAGGTATTCGTCGGTCGAAAACCAGCCCGCCCGAAACGGGAAAACATCTTCATCAACCTCAGTGAGCATTTGGGATTTACCATCGGCAAGCGCGACCGTCGCCAACCCACTCTGCGAATTGTTGAGGAGGTTATAAAACAGGTGTGACCCGTCGGGTTGCCAGGCGGCTCCGGCGAGTTTACCCATGGCCGACGTGATCAGCTTTTCAGTACTCCCCGGCGTAATGACATATACCCCCGGTGCGTCGGAACGGTCGGAGAGGAAGGCGACCTGCCTGCCATCGGGCGAGAAGGCCGGATTAAAATCATTGCCCGTATCGTGAGTAAGTTGAGTGAGTTGTCCATCGACCAGATTAAGCTGCCAAATGTCATAATTGCCGCTACGGTCGGACGAAAACACGATGCGTTTCCCATCGGGCGACCAGTGAGGTTCGCGGTCGTCATAAACCCCTGAGGTCAGTTGTTTGGGCTTTCCTCCCGTTGCCGGTATCGTCCAGATGTGATATCGGCCATCCCAAAACGAGTGAAACGCAATCTGTCTCCCGTCCGGCGACCAACTGGGTTGTCGGCAGTCGCCTAAATTATCGGTTATAGCTTTGGCAATGCCTCCCGTTGCGGGCAACAGCCAGATAGTCCCCTGTAAATCAATGACAATCTGACGTTTATCGGGCGAGAGATCGGCGGCCATGTTAGTGCCTTCGGTAACGGTTACGCGAAGCGAGTCAATTCCATTCGCCTGAACCAAGTCTGGAAGGCAAAATGTCAGGCAGAATGATATGACTGCGACAAGATTGATTTGAAAGCGAAAGTTTTGCATAGTCAAAGAAACTCGGTAGCACGTTTTGACTAATTCATCAAACGGGCGTTTTTCTTTTGAACCTACATCACTAACTGTCTACTTCCAAACCTGGGGGCCAACTGATTGTGTAGAAATGGGAATCTCCTTGAAAAACCGAACTTATCCTTAAAAAAAGTCTATGAATTTTCTATCATATTGGTCGTTATGCAACGGCAAATTCTATCTTTGCGGGCAATCAACTATTTAACTTACACCTATTTCTATGAATTACAGTGTTTACTTGGTCCCCATCCTTGGCATTGTTGGCCTGTTAGTGATGTTTACCAAATTCATGTGGGTTTCGAAGCAGGATGCTGGCGATGCCCGGATGCAGGAAATTGCAGGCTATATTGCCGACGGTGCCATCGCCTTTTTGAAAGCTGAATGGCGCGTTTTAACGTATTTCGGTATTATCGTAGCCCTATTGCTGGCCTATATGGGAAGCTTAGTTCCGAACTCCAGTCCAATCATTGGGTTTTCCTTTATTCTCGGTGCCTTTCTGTCGGCACTGGCGGGTTATATCGGTATGAATATCGCCACGAAGGCGAACGTTCGTACGGCTCATGCAGCACGTACAAGCCTGACCAAAGCCCTTGAGGTGTCCTTCACGGGGGGCTCGGTTATGGGTATTGGGGTTGCCGGTATTGCCGTTCTTGGATTGGGTAGCCTTTTCATTATTCTGTACAAACTATACGTTGAGCCATCCGGCGATGTAAACGGCCTGCCGATGGAGAAAGCCCTCGAAGTACTGGCCGGTTTTTCGCTCGGTGCCGAATCCATTGCGCTTTTTGCCCGCGTGGGCGGTGGTATCTACACCAAAGCGGCCGACGTTGGGGCTGACCTTGTTGGTAAAGTAGAGGCCGGTATTCCCGAAGATGATCCGCGCAACCCAGCAACCATTGCCGACAACGTGGGTGATAACGTAGGTGACGTGGCGGGTATGGGAGCCGATTTATTCGGTTCATACGTAGCTACGATTCTGGCAACGATGGTATTGGGTCGTGAAATTGTTATTCCACATGACCCGATCATTGGTCACGCACCGATTGTTCTGCCGATAGTAATTGCCGGACTAGGCCTGATTTTTTCAATCATTGCTACCTATCTGGTACGCGTTAAAGACGATAACGGTAATGTACAGGCCGCACTAAACCTGGGTAACTGGGCGTCGATTGCTATTACACTGGTTGCTTCGTATTTCCTGGTCAACGCTATGTTGCCGGAAGGTGTAATGTCAATTCGGGGTGTTGAGTTTAACCGGATGGATGTGTTTTATGCCATTGTAACGGGTCTGATTGTGGGTGCGCTGATGAGTATCATCACCGAGTATTACACGGCTATGGGCCGTCGTCCGGTACTGTCAATCATTCGGCAGTCGGCAACGGGGGCCGCAACGAACATCATCGGCGGTCTGTCGGTGGGTATGGAATCGACGGTGTTGCCCATTTTGGTACTGGCCGCTGGTATTTATACGTCTTATCATTTCGCCGGTTTGTATGGCGTTGCTATATCTGCCGCTGGTATGATGGCAACAACCGCGATGCAGTTAGCCATTGATGCGTTCGGTCCTATTGCCGATAACGCCGGAGGTATTGCCGAAATGAGTTACCTGCCCGAAGAAGTTCGCGGTCGCACCGATATTCTAGATGCCGTAGGTAACACGACTGCTGCAACGGGTAAGGGCTTCGCCATTGCCTCTGCGGCCTTGACAGCGCTGGCTTTATTTGCCGCCTTTGTTGGTATTTCGGGCATCTCGGCAATTGACATCTACAAGGCCGATGTGCTGGCTGGTTTGTTCGTGGGTGGTATGATTCCGTACATCTTCTCGTCGCTGGCTATTGCAGCCGTGGGTCGGGCAGCTATGGCGATGGTTGAAGAAGTTCGTCGTCAGTTCCGCGAAATTCCGGGTATTATGGAAGGAACGGGCAAGCCAGAGTACGAAAAGTGCGTCGCTATCTCGACGCAGGCGTCTATCCGTGAGATGGTGCTTCCGGGTGCTATTGCGCTAACGGTTCCTGTTGTTGTCGGTTTCATCTTCGGTCCCGAAGTTCTCGGCGGTTTGCTGGCCGGTGTTACGGTATCGGGCGTACTGATGGGTATTTTCATGAACAACGCCGGTGGTGCCTGGGATAACGCCAAGAAGTCGTTTGAAAAAGGCGTACTGATCAATGGGGAGATGTTCTATAAAAAATCGGAGCCTCACAAAGCGTCTGTAACGGGCGATACCGTTGGTGATCCATTCAAGGATACATCGGGGCCATCCATGAACATCCTGATCAAACTGATGTCGATTGTGTCGCTGGTTATTGCGCCTTACATCGCTGTTAAATCGACGTCAACCAGCGAAGGCAATCGGGAAGGTATTACAGCACAAGGTGGTGTGCATGGCGTTGATCTTGAGAAATCAACGGCCGCTGAACACGATTCGGCAACCATCAATGTGCTAAGATTTAAAAATGATAAAACGGGAGTGGATCTGAACTTGTCGGGTGTGGGCAAGATTGAAGAACAGCTCGTTGAATTTATCAACTCCGATAAGGCTGTTGACAAAACCACCTGGTTCGATTTTGACCGGCTCACGTTCGAAACGAATAAAGCCACGCTGAAACCTGAATCGCAGGTGCAGCTGGGTAATGTGGCTCAGATTCTGAAGGCTTATCCAAATGTGAACATCAAAATAGGAGGCTACACGGACAACACGGGTGTTGCGGCCAGTAACCTTAAACTGTCGCAGGATCGGGCTAACTCGGTACGGGTTGAATTAGAAAAAATGGGCATTGCTAAAGACCGCCTGGAAGCAGAGGGCTATGGTCAGGAGCACCCCGTTGCTTCGAACGACACCGAAGAGGGCAGGGCACAAAACCGCCGGATTTCGATGCGGGTGACGAAGAAATAAAGGCTGGCATACCAGCATAAAAAAAGTCCGGCACGATCTGTACCGGACTTTTTTTATGCTGGTATGCCGGAATTCTTAGCTGCCTAAGGCATTATAAATCAGAAGTTGGTTGGTTGTTACGACGCGGTCGCCGGGGGCAACACCACTTGTTAAATACGTTTTCTGACCAATCGTTTTATAAATCTCTACCTCGCGTACAATAGGCTGGTTTTGTTTATTGACCATAACCACAAAGTTGCGGTTTTTATCAAAGACGACGGCACCAGCCGGTATCGCTATGCGTTGGTCATGACCCGCGTAGGTAACGCTTACGTTAGCAAACATCTCAGGTTTAAGGCGGTAATCAGCATTGTCGAGTGTAACACGCACTTTCAGAGTTTTGCTGTCGGGGTCGAGGACGTTAAAGATCTTGTCAATCTTGCCGTGGAAGATTTTATCAGGGTAGGAAATGGTTGTAATCGTTGCTGCGTCCCCTTCGTGTACGTTGGCTAAGTCTGACTCGTATACATTAGCCAGAACCCAGACGTGATCAAGGTTAGAAACCGTAAACAGGTTTTCTGGGTCGTCGGATCGGAGCTCCATACCCGGTGAAGCTGATTTTTCAACGATGAATCCACTCATTGGTGCTTTAACAAGATAAACCGACCCTGTACCACCCACAATCCGGCGTCTTTCGCCAACACGTGCTACTTCACCTTTGGCGGCCTGTAATTGCTCCTGACTGGCCACCAGTTCACGCTGTGAGCTCAAGCCCGCCTTGGTCATGTCTTCCGTCACTTGCTGGTTCTTCTGCGCAACGGCCAGTTCACCCCGTGCTGAGACCGCCTGTTGCTCCAGGTCGGCCAGATCACCAGACCGAATGACGGCCAGAATTTGGCCTTTTCTAACGTAGTCGCCCAGATCGGCTTTGAGTGTTTCGATATGACCGCCTACCAATGGAAATACTTTGACAACCTGGTCCTGGTTAAATGTGATCTTGCCCGTCAGATTCAGTTCGTTTCGAGCATTTTCCAGTCTGGCCGTATCGTAGGTAGCGGTAGCCAGCAAATTACTGCCACGCTCTGGCTCTGCCGAGGTCGTTTTGTCTGTTTTGGCCGAACTGCCACAACCACTTAAACTACCTGTTATCAGCAGAGCAGCCAATACCCGTAGAAAAAGGTTCTTTTCCTTAGTGCCAGGCGCAATGCTTATACCTGACAGTAACGCGTAGGCAAACGATTTTTGTTGAGTCAACGGCTTTTGCATAATAGACCTCAAATAATTGCAGAATTGAGGGAGTGAAAAAAACGAGTATTTTTTCATGACTATATTTTCCGCTACAAATGTCTGCACCATTAATTAAAGGCTTCTTAAACCAGAATTAAAAGGTCGTTAAACCCCTAAAACAAGTGTAGCCCACACTGGTTTGCAGTGTAGGCTACTATCAATAACGTTGAGTAAATCAGGTAGTATTACTTAATTGACTTTGATGGACGACTGGGTGCTGTCAATGCCGGATTTTGCATCATCAGCCAGTTCATCAACTTTATCGTTATAGTGATCTTTCACTTGATCCTTGTCTTTGTTGATGGCTGCCTGAGCTTGATCTTTATATTGATTGAACTGCTCTTTGGCTTTGTCGGTGTATTGGTTGACCTGGCTTTTCGCCTGTTCAAAACCATCTTTCACCTGCGAGACGCCTTTCTCCCACTGGTCTTTCAAGTCACCGCTACGCTTATTGGCTTCTTCGGTCAATTTATCACGTGTTTCTTTACCGCTGCGGGGAGCCGTTAAAATACCAATAACAACGCCTGTGATAATACCGGTTAGAAAATCTCTTGTGCTTCTCATTGGTCTGTTTGTTTTAGGTGAGTTTGCCTTGTATGACGCGTTTGATTATTGTTTTGCTTTCTTTTTGGCTTGGCTTACCAGATCAGTTGTTTTTTCGGTGGCCGAATCAACATAATCATTATACTGGTTTTTGATGCTCTCCAATCCAGATTGAAGCTGATCCTGAAGGTCCTTAAAGAACGAGTCAGACTCCGATGAAATGCGTTTACGTGTTTTCTGACCGCTCTCAGGGGCAAGCAGAATACCAACTACAGCGCCTACTGCTAAACCTATCAATATTCCTGGTAATGCTTTCATGGTTTCTAAAACTTTTGTGAATGATAAACTTAACACTAATGCCAACCGCATAGAAAATTCCGTACCAGTAATGATAACTACAAGGTAACTTATTGAAAGCTAACCAATTATCATAGTAACCTTTGTGAAAATAAGGTCTGGTGACTGAGGACTTTTTTCTACAAGGGCGTCCACGTTTTACCCATTCATACCCCGTAACTGGAATCTCGCAGGCAACTGGTTATGGTCAATGAGACGGGTAAACTTACTCTTTTTTACCGGTAGGGTAAAATAAAAATCCCCGCGCTCAATTTGGCGCAGGGATTCCGTACCCACCGTAACTTGTACTTAACCTAAAATGAAACTACCTAACTAGGAATATCTTTTGACAATTGACATCATTTTTTAAACAATATCGTCATTGGTACTAATCTTCTCACACACCGCGTCCCTGAATCAATCGTAATATAATCGCTATAACAGCAATTACGAGTAAAACGTGGATCAAACTACTGCTTCCAATACCCGTACCTAAAACGCCTAAAAAACCAAGGAGCCAAATAATAATGAGTATTACTGCAATCGTGTAAAGAAGGTTTCCCATTATTTTTCGTGAGTAAATCAGAATACGCTGTCTCGCAACTGGTAATCCTAAGAGAAAAATTTGTGCCAAGTCAGTTGGAATGACACTCGTCTTATACTGTTTACCTTAAATAATGCCCTATGCGCTTGGAAATGAGACAATAATAAATTTGTGCTGCGGATAGGCCTTCTACAGGGCGTTTATGTAGTCGCAAAATAAAGTGTGGAATAAATTCTACAAGTGGGGAATAAGCGTAGAAAAATTACCCATTTCCATGACAAGTTGTTCATGATTGAGGAGTGGGTAGCTGTGTTCATAAATCGGGGAAAAAATCGCAACCAGTTAAGTTATTGGCCTTTATTGGGTATTATTAAGTAGTTTTGACGCATCCCCGCATTTCCGGCATCATATTTTATGTAGAAAATATGTCATCAGAGAATACCGAAAACAAGAAATACTGTGGTAAGACCAATAATAGGAGCCAATGCGGGAACTCAATTCAGACCGACCGTAATGAATACAACATCGCTGGCTAAACGAGTGCTGATCGTGGACGATGAAGCAGATATATGCCTGCTATTATCAGGGTTGTTGCGTCGTTTAGGGTATCAGCCAACATGCGCTCACTTCATTGAAGAAGGTCGCCAGTGGTTGGATTCACAGCAATTTGATGCTATTTTTCTGGACTTGAACTTGCCCGATGGTCTGGGCTTTGATCTATTACCTTTCATTAAAAAAGAGCAGCATGAGGCCAAGATCATTATGATCAGTGCCTTTGATGGGCAGGCCGAACGGCGTCGGGCCACCGAGCAGGGAGCCGACTATTTTATAGGAAAACCTTTCACTCGCCGATCAGTGGAAACGGCTTTGCAAACCATTCAGGTTTGAGTAACTTTGTTCATACTGCCAGCTTAGGCTTTTAATGTTGCATTTTGCGCTGGGCCGTGCATGGTCATTTGAACAAGCTGCTTCCTCTTCATGGAAAAAATTCTGATTATTGACGATAACAACGATATATGCCTGCTCCTGGAACGGTTTCTGACCAAGCAGGGATACAAAACGGCATCGGTACAACGGGGCGATGACGGCCTTGTTCTGCTACGAAAAGAGGCTTACGAATTAGTTATTTGCGATTTTAAACTTCCTGATATAGATGGCCTGGAAATGCTTCGCCGGATTAAAGTGATGCATCCAACAACAGCCGTTATCATTATTACTGGTTACTCCGACGTTCGGGTGGCGGTTCAGACGGTTAAGCATGGTGCTTATGACTACGTAACCAAACCGCTTTATCCTGATGAGATTCTCTATACGATTAAAGGGGCGCTTGAACGACGGAGCCAATCGTTAAACCAGCCTAAAAGCTCTGCTCCTGCCAGCACAGGGTCAGGAACTACAGCTAAAACGGCTACTGTAAAACCGGCATCTTCAAAAGTACCGCTGACACCCGACGGAAAGCGGTTTATATTTGGCAAGAGCCGCGCTGCCGAACAACTCCAGAAACACATCGACCTGATTGCCCCTACCGATATGTCGGTTATTATTACCGGCGAAACCGGAACGGGTAAAGAGTTCGTTGCCAATGCCATTCACTTGAAAAGCAAACGTGCCGATAAGCCTTTTGTGGCCATCGACTGTGGTGCTCTGGGTAAAGAACTGGCTGGCAGTGAATTATTTGGTCACGTGAAAGGCTCCTTTACGGGGGCTATGTCCGATAAAGCGGGTAGTTTCGAGTTTGCCAACGGAGGAACGATCTTCCTGGACGAAATTGGCAACCTGTCGTACGACAACCAGATCAAGTTGCTTCGGGTATTGCAGGAACGTAAAATTCGTCGAATCGGAAGCAATCAGGATATTCCGGTTGATGTCCGGATTATTGTAGCGACCAACGA
>CAXTJJ010000098.1:0-14316 GCA_964244155.1 uncultured Spirosoma sp.
CAATGAAGAAAATGCCTGAGCTATATAGTCGTGCGCGTAAGCGATCCATGGTTGATCAATTCAATGTTGTTATCCAGGCTTTGTGCTGAAAACCGTCTTTCTCCTTCGCCAGATCAACCGTTGGGTCGACCAGCAGGGTGCTTCCCCGCCCGTTTAATGATGCGTAACATTCGGCCCTTATTTCTGTGTCGCCAATCCCGTTTTCGAGGTAGTAATCGTGTAGATAATGGGCAAATTGCACGATCATATCGGGCTGAAAACTCATCTGTCGGGCTTGAATCCGGGTCAGGAATTTACTCGGGTTTACAGTAAATTCCTGACCGGTTTTTTTGACTTTAACGGTGTACTCAAGGCTGGCGTTTTTTTCCATCAACATGATATTCCATGAAAAGCGAAAGCCCTGTTCGTGCCAGAGAACATTCCCCGAATAAAGATGGCTTCGGAAAGGAAGGAGCACTTGAAACAGAAAAAAAGCGGGGAGCACCAACTTGCTAAACCCTGTAAAAAAGCGGGAGGCCGATGCCCTTACGTGAAAATGCTGGGTGTGCACTTTAGCGGTACCCGGAAAAGTTAACAGCCGCTTGTAAACGGTCGGGGGAAAATAAACCAGGGCCGTAAACATCATCATCCACGGAAACATACCTATGTAGAAAAGGAAATGGGTCAGCAGGTGAAAAACAACGATGATACAGTAGATGGGTAAGCGCGATTGGCGAAAGGAAAGCAGAAACGGAGCTGACAGATCAAAAATCATGGCCAGCCAGCTCAACAAAAAAGCAACCCATCGTTCGGTCAATAAGGGCCCTACCAACGGTAAATGCTCATTCGCAGCCAGCCAGATTCGGAGGGGCTGTGCCATAAAAAGCCAATCGTACTTTAACTTGGCGATTCCTCCGAAAAAATAAACAGAACCAACCTGCAATCGTAAAGCCCATACTGGATTATAAATGAAGTCTGCAAGCGTGCGGGGTGCCGACAAAAAAGGGGCTAATGGTAGGGATGTTAAACGATAAAACGCAAATTTCTTTTGCAGGAGACTATCCAAAGAAAATACTTGGTTCATCGGCAACCAGCACATCAGAAAAGCCAGCAAACTTACCTGATAATAATGGTTCAGATAAACGCTTTTGTCCAATAACTCTACATAGGTAAAGGCCAGAAAAAAGGCGATAATAGCGAACCGATAAAATAAGCCAAGCGTGATTAGACAACTCAGCACTACCAGCCCGTAAAATACCCAATGCATATAGGGTTCCGGCAAAGGCTTTATCCAGTCAAACCCGTAAAAAGTAAAGAAGAATTGAGGCTTTACGTAAAATGAAGTTATCCAGCCCCGGTCAATAAACCGAAGCTCGGCCACAAGCATCAATAAGCCGAAAATCAGTCGGAAGAAAGCGAGAGCGTAGGGTTGAGCATCGTTGGCAGATAGTGAAAGAGTACCGGATTTAGTCGCCATCATTATCACTAAATGTCAGCAGAACACCCAGATTATTGACCATGTCTACCTCCATCATGACCTGGAGTTTCTTGATTTCGTCATAAGCGGCCTGTACCTCTGTTTTGTTAGTGACGACAGCCGTTTGTAAGGGAGCCGGAATGGCGCTGAGTTTGGTATAAACCGTTGCGAATTGATTTTTAATTTTTGTCGTCAGTAAATCATCGCCGGATTTTGCACCAAGTTTGTCCAATAGATCATCCAGCCCAACTCCATCAATGCCAGCGGGTGTTCGGCCAAGAAACGCATTTTCGAGTCCTTTCAGCTCATTGATTGCCAGCGCAATAGACGAATTGCTCAGCGCCGACTCCGCTAAATCGGGCTGCGGTACACCGTTGTTTCGATTCCCTTTGGGCGCGCCGATCCGTTCATCTCTGATCGTGTAAATCAAATCGATCAGTTTATTGGAAAGAACACCCAACGATGAGTTAATATCCCGGCCATCGGCATTTATGAACGTTGTTACATAACCTGATTTCCAGCTGTCTACAATCAGTTGGGCCTGATTTTTCAGGTTCGTGGCGAGTGCTTTCAGATAGGCCGCCCGATTGGCGCCGTTGACACCCGTGTAGCCGCCAACAACGTTTGCGTTGCGTTGAGATTTATCGAAAAGCAGGTACTCAATAGCATGAACGCCCTTTACCGTTGATCCTTTCGATTCGATGTAGGCATTGTCGATGGTAGTGCCGTCGGTTATTGCTTTTTCCAGTAAAGCTGTATTCAGGTAGACGCCTTTGGTCGAAAAGTCAATGTTCGCCAATAGAAATTTATCGTCAACGGGCCCCTGCTTAAATACGGATGCCTGCTTCCATGCGGTGGCCATTTCGAGCCAGGCTTGCTGGGCGGCAATTAATTTCTGTTCATTCTTTACGTCGGTGCTGTAGGCTGTCGTAGCTGTTTCCAGTGCCGCTGCTTTTTGGTAAAACGCATCGAACGAAGGGATGACCACGTTGTTACCCAAATTGGTGAGCATACTCTTGCGGTCAAATGTGTCGAATGCACCGGGTTCCTCATTTTTTGAACAGGACCAGACAAGCACAAGCAGACAAACAAGTATATAGGGGATGGCTTTCATAAGGAGTCTATAAATTTCAAGAGATTGGCCCGGTCGGTTTTAGACAATTTCATGAAGGCGTTTTTTGATTTTTCCGCTTCACCGCCGTGCCACAGAATCGCTTCTTCCACATTTCTTGCCCGACCGTCGTGCAGCATGTTCGTGTGTTTATTGACCGTTTTTTGCAAACCGATACCCCACAAAGGCGGTGTGCGCCATTCGGTGCCGGTTGCCTCAAAATCAGGCCGATTGTCGGCTAATCCACTCCCCATATCATGCAGCAGCAAGTCGGTAAACGGCCGAATCGTCTGGTTCGATAAATAGCTCGGGGAGTCGTAGGCAGATGTTGTCAGTTTCATCACATGACAACCTGAACAGTTTGCGGCAACAAATACTTGTTTCCCGGATAAAACAGCGGCATCTTTCCAGTTTCGGCGAGCGGGTACGGCCAGGGATTTTATGTAAAAAACGACATTCTGTAAGGTTGTTTCATCTATTTCCGGACTGCCTCCGTTTGGCAGATTGCCGTATGCATCGGCTTGAACATCAGTAAGATTTACGTTTGGAAATAGTGTGGAGGTCACGCCAATATCGCCATTAAAAGCGGAGGCTACCTGCTGAGCGACGCTCGGTTGATTGGCTTTCCATCCAAACTTACCCAGCGTCTTTTTTTGATTTGTCTCATCCCAAACATAATTGGCCCGTCCGGAGATGCCATCCCCATTTGCATCATCCGGGTCGACATTAGCCAGAATGCTCGGTGCCGAAACCGCTTCTAAAAGGCCCATGCCTATCATTTGCGGAGCCAGCCTCGGCGACACCAACGTGCCGGTCATGGCACCATAGTTCAGGTTGGTAAATGAGTAGGTTGGTTTCCGAAGAGAATAGGCGGTACCATCGGGATAGTTTCCCGTAATGGCCTGATAGGTTACTGAAACGGTGCCCTCTGCTGCCACATTGGGAATACTCCTGGGATTGAATTGATTGCCATAATGAGGATCGTTCAGAGGCTCACCATGACTCCCCTGCCCCGCTACCGACAGGCGAAACAGCAGGGCCTGGTTAACACTGACACTATCACTCAGTAAGGGCGATCCTTTGCCATCGAGCGCATGGCAACTCGCGCAGGAACTGGCATTCAGGAGCGGCCCCAGTCCGTCGCGAGCAGTCGTCGACGAAGGGGCTATCACCCAATTGTTTCGGTTGAAGGAATTGCCAATCACAAACCGGTCGGTTTCATCCGAGGTAAGGTTTACGAGTGCATTTCCAAAGGCGTTGAAGGTAGCATCGAAAATAGTCCCGTTCTGCCCACCCGAAAACTCTTCGTCTGCTTCGGCCGTTTGGGCTGGTTCGGGGTCTATCGACTCTTTACATGCCCAGATGCTGGCTACCAGCATAAGGACGATCCAGGTTTTAGTTACGTTATTCATGCAAAATCGTTGCCCGGAGATTTGCATAGCGTCAGGCTGGTTTGTTACGCCATGCGAAGAAATTCCAGGGAACAGTTGACTAATTCTTTTCGGGAACATTCAGGTTGATACCTAATTCTTTGGCAGTAAGCACCAACTGATCGCTTTGATCGCGTAGGGCCTTGATCGCTGTCTGAATCTGCGTTTTTGACGTTAAAATTGCCTGATCGAACGGCTTTGGAATGGCATTTATGGCGGTGGTGGCCGCAGTCAATTTAGCGGTCATGGCCGTATATTGGGTTTCATTCCGGGCCTTTATCAGGTCATCAATACCTGCCCCGTCGATGGTGGTACCATCCGTTCGTTTATAACGGCCCAAATATACGTTATAGATGCCAAGTTCGTCGTAGATAAAGTCGTTGGTTGTGTTGTCAGAAAAGCAGGAATGCTCATCTTCCTGATCCCCTGAAGCCAGCGCAACGGTCATCCGCTCGCCCGACAGTTCGCCTTTCGTCAGTTTACCCATCCCCAGCATCATATTGGTCAGCGAGGCCGTTTCGTTGCCAGCTTTGGTAAAGTCGGCGTAATAAGCACCCGTTTTGCTATCCCATTGTGTGGCTACCTCCTGCAACGACTCGATCAGGGCATCGGTCACAATTTGAAGATAAGCAATGCGCCGGGTTGCATTAGGGGCTGTTGTAAAGTCAGTAAAGGGGCGCTTGCCTGGCGAGTCGGCATACAGGTCCTGCCCCCACAATAAAAATTCAATGGCATGATACCCTACTCGCACGTCAGTTTCTCCCCCCGATCCATTGGCATCAAAGATGACTGATTTCGTAATGGCTGGAAACGTTTTCAGGTCGTTTATCATGCCACTGTTCGCATCTCCCGACACATAATCAATATAGGCTTCGTCGAGTGGCCATGAGTTTATTTCTCCCTCCAATTCGGCAGGACTGGCATCAATGGGACCACCGTAAAACCGGTATGCTTCCGTTTGCAGGTAAGCAGGCCGGGCGTTGATCCAGGCGGTTTTACATGCCTCCAGCCCCGATGCCGATGGAGCTTTTACAAAAGCGTCGATGGTCGTTTTAAGGCTTTGAACACCAGCAATGGCATCTGCATACGAAGCTGACACGATTGATGCATAGTTCAATACCACTTCTCGTTGAGTCGTACCCGGAGTAACATCCTCTTTTGAACATGCGGTTGCCAGCATCACGAGTGCCAAAATGGGGAATGTAAATTTTCTCATCGTAAGATTGGATGTATAGCTAAAGACTTCAGTAATTCAAACGTAAAATTAGACAAATTCTAAATAAGAAAAACTGTTTAATTATTTCTTAACCTGATATCCAAGCTGTTTATGATTATTATTTCTAGTCTATTTTGCCATTACCGGGTCGTCGGACGGCACCTGAACTCTCTGAAAAGGCCAATGACGAAATGGACCAGAAGGATTAAATTACGGACAGGCTATCAGTCTGTTAAGTGCCAGTTCCATCGACAGGTCACAGATTTGGCTGACGGGCATTAACGATCAGGATCAACGCCAATCAGTTACTTCACCCTATCAGTTCCTTCTCTTTTTAACTTTTTTCATCTTTTTTTAGGATTAAGTGAGTACTTTTTTCGAAAGGCGTCATCTATTGGCAAATTCAGTGCTTAGTGGAACACCCTTACGAGAGCTTTTTACCAGTCGATTTTTTAACGGACGATACCTTCGTCAATCACCAGCTTGAGCCTACGCCCCAATCAACTCAATTTTGGGATGGCTGGCTTGCGCAGCATCCACACCGGCAGCATGAGTATCGGCAGGCTGTCGACATAGTAGATGCCATCCGACTGGGCCTGACTGCCTATGCGCAAACGCATATACCGGAAGAGACAATTCGGCAGTTGCTGATTCGAATTCAGCAAACGAATGCTCAAGTCCAGATAACTGATGGTTCCACTCGCTCGTGGGGCTGGATGCGGTGGGCGGCTGCGGCTGCTATTTTCCTGGTGCTGGGTATCGGTTTCTGGTGGCAAAGCACGCGTCATACTACTCTGTATGAGCAGCAACTGGCTACGTTAACCAGTACATTTTCCGAAACTATAAATACCACCCGCCAGAGTCAAACCATTCGCCTGCCCGATCGTTCGGTTGTTTCCCTGACACCCGGGAGCCGGATCAGTTACCCGGCCAGTTTTGGGCAGCAAAATCGGATTGTCTATTTATCGGGTGAAGCCACGTTTGTTGTAACCAGAAATACAGGAAAGCCCTTTCTGGTTCACGCGAATGAAGTGGTTACGAAAGTGGTGGGCACTCGGTTTACCGTTCGGGCTTTTTCTAATGAAGACCGGGTGCATGTTCAGGTGCAAGCCGGTCAGGTATCGGTCTATCGCAACGAACCCGTGACGGCATCGGTCAGGCAAAAAGGGGTAATGCTGCTGCCCAACCAGCAGGTTGTCTTCAACCGCGAAACGGATCAATTTGATAAAATGCTGGTTGACTCCCCCAGCCTTGTCCAAAGCCCGACCCTGCAAAAGAAAGCCCCTTCATTTGTGTACAACGATACGCCCATTCCGCAGGTACTGAAGGAGTTGCAGGAAGCCTATGGGATTGATATCCGCTACACGAAAGAAGCACTGGCCAATTGCCAGTTGAACTCGTCGATGACTGATGAATCATTTGAGCAAAAGCTGACGATCATTTGTGCTACTGTGGGTGCTACCTATGAAATCATTGATGGACAGGTCATTATCAATGGCGGAAACTGTCAGCCGCAGTAACCATCTCCCCTGATGGCTACCATACTTATTGTCTAACTCTTCTAATATACCAGCGTATGAATTAACCCTGTTTGCTCCCATTCCGATTGGAGAGGTCTATTGACCCAATGATACTCCCTTAGCTATATGGATTAACTTACATTGTAAGGGAACTTTTTTACCCGATTCGTTTACTCGACAAAATCAATTGACAGAATGAAAATCGTAAATTCTTACCTACTCAGGTTGATGCAACTCACTGGCCTGCAGCTTCTGATGGCCGTGCTTTTCATGAGCGTTTCGTGGGCCGGCGACGTTTCAGCCCAGGAATTGCTCAACCGGCGAATAAGTCTGACCATCCGGGATCAGAACATCAAAACGGTATTGCACAGTATTGAAAAAGCGGCTAATGTTAAGTTTTCGTATAGTCCGCAAATTGTTCGCTCCAGACAGCTCGTCTCGATGCGCGTGCAAAACAGTACGTTAAAAGAGGTGTTGGAAAAACTGCTTGTCCCATTAAAAGTAGATTTCAGCATCTCTGGTGAACAAATTATTCTGGCGCGAACGGTTGAAGCCCCCGTTACAATTCAGGCGGGTGAAGCCATTGAGGGCGTCGAAGCCCCTGCCGAACGGATAGTAACCGGGGTTGTTGCCGACGAAAAAGGGGAAGGGCTGCCAGGCGTCAGCGTGGTTGTTAAAGGGTCGCCCCGCGGTGCGGTAACTGATGCGTCGGGAACGTATCGCTTGACCATTCCTGATGGAGCACAAACGCTGGTCTTTAGCTTTGTCGGCTATACGAGCCAGGAAGTGGCAGTGACGAACCAGACTACGCTGTCGGTTCAGTTGAAGCCCGATGTAAAATCCATCAACGAGGTGGTCGTTGTGGGTTACGGTTCGCTGAGCCGCAAGGAGGTGACCAGTGCTGTCACGCACTTATCGTCATCAGATCTGCTGCGGGTCGGCAGCAACAGTCCGTTAATGGCGATACAGGGAAAAGTGGCGGGTTTATCTGTAACCAATACTGCCGCCGGTGATCCGAACTCAACGCCCAGCATTCAGCTCCGTGGGGTTTCCTCGAGAAGTGCCGGGCTGGGGCCGTTGTTTGTTATCAATGGGATACCCGGTGGTAACCTGGACAACATCAACCAGAACGAAATTGAGTCCATTGACGTCCTGAAGGGCGGGGCGGCTTCGGCCATCTACGGTACACGCGGCAGCAACGGGGTTATTGTTATCACGACCAAGAAGGGATCGTCGGAATCGCGCATTTTCTACGACGGCTACAGCTCTTTTGATTTTATTACCAATAAGCTGTCGGTGTTGTCTAAAGATGACTTTTTAGCGAACAAACGCGGTGTCGATCTGGGAGGTAGTACCGACTGGATGAAAGCGGTGAGCCGCAATCCGGCCTTCTCGCAGAAGCACACGCTGCAGTTTTCGGGCGGCAATGGCCAAACGAACTATTTTACCTCGCTGGACTACCGAAACGCGACAGGTATCGACCTGCGGTCTGCTAAACAGGAGTACGGTGGTCGGGTAAACATCAACCACACTTCCGCCAATAACCTGTATGCCATTACCTTTAGCGCGGCCCCCCGTTACACCAAGACCAGTCTGGCCGATTACAGTGGCTTCAATTACGCGTTGACGCTCAATCCAACCCAGTCGATTTATGATAATGCGGGGCGGTATGCCTACATAACCAGTGGCTTTTTTGCCAACAACCCTGTAGAGCGGGCTAAACGTGTGCTATCGGGTCAGGAAGTAAAATACCTGGACATCAACGGCTCGTTCAAACTGAACATTCTCCAGAACCTGTCTACACTGGTTACTCTGGGAGAAGTAAGTTCGTCTTTCCGGAACGAAAATTTCACGCCATCCACCTTAACAACAGTAGTCAATGGCTCCAAGCGAAGCACTGCATCGCAATCACTCGATGAGAACGACCAGAAAAGCTTTGAATGGACTGGCAACTATGCGCTGGAAGTTCAGAAACACTCGATTAAGTTACTGGGCGGGTATTCGTATCAGTATTTTACGTCATCCGGCTTCAACGCGGGCAACGAAAATTTCCCTTCCGATGTACTGACGTATAATAGCCTGGGTACAGGGCTATGGAACCTGCAGCAAGGCATCAATAACGTAGGCTCCTATCGCAACAACTCTAAACTGGCGGCTTTTTTCGGACGCGTAAATTACGACTATGATCAGAAGTATTATCTGTCGGCCAGTTTACGTCGGGAAGGCTCATCCAAGTTTGGCTACGATAACAAATGGGGTAATTTCCCGGCCGCTTCGGTGGGCTGGCGCATCACGCAGGAAAAATTCGCGCAGGGTCTTCCCTGGTTAAATGAACTGAAACTGCGGGCCGATTACGGCGTAACGGGTAACCAGGATTTCGGCAATTACCTGTCGCTGGACACCTACGGCGGTTATGGCTATTATCTCTACAACAACACTTCCTATCAGGTGTGGGGACCCAGTCAGAATACCAACTACGATCTGCGCTGGGAGAAAGCCATCAACTTTAACGTGGGTGTCGATTTCGATCTGTTCAAGAACAGCCGCCTTACGGGTAGCCTGAACTACTACGTGCGTACCAACAAGGATTTGCTGGGTTCTTATTCCGTGCCCAACCCGCCCAACGTGCAGGGGTCGACGTTTGCCAACGTGGGTACCATGCAGAATTCCGGTCTGGAAATTCAGTTGAACGCGGGCGTGGTGAACAACAAGGACTTTAGTTATAATCTAACCTTTGCGGGGGCCACAAACAGCAACAAGTTTGTTTCCTTTTCCAGTGAAGCGTTTAAAGGACAAACGTATGTCGATGTAGTCGGAATGCCTGCTCCGGGAAGCCCCGGCAACGCGCAACGCCTGCAGGAAGGAACCCGGATTGGCAGCTTTTATATGCTTCGGTCGGCCGGGGTCGATGAAACGGGTGCCTTGCTGGTTTACAATAAGAGCGGAGACGTTATCCAGGCTAACAAAGCCACCAACGACGATAAACAGTTTGTGGGCAATGGTCTGCCTAAATTCACGGCAGGTCTGACCAACAACTTCAAATACCGGAAATGGGATTTGAGCGTCTTCATGAGGGGATCGTTTGGCTACCAGATTTTTAACACCTACGCCTTTTACCTCGGAACGCCAGCCACCCAGCAGAACGTCAATACGCTAACCTCGGCTTACAACGGAGGCAAATACTCTAAACTGACCAGCGCTACTACCTACTCCTCCCTGTCAGATTACTTTCTGGAGCCGGGCAGTTTCGTTAAAGTCGATAACGTGACGCTGAGTTATACACAGCCGTTTACAAGCAAATTCCTGCGCTCGGCACGGATATACGCCACAACTCGAAACCTGGCAACCTTTACCAAATTCACCGGTGGCGATCCGGATTTAATTCAGGTGAACGGCCTGTATCCCGGCGTAAACACCAACAGCGACAATAATGGGACCCTGAATTATTTCCCATCAACGACCCAACTCCTGCTGGGCCTTCAGGTCACCTTTTAATCAGTTAGTCAACTTATGAAACGATCTCAGATTTTTAATTCCATACGCAACGCATCCGTCTCCTTATTACTCGTTATGGCCGGAGGCTGTACGAACCTGGACGAGGTGCTTTCTGACCGGATTACGTCCGGCAACTTTCTGCAAACCAAAGAAGATGTGATCCGCGACTTTCTGCGGCCCTTCGAGCACAGTTACTGGACCATTCAGGGCGGGTCGACGTTCATGCTTCAGGAAGATAGTTCGGATGAACTGATGACCCCCAATCGGCAGGGCGACTGGTTCGACGGTGGGCAGTTCCAGCGGGTTCATAACCACACCTGGACGCCAAACGACGGCTATACCAGCGATGCCTGGAATGCGCTCTACGGCGGTGTTACGCTGGCCACCAACACCCTGGAGGATTTGCAGGGCATAACGGACCCCACTAAATTCAACATGACGCAGGCCGAGCTGGATGATATGATTGCCGAAGTCCGAACGCTGCGTGCCTGGCTCAACCTGCGGCTGCTGGACTTCTACCGCAACATTGTTCTGGTAACGAAAGTGAAAGGCGAAACGCAGGGAGGCCCGCAGGCATCTCCCCAGGAAACGTTTAGCTTCATCGAACAGGAGCTGAAAGAATCGCTGCCGAAACTGCCAACCCGGCAAAGTTTGGGTGCCAACGCCATTGGGCGCTGGACGCAGGGCGGAGCCGCTGCTCTGCTGGTTCGGTTGTATCTGAACGCGAAAGTCTATACCGGCACCGATCATTTTGCCGATTGTGCTACGGTATGTTCCGATATCCTGGCGGGTAAATATGGCCAGTATGCGCTGGAAACCCGCTGGGATGCACCCTTCGACTATACCAATCCAACATCGGCCGAAACGGTCTTCGGCTTTCCGGGTAGTTTTGGTCTGACCCACTGGCAGTATGATGGGGGCATGTATTTCTGGATGCTGCCGGTCAATGCAACCTTTTATTTCGGCTTCACTGATTTAGGGACGGCTAACCCGAAATATGCCCTCCAGCCGGGTCGGGATGTGGACAGCACAGAATATAGCTTTGCATTGGGTAAACCGTATCTGAAATTTCGGAAGTACCCGGATGACGTTCGGCTGAAAACCTACAAAAACCTGGGTAACAGCAAACGGGAGGGTATGTTTTTACAAGGCTACCTGCCCTACATCAATTCAAATGGGCAAACCGATACGGTACGCTCAACCAAAGGGCCTTATCCATTATTTTTCCGCGATCAGGTGGGCATGTTCCTGGCAGCCAAACCGGGAACCAAAATTGCCGATAAGACTTCAAACATGAATAATGCCGACCAGAACTCAGGCCTTACGCCGGTCAAGTACCCCTATTACCCCAGCAGTGACCCGAACAAAATATCATCGGCTTACGCTGAGATTCGGTTAGCGGAAATCTATTATTCACTGGCGGAGTGTAAATATCGGGCGGGTGATAAAGCTGGCGCGGCCGTGCTGCTGAACGCCGTTCGGGCCAGGAATTACCCGGCAGGTTCGCCCAGCCTTTACAAGCCCGACGGCAGCCAATTGACCGACCAGGAAATGCTGGATGAATGGGGACGGGAATTTCTGGTAGAGAGCCGTCGGCGCACAGACCTGATTCGTTGGGGTGTCTTTAATTCGGGAACCTGGTGGGATAAACAGCCAGACGCGGATAATCACACCGCTATTTTTCCCATTGGTCAGAATGTGCTCAACGTCTCTCCGCAGTTAAAGCAAAATCCTGGCTATTGATGTTGCCCTATTGGTCAATGCCAGTCCTTATCCTGCTGTAACATTCGTTTATGGCCTGTGAAACGCAGACGGACCAGAGCACTCTGGTCCGTCTGCGTTTTTATTTTGTCAAATTCAGGCGGTTACATTTTCCTCATGCGCATGCCAATACGTCTGTTCAGGGTCTGCGACATCCGGCATCTGCAGAACAACCCGACCATCGATCTGACCGGCGGCCATAGCGGTCAGAACCTCGTTTATATTCTCCAGTCGATCAGTATGGTAATGCACCTTTACTTTGCCCTCAGCAGCCAAAGCCAGGCTCTCGACTAAATCCTGCCGGGTGCCAACAATGGAGCCCCGAATGGTCTTGCGCGTGAGGACTACATCAAAAATGTTCAGGTCAAAATCGCCGGGGGGTAAGCCTACCAGCGACAGAGTACCACGCCGACGAAGCATACCGACCCCCTGCGCAAAAGCTGACCGCGAAACGGCCGTAACCAGCACGCCATGCGCGCCTTTGATCTGCTGCTGAATGACGGCCACCGGATCTGACGTTACTGCATTAATTACCAGTTCGGCCCCAACCCGCGTAGCCAGGTCCAGTTTATCATCCTGAATATCGACTGCTGCCACGCGCATACCCATCGCTTTAGCGTACTGGACGGCCATGTGCCCCAGGCCACCAATACCCGAAATAACAACCCATTGACCGGGTTTAACTTCGGTTTCTTTCAGCCCTTTATAAACGGTAACACCCGCGCACAGAATGGGGGCGGCTTCTTCAAACGATAGAGAGTCGGGCAGATGGCCTACATAATTAGGGTCGGCCAGCACATATTCGGCGTAGCTCCCCTGCACCGAATAGCCCGTATTCTGCTGGCTTTCGCAGAGCGTTTCCCAACCCGTAAAACAATGTTCACAATGCCCGCAGGCCGTATAAAGCCAGGGAACACCCACCCGATCGCCAATTTTCACCCCCGACACGCCGTCGCCCAGGGCAACAACGGTGCCTACGCCTTCGTGGCCCGGAATAAGTGGCAGAGTTGCCTTTACCGGCCAGTCGCCGTTGATGGCATGTAAGTCGGTGTGGCAAACCCCGCAGGCTGCCACTTTGATTAAAATTCGACCGGGCAGAACAGCCGGCACAGGTACGTCTTCCAGTTGGATCGGTTGACCGTAAGCATGGGCAACTGCTGCTTTCATCGTTGCTGGTATCATGAGTTTTTCAGGTAAGTAAAAAGAGAAAAGAGACCGTCATTTGAGTCCCTCAAAAGTAAGCGGGAGCACCGGACAGGTAGATGAGCAGGATCAGCAATCAATAAAATAGTTGTCAGGCAGGCATCAGTTGCCGGGCCGTTACGGGATCAGGGTTTTCCCGTTGACAAGGGTAGTCAGCCCGGTGTGCGTCGTAATTTTTACCTCAATCTAGCCTTAGGTGCCAGCATCTTTGCCGGAAAAGCAACCGGAACGGCGGACTTCACACCAGGCTATACCTTTCCGTCGAACTAATGTCTACAAGGTCATATCCGTAATTTCCAGGATATGGCTCGGGGAAGTGAAATCTAAAAATACGCTGCACCATTGGCTACTGTAATTACCAGATCGACCGCAAACCAGACGTCCATTTTACTGGCATCCGGAATGGTGTTCGTTTATTGGCTATATGTCGTTGTAGAAAGCATGTTGTGGCGAGAGTACAGCCACTTACAGCAGCCTATAAGTGATTTGACAGCCACCGGTGCTTCCAACCGAACCCTGATGCAGTTATTTACAAGTTGGCGTTTTGCAGCTATGGGCATTCTATAACTCATTTAGCTTATTCCGCCATCAATGAAAAAGTCAGCTACAGGTCGAAGGGGTCAGATGTTGAAATTGCGCGGGTGGTTTGAATTAAATGGAAGGGCTATCCAACCCCGGAGTTTCTCCACAGCCCGAAAAACCAGGTTTTTGGCCGACTGCTGGTTAACATCCAGCACCTCCCCGATCTGGTTATAATTCATATTTTCAACGAAGCGCAGTTTCAGGGCTTCCTGCTGGCGGGGAGGAAGCTGGGCAATGAGCCGCTGAAGTCGCTGCTGGCGAGTGCTGGCCGCTTCCAGTTCTTCGTGTATTTCCAGCTCGTTAGGCTCCGTCCAGAGGGCGTCATAATCCGTTTCGTCCAACGATTTATTATAACGCTCTTTCCGTTCGAGCAGGTGCATAATTCTATTTTTAAGCGATTTCAGCAGGTAATGGCGAATGTTGTCGGGAATTACCAACCGGGTTCGTTTAGCCCACAATTCTGTAAAAACATCATGCACACAGTCCAGCACAAAAGCTTCTGAAACGGTCACCAGGCTCATACCATAGCGATACATAGCAGG
>CAXTJJ010000099.1:0-14263 GCA_964244155.1 uncultured Spirosoma sp.
GATCAGTACGCGTTCTACTGACGATGGTTTTTTGCGCGCCGACATCCGGATTCCTCCCGATGCCGCTGTGAATGACCTGATCCGGTATCTCCTCGACCGGGTTGCCGTTCGGTCATTTGGCGAGAACATACCCAGCATGAACGACATCTTTATTCAGGCAGTTGGTGAGGTGCCAACGACCTGATATCGACCGTCTTGGCGGGTTGTGTTAACCTACTAATTGTTTTACAGCTTTCTCTGCCGTCCGGGATGGTCGGCCTTACAAATGAATACAATTTTTCTCATCATCAGGCGCGAATACATGGTTCGGGTGCGCAAAAAGTCGTTCATTATCATGACGATTTTAGGACCATTGCTGATTTTTGGCTTTTACGCCATTATTGGGTGGGCGGCTGTCAGCTCCATTAACCAGAAGAAAATTGCGGTTATAGACCAGAGCGGACGGTTTGTCAACCAATTCAAAAACGACGACGAGACGGTATTCTCATATCCGAAACAGTCACTGGCCACGGCAAAAAAAACATTCGTCAAACAGGGTTACAATGCGCTGGTATTTATTCCCCAGAATGTAATTGAAGAGCCGAAAACGGTGCAGATCTTCTCTGAGAAAAGTGTTAGCCTGTCGTTGCAAAGCAATATTGAACGGGCTATTTCCAAAGAGATTGAAACCATTAAGTTAAAACAGGCGGGCATCACCCAAAAAGTAATTCAGGATGCCAAAGTGAATGTCGATGCACAGACGATCAGCATGAGCGACGAGGGCGAAAAGAGTAACAACGGCATCGCCACCACCATTATCAGTGGGTTCTGTGCTTTACTCATTTACATTTCGGTACTCATTTACGGTACCCAGGTCATGCGGGGCGTGATGGAGGAAAAAACCAATCGTATTGTGGAAGTAATCATCTCGTCGGTGAAGCCCTTTCAACTAATGCTTGGCAAAATCATTGGCGTGGCGCTGGTTGGCCTGACTCAGTTTATGCTTTGGATCGTATTGACGGTTGGTTTGATGACGATAGGCTCCCAAAGTATCAGTCAGCCTAAAGAAACCGCTCAAACGCAGATGGCTGCTCGCATGAACGGTATGCCCGGCGGGCAGGAAGTACAGAGCAAAATGGCTACGGCCAAAAATCCTGTTGCCGACGTGATGGCGGCTATCGAAACGCTTAATCTGCCTCTGATCGTTAGCTGCTTTCTATTTTATTTTCTAGGCGGTTACTTGTTGTACAGTGCCCTCTTTGGTGCTGTTGGGGCGGCTGTTGATAACGAGACGGAGACACAGCAATTTATGTTTCCGATCATGATGCCCATCATTGCCGCCATTGCCTTTGCCCAGATTGCCGTGCGCGACCCCGATGGTCCACTAGCCTTCTGGACATCCATGATTCCGTTTACATCACCTGTTGTTATGATGGTTCGCATTCCATTTGGTGTACCGGTTTGGGAATTGGCTCTGTCGATGATATTGCTGGTACTAGGTTTTGTGGGTACTACCTGGCTTGCCGCCCGTATTTACCGAGTGGGTATTTTGATGTACGGCAAAAAAGTCTCCTTCCGAGAACTGTCGAAATGGGTGTTTTATAAGGGGTAAAAGTGAGGAGTCAGTAAGTCGGTAAGTTAATGAGTCGGTAAGTTAGTAAGTGGCTGACGCATGCAAGAACATCTGGCGTCAGCCACTTACTGACTTACCGATTTACCGACTCATTAACTTACCGACTCTTCCTTTTCAAAATCCTATATCAATCACCAGCGGTTGAATCAGCCATTGGCCGGACGTTAGGTTGTAAATGGTTCGGAAACCGGCTTCGAATGGAGATCGTAAGCGAAGGGCATTGAAGACAAACGATACGTCGAGACCGGTTGTTTGATAGCTATGACGCTGGGTTTCGTACCCACGTAAGCGATTGTATACATCACGAACTTCAGCCAAAGATTGTCCGTTGGCCAAATCATAAAAACCACTGGCTTTAATCCGCTGCACATATAACCATCGTCCCAACGTCAAATGCGTGTCGGCAATGGGTAACCGATATTCTACGCTGGCAGCGGTTATCTGATCGTCACTAACATAAAGTTGCCCCCGCGGGTAGAAAACAACCGGACTGAAACGATAGGTTGCCCGAGCCTGTTCCTGATACCCCGCCCGCAGTCGCAGCGAATGGTGCTTTGCCATGCCTGGAAAAAACAGGTTTGCCTGAACGCCCCATTGCTCGCCCGTTAATTTTCCGCCAAAGGGCGTTGTTCGGTAATTTGCCGAAAAGGTCTGGCCCCATCGGGGTGCAACATCGCGCTTACTCTGACGAAGGAGACGGGAATAGCTAAACCCGTATGTTAGTGCGCTAAGCGAACCTGCCGATCCTACTTCGGTGATGTACCGAAAAGGTAGATCATAGCCTGTTACGTGCAGATAATTGTAATAGGCCGAAAGGTTAAGTCCCTGTATGTATTTTGAATTGGTCAGCTGGAGGGGCAACCGAAAACCGGCCGTCAACTGGTCGTATTGCCAACGGTCTGTACGTAAACTATCAACGGGTTCAGCCCGGTCAACGTAAAGGGAAGTTCTGCGGTTTCCGTGCTGGAAGCTTAAATCAATAATTGGATAAAGCCCCTGATAACTTAACAAGGCATAGGCATTTCCGGCTTGTTCGGCTTGATTATAGGTATAACCGACGCCAATCTGGGTGGTACTCAGTAAATCCTGGGAACTGAGCCCGACCGACAACGCCTGACCTGTGCTCCCAAGAACTGGTCCCCAACTATATACATTCACTGCATTGGTTAAACGCCGAAAGCGGGCAGTCGGGTAAGTTGTTGTGCTTGAATCGGTAACTCCGGACCGGCTTAGAATCTGGCGACCCTGAGTAGCACCCGGTTCCTGTTGCATTAACGGATTGGAATAACTGCTTGCCGGATTCCTGTTGGGCTCGACCACCGGTTTCCAGTCAGAAACAGTTAGCGCCATGTCCGATATTCGGGAACCCGTTACCGAGAAATCTTCAAAGGCAATCCGTGAACCCGAGGGCGAAACGCTTGCGTGATAAGCCGCCAACGGGCGTGATGTGAGCTGAAATACCTGTTTTGAATGGGTGTCTACAGCGTAAATATTGTCGATGCCTGATCGGGGTGAATCAAATAGCACGTAATCACCCCAGGGTTGAGGATGGCTAATATTTTCATTAACTCTGGGTAGTAGGTCAGTGTACGTATTTAATTCACTGTCAATAGATTGTATGGTTTTCTTTCCATCTTTCAGGGCTACCGTAATAATGGTTTTATTGTCGTCCTTCCAGCGTGGATGCTGGAAAAACGCGTTATCTGAATTGGATATGGATTTCAAAAGCTGGCCTGTTCTGGCATCGAGTATGAGCAAACGGATTTTGTACCGGTCCGTATTGTCAACCACGACCAGCTTTGTGTTATCGGGCGAAAGCGCAACGGCCGTATACCGAGCCCGGTGAGTCAGTCGAGTAAGTTTGCCGGACTTTAGGTCGAGTAGGCGTATGTTTGAATAAATACGTTGGCTCCAGCGCGGGTCGTAGCCGAACTCAATCCAACAGGCTTTGGCTGTGGTAGCCGACAGTAGGGTGGGGTCATTGGGGAAGCCTTGTACAAGGACGGTTTTCTCCCGCCTGTTTTTATCCAGAATAACCAGACGGGGCGTGTCGCCAAGACCGCTTTTCACACAGAGAACGGTGGAGTCGGTCAGGAATTGGGGGTATTGGTAGTTGGTAAATACCGGTCGTTTGGTCAACTGTTTTTCTGCGTCTACCGGAAAAGGGCTGGCGGGGGTGAGGACTAAACCATCCTGTTGTTTTTGCCAGATTTCGACTAGTTCGTCGATGGTTCTTTCATACAAATCTTCCGTTCTAAGGCGGGTCACATCCTTTATGCTGGCTGAGAAGGCAAAAGGCCATGGGAAGCGGTGGTAATTACGATTTAAGACTCGGCTCCAGACATCTGAGCCGTAATTTAGCTTCAGGTAAGTCGTTAAAAAATAGCCCAATACGTAATGATTCGGTACGTTGTCCCGGTAAGATCCGCCAACTGATTTTGGGTAATTGAACCGTTTCCCCGCCAGTAGGTTTGCCCGCATACCGAGGTCGAAATTTGGAATCCTCCCCCGACCGCTTGTACTCAGGAGAGTTTCATTACTAACGGCATCGCCTTCCGCAAACCAGTCGGGTACGGTTGCCGTAGTTAATCCTAACCCGGTATTTCCCAGAATCGAATAAAGCACACGTCCATATCCTTGAAGGGCTTTATCGTTTTGAACAACGTGCCGATATTCATGAACAGACAATAAGTCGAGCCAGTCCAGGGTGCCCAGTAAACCGGGGTCTTGAGGAGCCACAGCAAAAAACTCTGACCGGCGGGGAAAGAGCGAAACAAATCCATTACTGTTGGTTGTCTGGTTTTGCAGTAAGACCGAAATCCGACGGGGCTTTTTTTCGAGCGAGGCACTGGTTGGTTCATATAAACTTTCAAGCCGGTTGGCTGTCCGTTGGGCGGTGGAGTCAAACCCATCGGGGTACAGCACCTGAAAATGAGGAGTCGACAGTCGATTCCAATGCAAGCTGGTTGGGTTCTGATCGAGAACAGGCAGCGTTTGCGCCATAGCGCCAAAACCTGTCAGAAAGAGTACTATGATGAGGGGAAGTCGTCGTAACATGCGGTTTCAATGTACGAGATTTTAACGAAAAAACGCCCCGCCTGTTTAGGGCAGGGCGCTAAAGCAGCGCGACTGGAATGCCGCATTAGTGAATAAATAATCGATAGTTATTATCAACCACGCGGCTGTCCAGCAAAGCTATTTTTTAAAAATACTTCACAACAAAGTTTATCAGCTTTTTTACCTGATCTGTATAAGGTGGGTAAATGAATTTCATCGTGCCAAAGTCCCGCTGCATGACACCCCGCTGGTTGGAAAACTCCTGAAAACTGAAGAAGCCATTTGATTTGCCTACCCCGCTGTTGTTAACCCCACCAAAAGGTAACTCGACATTGCCGAATTGTAAAAGGGTATCGTTTATGACTGTATCGCCGGCGGAGGTACGATCCAGAATATATTGCGTGGTTTTGCGATTACGGCTGTGAATATAAAGGGCCAGCGGTTTCTCGCGCTGGTTGATGATTTGCAAGGCATCATCCAGATTGGTGTACGTTAATATCGGCAGCACCGGGCCGAAAATCTCGTCCTGCATGACAAGCATATCAGTCGTCACCTGTTCGAGGATGGTTGGTTCCATGAAGTTTGTATCGGCATTCATCTTGCCGCCATGCGTAATGGTTGCTCCCTTGTTAACGGCATCGTCCACCAAATCCCGAAGTCGGTTGAAGTGGCGATTGTTCACGATGCGGGCATAGCTTTCGGAGGCTTCAACGGGTTTACCATCGGGGCTGTACATACTCTTGATTGTTTCCTGCAACGCTTGCACGAACGGTTGCTTAACGGATTGATGAACAAGCAGATAATCGGGGGCAATGCAGGTTTGTCCATTGTTGATACACTTTCCCCAGGCCAGTTGTCCGGCAGCCTGGTTTACATCTGCCGATGCGTCGACAATAGCTGGCGATTTGCCGCCCAACTCCAGGGTAACTGACGCCAGGTGTTTGGCGGCCGCTGTCATGACGACCCGCCCCACAGCCGGACTTCCGGTGAAGAAAATATGGTTAAACGGTAGTTCCAGCAGGGCTTTAGATACGTCGGCATCGCCTTCAAAAACGGCCACTTCTTCGGCGGGAAACAGCTCGGTAATCATCTGTTTGATTAATCTGGCGGTATGCGGGGTCAATTCTGAAGGTTTCAGAATGGCCACGTTTCCGGCAGCAATGGCCGATACCAACGGGCGGATGGCCAGCACAAATGGATAGTTCCAGGGGGCAATTATGAGTACGTTCCCTTTCGGTTCGTGAATCAACCAGCTTTTGGTGCCAATCAGCGACAAAGGTGTTGGCAGCTGCCTGGGTTTCATCCAACCCTTCAGATGCCCGATCGTGTGCTTGATTTCAGCGTTTAGTGCCATCAATTCGCCCAGCATGACCTCTGCCGATGGCTTTCGAAAATCGTCATACATGACTCGCTGAATGTCGCCTTCATGCGTGTTTACCCAAGTCTGGATACGCCGGATACGCTCAATACGCTGGTTGGCGCTGGTCAGTGCCATTTGGGAAGCCTGTCGGCGTTGACTATCAAACATTGCCCGTAAATCGTCGCGCTGGTCGGTTTCGGAGAGTAGAGGAGTCATAGGAAAACGTTTCGTCTGTAAACGAGTCAAAAGTATGTGCTAAAAATACAAAAAAGCGGCTGGATAGGCTGGTATTGGCATTTAAAAAACGAAACGTTTATCTTAGCTGAAACTTAGGTGTTGGATACGTTTGGATTCAGCTGATTATCACCCGATAGATAGTGGTCTCTCTGTTGACAGGGGTACAGAATTAATACATCTCTTATCCTGTCGATCCTGTTAAAAATAAACTTGTCTTTCACCCTGAAACTTTAGCAAACCCTTAATCTGGATGACGCTCGTCAGTGATAACATCCGCTACCTGCGCAAACTAAATGGTCTGACGCAAGAGCAATTTTCCCGAAAAATTAATATCAAGCGTTCATTATTAGGCGCCTACGAAGAAGGACGCGCTAACCCGAACGGGCAAAATATTCAAACCATAGCGAAAGCATTTAACACAACCGTTGAACTGCTGACGCGCCAGGATCTCCGTAAGCTTCGTGAAACGCCCAATCTCAGTATTCCGCTCGGTCAGCCAACGAAAGCTGTTGAGCCGCATACGCCAACGATCCGAACCGATGGCAAGCTTGATCCCGATGCGGACGACCCGTTTCAGCATCCTGATTTCCCGGATATTTTTGCCCAGCCTGCGGCCCCCGTTCCCGAACCTCAACCGCTTTCGTCGGTACTAAACAAGTACTACCGAACGCAGGACGAAATTCGGCCAGCACCTACTCCACCAGTTATTACACCCCCGGTTCGACCCAATCAGGGTATGAATGAGCGGCCGCAGCCAATGAACTACAAGGCTGACTCAACGGTGCCACCAGAACGCAATCGGTCATCCCTGGATGAACTGTTCAGTTCGCAGCCCGAAGCTCGCATGGCCCCCCCAGTGGCGAAACCGGCGGCCAGCCCGCCCGCCGACCCCCTGACATTCAATAACGTATATGAAGGAGCCACGACATCGTCCCGGCAACATGTAATGACCCAACCCGTTGCCCCTACGATACCGGTGGTGATGCAGCGGCAGTTTGCCGAGTATCAACAACGGTATCAACAGGCTGAGTTTATTCATCGGCTTCCGGCCATGCAGTTGCCTACTCTGCCCGAAGGGCATTATCGGTCATTTGAAGCAGGGGCTGATTTTGTCTTTCCCGGCGCGTTGCTCGTAGGGAAGTTCATCCGAAACTGGTTCGATATTGCGGATGGTAAACTCTATATTCTGCTTATTCAACCGCAACGGCCCGATGGGGGAACGGGTATTTTTTGCCGCCGGGTATATAATCAGGTAAAAGTTAAGGGTACGTTGCTGCTAACCGCCGACCGGGCCGATATTCCCAACCGGGAAGTTGTCTTGAAAGACGTTCTGGAGGTATGGGAGGTAACCGCCTTCGTAAGTGAGCAGCTACCCCCGCCTGTGCCTAATACCGACAGGCTCAAGCAACTGGTCGATGAGCTTCGATTTGAAGTTGAGCGATTGTAAATGGCTCTTTCAGAAAGGGACCGCTACCGTTGCATAATGATTTAAGGGATTTATTTGAATATGTAAACTCTTTCAATGGTAGGCGGTTAAGTGAGGTGCGATCCGTGGTTGGTCAGGTTACAAAGGCAAGCTAACTGCCTGATCGTGATCGTTTTTTCTGAGGTTTTCGTTCCTTTCTCTTTTAGAGGGGCTTTGGGTACGGGTATCTTCCTGTAAACAGAGCCCCTAACCGTTTTTGGCAAGACGATATATCCTACTTTTGCGCTCATTATGCGCTATTTTCTTCAACTGGCATACAAAGGCACAGCTTATCATGGCTGGCAGCGCCAACCAAATGGCCTGAGTGTTCAGGAAGTACTTGAAACAGCCCTGTCAACGGTGTTACGGAAATCCATCGTTATTGTGGGTAGTGGCCGGACTGATGCCGGGGTTCATGCAGGAAAGCAATTTGCTCATTTTGAGCTGGACACACCGCTGCCCATAAACATACTCCGGTCGATTAATAGCATGATTCCACCGGACATTGCGGTGTATGCCTGTTTTCCCGTTCGTGCCGACGACCACGCTCGTTTTACCGCTACGTCCCGCTATTATCAGTACCAGATCAGCACGCGAAAGGATCCATTTCGAGAGGGGCTGGTCTATGTATTTACGCTACCGCTGGCTGTTGACCGTATGAACGAAGCGGCTAACCGCTTGGTATATCATACTGACTTTGAGAGTTTTAGTAAAGTAAAGACTGACGTTAAGACATTTAATTGCCAAATCCACTTTGCCTATTGGGAACAAAAATCGACCGGTGATCTAGTCTTTCACATCAAAGCCAACCGATTTTTGCACGGCATGGTGCGAGCTATTGTGGGTACATTGCTGGCAGTAGGGCAGGGGCGCTTAAGCGTAGGCGAATTTGATCAGATTATTCTGGATCGCGATCGCCGACGGGCGGGCCGGGCGGCTCCCGCCGAAGGACTTTCGTTGGTCGAGGTTGGGTATCCAGATGAGGTTTTTGTCCAACGAAAACAGACATAAGGGGCAGTGTGCACCCGGCTAAGACTACGTAGTCACGTAAAGTTATCCACCACATTGATTAACCAAATAAGCATTTTACTATTGCCTGAGAGAAGAGACCGCTATGCTTGATAGATTTTTCGACCAGGCGCATATTCTTTTCTAACCAAACCCATCTTTTGCACTTTATCTAGTATCTTCCAACAAAAAAGTCTTCCCTTGAAAATCGGAACCATCATATTAGCCGCCGGCGATTCATCCCGAATGGGTGGAGAACCCAAGCAGTTAATCAGCTATAAAGGCCAGTCGCTTTTGCGTCGGGTAACAGAAAATGCATTTGCTTTACAACGCGGTCCGGTGGTCGTTGTTCTAGGCGCCAATCGCTCCCTGGTTGTTCCGGAACTTAGTGGTTTACCCATTACGCTGGTCGATAATCCAAGCTGGCCAACGGGACAAGCCTCCTCATTGAAAACAGGACTGGCTGCTTTGTACCTGACCCACAAAGACATAGAATATGTTATGGTTCTTCACGTAGACCAGCCGCTTGTTTCGCTTGGCTTGCTCCTGCACATGCTCGATGTACAGCTGGAACAGGGGAAAGGAATTGTTGCCTGTCGGTATGATACCCAACTCAGCGTTCCAGCACTTTTTCATCGGGACTACATCACCGAACTTCTACAACTGGAGGGCGACAAAGGGGTTAAATGGGTAATCGGCAAGCATAGAAATGACTGCGCTGAAGTCCCTTTTGAAGCCGGAGCCATTGATCTGGATTCTAAACGCGACTTGGAATTGTTTCAACAGGTAGTCATGCAGACCCAATAATTATTGATGAACACAGAGTCGTAGAGTACACAAAGGTTGTACTGAAATACATAAAAAATTTCTGTGCTCTTCGTGTCTCCGTGTTCAAATGAAAAGTCTCATGCAAAAACTCACGACATCTCAGGATCTTCAAACGCGCATAAAGGTGGTGCTCGATACCGTTGAGCGGGAGTTTTCTTCTCTCTCCGACGAGCAACTTCGATGGAAACCCGCGCCTGATCGTTGGAGTATTGTTGAGTGTCTGCAACACCTCAATCTGGCCGAACGCTTCTATATCAGGACTATTCAACACAAAGTAGATGCGTTGGAATTTACACCGGCTACCCCAACCGATCAGTCGCTGGAAAGCGATTGGATTGGGAAAGCGTTTTTATATGTCGTTGACCCTCAGGTAAAAATTAAAGTGCCAGCGCCGGGCCTTATACGCCCTCGTGCTGCCGTCGATCTAATGCCCGTTGATGTCATGACGCAGTTTATTGAGCTTCAAACGCTGTTAAATTCGTTGCTGGACAAAGCCATTTACCTCGACTGGAATCGGGAGAAAGTTATGACGTTATTTGGCAACTGGCTAAAAATTAGACTCGGTGATGCCATCAGGATGCTGGTAGCGCACACCGAAAGGCACATGAAGCAGGCCATGCGTGTGAAAGTGGAAATGGATACCTTTGTGGTGTAGGATACCTATATACTCGTTGATTTGAATGAAAAATTACATTGCTCAGGACCCCTGGAATATTGTTGAAGAAGGGTTCCATCGTGATTTTAATGAAATTACTGAAAGCGTAATGTCGATCGGCAATGGCCGGCTTGGTCAGCGAGGTAATTTCGAAGAGAAGTTTACCGGCAAATCCTTACAGGGAAACTACATTGCCGGGGTTTATTATCCCGACAAAACCCGCGTAGGTTGGTGGAAAAATGGGTATCCCGAATACTTCGCCAAAGTCCTAAATGCTGCCAACTGGATAGGCATCGACATTGATATTGAGTACGAATCCCTTGACCTGAATCATTGCGAAGTGCGCGACTTTCGGCGGGTGTTAAACATGCAGGAAGGGTATCTCGAACGCTCCTTTGTTGCCGTACTCAAAACGGGTAAAGAGATACAGGTAAATTCCCGGCGGTTTTGTTCTATCGTCGATGATGAAGCGGGCGCTATTCGCTATGCCATCAAACCCTTGAATTTTGAGGCTAAAATTACGATAACGCCCTATATTAATGGCGACATTCGGAACCGTGACGCCAATTATGACGAAACGTTCTGGGATGAAGTTCGGAAGGAAACGGGGTATGGTGAAGCGTACATTGAGCTTCGCACCCGTAAAACCGGCTTTCACGTCGCTACGGGCATGTGCGTTGAAATTGAGCAGGATGGCGTAAAAGTTGACTACCAGTCACAGCCGATCAAGTACGAGAAGTACGTGGCAAACCGCATCACCCTCGACTGTCGCAAAAACCAGGAAACGGTTGTGTATAAATACGCTGTAAACCTGTCGTCACTCAACTACGACCCGGATACCATCATCAAAGACGCGCATCAGTATATTCAACGGGTTACGCGGAAGGGCTATGAGAAGATGTTGTTTGAACAAAAACAAGCCTGGGCCGACAAATGGAAAACGAACGACATCATCATTGAGGGAGACATTGCAGCACAACAGGGCATCCGGTTCAATATTTTTCAGTTGAATCAAACCTACACCGGCGAAGATGAGCGATTGAACATCGGGCCAAAAGGCTTCACGGGCGAGAAGTACGGCGGGTCGACATACTGGGATACCGAAGCCTATTGCCTGCCGTTCTACCTGGCAACGGCTGATCAGAAAGTGGCTAAAAACCTGCTGGTGTACCGCTACAAGCAACTGGGAAAAGCCATCGAAAATGCACAGAAACTGGGTTTCCGGGCTGGGGCTGCGCTTTACCCGATGGTGACCATGAACGGTGAAGAGTGCCACAACGAATGGGAGATCACCTTTGAAGAAATTCACCGCAACGGCGCCATCGCCTACGCCATTTACGATTACGTTCGCTACACGGGTGATGAGGAATACCTGGTTGAGTATGGGCTTGAAGTGCTCATTGCCATCAGTCGTTTCTGGAGCCAGCGCGTTAACTGGTCGAAGGCGAAAGAGCAATATGTCATGTTGGGCGTAACGGGACCAAACGAGTACGAAAACAACGTCAATAACAACTGGTATACCAATTACATTGCTGCCTGGACGCTCCGGTACACCATCGATGCCGTGGCCAAAGTGAAGGCGCTGGATACTGAAAAATATGCGGATTTGATCGACCGGATTCACTTCCGCGAAGAAAAGGAACTGGCAACGGCCCGGCAGATCGTTGATAAAATGTACTTGCCCACTGATGCTGAAAAGGGCGTTTTTCTGCAACAGGAAGGCTTTTTAGATAAAGACCTGATGGCGGTCTCGGATATTCCGAAGGGACAGCGACCCATTAATCAGAACTGGTCATGGGACCGCATTTTGCGCTCCTGCTTCATCAAACAGGCCGACGTTTTGCAGGGCCTTTATTTCTTTGAAGACGAATTTGATACGGATACGCTCAAGCGGAATTTCGATTTTTACGAACCCATGACCGTCCATGAATCGTCGCTTTCGCCCTGCGTTCACTCCATTCAGGCGTCGAAGCTGGGCATGAAAGAGAAAGCCTATGAAATGTATCTTCGCACCGCCCGGCTCGACCTAGACGACTACAATAACGACACCGAAGATGGCTGCCACATCACGAGTATGGCGGGTACCTGGCTGGCCGTGGTGAAAGGGTTTGGTGGCTTCCGCATTGAAAACGAGCGGGTCATTCTAAATCCCTATTGCCCGGACAACTGGCAGTCTTTAGCGTTCAAGATTCGTTTCCGGGGAGCGTTACTACAGGTAACAACGACCCAACAGGATGTAACGGTGCATAATTTTTCGGGTCAGCCGGTTACGATTAACTTGCTCGGAAAAGACGTGACGGTAAAAGCCGAGAGCCAGAAAACCGTGAGCGTAAAGGTCGTAGTGTAAGAACTAAACCACAAAGCCAGCCGAAAGGGAGCCTTGCATGACCAATCTACAAGTGCTTTTACAACCTCGTCTACTACGACAGCTACTTGTTCGTATCAGGCGGGGTTATTGGCTGTTCATAGCCTGTCTGCTCGTAGCATCCTGCCATTCGTCGGAACGCCGAACCACGGAACGTCGAACCGCGGAAGAGCGACCTGTGGAAGACCAAACTGCGGGAACCTCCCGACAGATAGCCCCTGCTTTTTATCATTGGAAATCGACCTTTGACCCAACCCGTTCGGAGACACAGCAGCTTAAAAGCCTGAACGTTCAGAAATTATACATTCATTTTTTTGATGTTGACTGGGATAGCCGAACCCGTCGTCCGATACCCAAAGCCTTTGTACAATTTCGGCAAAAAGCCAGTGTCAACATCGTCCCGGTTGTTTTCATCACGAACCGTACCCTCACAAACCTGACTCCGGCGGCATTACCGGAACTAGCCACCAACGTTTCGCAGGCTATTACCCGCATCAGTCAGCAAAATGGGATTCGGTTGAGTGAGGTGCAAATTGATTGCGACTGGAGTGTTCAAACGCGCGACCGCTATTTTAGCTTGTTAACGCGTCTCGCTGCCCAACTTCACTGCCCGCTTTCGGCGACCATTCGCCTTCACCAGATCAAATACACGGACCAGACGGGCATTCCGCCCGTATCGCGGGGAATGCTGATGCTGTACAATGTGGCTGATTGGAAACAGGCCGACACCCAAAATTCTATTTATGATGCTGAGGTAGCGAATCAATACCTGTCGTTCGTACCAACCTACCCGTTGCCACTCGATATGGTCATGCCGCTTTTTCGCTGGACGGTAGTGTATCGTAACAACCGTTTCCTGACATTTTTGACGAATGTAGATCGGAAAGCCTTGGTGGCCAGTACATTTCTGGCTGTTCAACCTGATACGATGCGGTTTGTTGCTACACGTGATACAGCCGCTTGGGGGCTGTCAATTCGATCTGGCGATCTGTTTCGTGCCGAAGCTGTGGAGGCTAAAACATTGATCGAGGAAAAAAATAGACTGCTACGTCAGATTCAGAACCAACAGATTACATTTGCTTTATACCACCTCGATTCTACTGTACTTTCTGCCTATTCCCGTGAAACACTTCAAACGCTATTGGTCCCTCAGCCGCTTCCGTAGGCCCGTCCTATTGCTTGCTGTTTTGATTGGCTTTGCTTGTGGTCCTTCGTTCGACCCGAACGAGTTTATGAGTTTTTTTATGCCCGAAGCGGGCACTACCCAAGCCGATGATAGTCGCTACTTTTTTACCCCTCAGTTTTACAACGATGCGGAGATGGCTGAGCAGTATGAGGGTAATCCTATGCTGGTCATGGACGAAAATACAAAGGCCTGGTCGGTTTACGTAGGCGGCACAATGCCCGATAGCCTGATCAGCAAAGCGATTTATAAGGAAGAGGCCGCGGCTGTCCGCCAGTTAATAGCGGCACTAAAACGGACGAAACCCACTGCCGTAGACTACCTGAATTTTGCCTGGGATGCCGACAATGGACAGGGAAATCCCTGGGACCCGAATGCGTCACAAATGGATAGTACGCAATTGCCGATCCAACTGGAGAACGCCCAAAAAGAATATGGAATGACGCACGACGTCTTTTTGAAGGAACGGTATGCGTTTCAGGCCGTAAAACTC
>CAXTJJ010000100.1:0-14259 GCA_964244155.1 uncultured Spirosoma sp.
CGCAACTCAGGGTCGAACTTTTGGTTCAGGCTGGCCGCCATGCCCAGAATGACGGTGAGGGGCGTCCGAAATTCATGCGAGATGTTGGCAAAAAAACGTGATTTGGTTTCGTCGAGCCGCAGCAGGTCCTGTGCCTGCTGCGCAATGAGCTCAGTGGCCGCTTGGATCTGGATCTGTAACCGGGTTTGTTCCTGCTGGTGCCTCCAGGCTCGCCATCGGCCCCATCCCCAAACCGAGCCGATCAGCAAAAACAGCATGATCAAGAGAAACCAGTGGCGCAGATAAACCGGGCGTTGTACGATGACCTGGATGGCCAGGTTAGCCGATGACATCTGACCATCGGCCGCCTGTCCTTTTATTGATAATTGATACTCGCCGTAGGGTAAATTACTCAACCGGATGGAGGGCTCAGTCTGATACGTCCATTCGTTATCCAATCCCTTAAACTGGTAAGCGTACACGTTTTTTTGGGCGTCGGCGTAATTAAGCAGCGCAAAGTCCAGCACACTCGTCCGGTCACCGGGCTGTAGACTAATCCGGTTACTTTGTACCACTTCCTGAGTTTTGTCAACCAGTTTATCCAGCGCATTATCAAACTGGCGAAACGAGATGATTTGCAGCGGAAGGGTAACCGGCGGTTTCTCGTGTTCAAAATCGGGTGGATTAAATGCGGTTATGCCGTTCAGACCGCCGAAATAAAGCTGGCCGTTCGGGGCCTGAACGTGAGCAATGCGGTTGAATTCATTGTGAGTAATGCCATCCTGAACTGTGTAAGACCTGGTTGTCATTCGGACCGGATCAAACTGCATAATACCGTAGTCACTGCTCAGCCACAGATGGCCCCGCCGGTCGGCATAGACAGCGTAAATATTGTCGTTGGATAACCCATCGGTACGCCAGAATTGCCGGTAGGTGTTTTGCTGGCGGTTCCACCGAATGAGCCCGGCATTGGCCGTTGCCAGCCAAAACAGGCCTTGGGTATCCTGGTAAAAATGCTGATAACTGTCGGTAGGCAGCCGAAAGCGCCCCTTGCCTCCACTCCAGTAACGAGCCGTGATGCCCCCTGACGAATCAACCGTGTAAAAACCCGTAGTCGCACAGATCCAAAGGGTGCCCTGTCGATCGGCACCGATATGAAGCACATACGACTTGGCTAGTTCGGAAAACTGGTTGTAGCGAGTGAACGGCAAAACCTGTCCCGTTTTCGTCTCCACAAGCCAGAGACCTACTATCCCACCCGCCAGCGAGTGCTGGTTACTAATTGGGAACATTGTCCAGATCGATCCGCTACTGGGCAATGGAGAGAGCGTCTGCGAATCGGTTCGAATGTCATACCTGACTAAATCGATCTGGCCTATGTTTAGTTTTCCAGGCGGACTATTGGTTAAGCCATACGAAATACCACGTACCAATAGCTTCCTGGCTGACCCATTTAATAGATCGCAGCTAAACAAGCCTTTTTTTTCCAGGTTGGCGTATAGCTTATTCCCCACAACGGAGATACCTCGAATGGATGCCGCCTTTTCCTGGATATTGGTTGGCTCGTAAAAGAAGCGGTGAAAGTAGTTTTCAGTTACTTTGACCTGGTACACACCAAAACTGGTCCCTAACCACATCCAGCCGTTTCTGTCGGCGAAGAAACAGCGATTGTCAATCGACTGGCCTGCCAGTTGCTCTTTCAAATCCAATAGGGTTCCTTTGGTGACACTCCGTAATTGGGTTCCCGTCCAAATCAATCCGCTACGATCAAACGCATAGTATACTGGGGAGAAAAACGCAGTTCTTCCCTGCCGCAATGAAGCCGGTAATTGCCGTCGATTCCCCAACTGATCTACACTATACTGTACTCCCTGTAGATCGGTGTCTGAACGGTAGACAGAATAGAAAAATTCGATACCCGCATGGGGCTGACCTAAACAGACGTTAATGGTACCTGGATCGTGTCGAAAGGTATGGAGAACACGACCATCTTGGGTTAATTCGACTAATTGATTGCCATCGGCGGTGGCCCAGATGGTGTTACGGGCGGTAACCTGGTGAATGGTCAGACTTTTATAGTGGGCAAGGGGCACGTAGTGAAGGCCGGACTTGGGATGGTAGGATATCAGGATAGCCGGTTGATAATTGGCGAAGAAGATCGTGCCGTCAGGACTGCCCAACATGTGCTGCCCAACAAGTAAAGAACTTGTCAGGGAATACTTTTTGAATTTCTCATCAAATGAAATAGCCGTGCCCGTCAAGGGGTTAAACAGGCTAATCCGCACCTTACTATCCTTATAAGTGCCCATGAGCCACAAAAGGCCATCGGCGTCCTCGGCAATAGACGCTATCTCATCGAAATCGAGCCCGTTACGTTCTTTGGTGTAGGTGGTAAATTTCAGCCCATCGAATCGGTTCAGACCAAACCTGGTACCGAACCACATAAAGCCCCGCCGGTCCTGTAAAATGGCATTTATTTCCCGATGCGACAAGCCGTTTTCAGGGCCATACTGTTGTAGAGAAGCGGCAAATTGCTGGGCCTCAGCTACCGAACAAAGGCAGAATAGTATACATACGATAAAGAGTACAGTTTTCAAGTTGAGTTATAAAGTGGTTTACCACGAACTAAATTAGCATGTAAGTTCGCTCATTTGAGTCAATTTCTAACAAATTTATATACACTAACAAGTCAATGCTAGGTAGCTAAATTGTCAGATTTCAAACCAAACTCACCATCCCATTTTTGTCCTGACACTTCAGGTTTGAGCGCTTACCTGAACTGTTTGATAAACCTGCCGCGTCGCCGACCGTCCGCGGTAGAGGTCCGATTTTCGACATCAATCAGGGAACGGTAGTCTATGCTTGGGTGCAAACGGCGCACGTTATACTGCAGGCCCCTTGGCCGATATAGTTGAAAAGCGAATGATGAGCATTCTGCAAGTCGATACTTGAACAGTCTCTACTAATTAAGCGGTTTATATGAACAGACAAACGTTCCGGGAACCGCCCGATTTGTACGACAATTGTCGTACAAATGCTTATTTGGTTCACTAAATTATAGTCCAGATTCTTCCACTAATTACCCTGCATGGCAACGCTAGATCCGGGTTACTTCGGCCGGGTCTTGGCCGAGGAGTCCGGGTCAATTTCAGGATTTAACCAAAAAATAATCGCTTTTACCCCCGATTGGGACAATTCTCCGAGTTTTTGGGTGAAATCTCCGACTGCTTTGCTGGCGAAACGCCTAATCTTGTCCCAGCGATAAATGGGGCATTTTGATTCGCTATGTACTGTACATCCGCTGGCTTTTCTGGCTGTCCGTGCAATGGGCTACACCAGTGATCCCATAAATCTCACGCCAACCAACTCCCCTTTACAACTCTCAACTAAACGCCCTAGCTCACGAGCCCTGATTAATGCCTATGTCAACTCATTACCCGCTTCTTTTTAATGAGCCACTCGCCTAAACCTACGGCAAAGAAACCATTTAACTAATCTCCATCCCTTATGCAGCCAGTCGGTTGACTGATTGTTTTTTATCGTTTAAAACCAAATCATTCGCTACATGTGCACTGACGGCACCAGCCGCTATTCAATACATTACCCATGATGAATCTCCTGAAAAAGCTATTTCAACAAGAAGAACCCCAGCCAACCGAACTGGACCCCGTCCTTGCCAAAGAAGTAGCTACGCGCTTAAAGCATGCTACTGAATTACGTCTGAATAAACAGTATGAGCTGGCTATATTCGAATGCAATGAAATCCTGCAGTTCCACTCTGCCTGTCATCTGGCTTACCAGATTCGGGCTTTAGCCAAATATGATTTGAATGATCAGGATGGCGCTATCCGAGACTGGAATCGGTTCAAATCGTTGCAAAAGTGGCTAAAAAAAATCGGCTAGTTTTATGGCGTATGCGACTGATAGTATTGGACAAATATTAATAAAAGCACTGTCTCACAATTCGCTCCCACTTGAGACGAGAGGACGAATTTTTTGGTGAACTTTTTCGAGCAAGAGTCAGACTATTTCTGTTAGAAATACACGGAATTTAAGCTCTTAATAGCTTCAGACCTTGACTTTCGTAAAAGGGAAAATTACCATCGTGGCTTATAAGAATCAATCGCTCGGCAATGGCCTAGCTAATCAGAATATGGTCGAAGGGATCATTGTGTATCGGGATCAAGGCTTCTAACTTTGCTAGGTGGACGATCTTCGATGGCAGAAGTTTCACGCCTAGCGTTTCGCGTAAGGCATTGGCAATGTCGGCAATGGTAATCCCATTTAATTGAAAATCAGCCCGCTTGAGCTTAGCCTTGATGACAATCTCACGAAGGCTTTCATAGCTGACGTAAAATTCATTAGCCCGGTTTTGAAGAATCATTTTAACTGGGGCTTGTAAATCGGGCGAATCGGTTAGCCACCAGATCAGGATGTGCGTATCCAGTAAATATTTCTTCATTTCTTAATCGTCACGCGCAGGTCATCTACCCAGGCCGACGACTCGCTGACGATTTTGTCCTTGAATAAGCCTAGCCCTGCCTTCATATTTGACTTGTTGGCAAGCTGGCCACTGGCAGAGGACTTTTTAACTGACGTTTTGGAGGTTTTGGTATCTGTTGCCATTGCCTGTAGGGTTGCTTTACAAATATAACGTTTTTACCCCGAAGTTAAGTTTTGATAGCGCAGTACAACTGTCAAAGCTTATTAAGCTCATCCTCCTGAAGTTCGGATAGCTCCCCCAAAGCCAGACGAATAAGGCCTCACGTATCTGATTCTTAAAAGGGGCGTTATTTGAAACATCTATCCCTAGACTAATTATGACTTCTGCTTATGTCTTACACCTGTAAGACAGTATTTGTTTTTGTCTTACAGAATGTAGTACTTAACATATTCACACTTATTCAATTACTTTTCACCACCCGTCAAATTGATTTATGAAGAGATGCCTACTTGTACTTCTGTCCGCCTTGATCACTCAGTTGTGCTCCGCTCAAGTCAGTTCCTTTCGAAAGCAAATCGACAAAAAGCAGTGGGTTCCTTTTAGCTGGTATGGCGATACGCTTGGGGACGACGGTTTGATAAGTTGGCGATCTTCATCACTGGCCGCTTGGGCAATTTACCTACCCCCTTCAATCTACAATTCGATACGGGATCAGATGTAAGTGTCTTAAAGGGCAATACACTTGAATCGTTGAAGAAGCGGCAGGCTAACCAATACGCATTCCTACCTGATTTGAGCGACAAAACGAAGGGAGGCTTCCAGCCAGTTAGTTTAAAGATGCTTCCTGAAGGCCCTATGCTGACTAAAGTATGGATTGATAACAAATATGGTGACGTTGTTGACTCCGCTTCTCTTTCTACTAAAGAGCCTTTACCTATTGGTTTTTGGGGCGCTGATATCTGTGATAATCGAATCTTGATCATGGATTTCGCTAAACAGCAGATCGCTTTATTAGATGCGTTACCTGATAAGACTCAGTCCCAAATAGAATTTGTTCCCATTGAGATTAAAAATCATCGTCCTCATGTGCCTGTTATGATCAACGGCAAGCAGTATTACTTACTCTATGATTCAGGCGCGAGTTTTTTTCCTATCATGACGGTTAAGAAGTACTGGGATATTATCAATCCAGTAGCGGTTACAGATACGATAAAGCGGGTGTCCACTTGGGGTAAATACTCGGATGTTTATGGAGCCCTAATGCAGTCAGAAGTTCGTCTGGGTCACACCACACTTAAACCCCAAATAATTTACTACCATCCTGATCCTTTTAAGCATCACGAGCCTCTTTTCGATGAAGCGGGGGGATTGGCAGTTTTGGCAATAGTTACTTTTTAGATCGAATCGTAATAATCGATTTCAAGACTAAGCGATTTGGCTTGGTGAAAGAGTAATTGCGCTATTTTAAGGTATTTATTGGAATATTATTGAATTCAATTCATTCTTCAGTCGAAGAACATAATTGGTAGTTATAGAACTCTCCGTGGGTTACTGATGGCGTTTGACAAATATTAAAAAATCACTGTCTTAACATAACGCTCCCCAGTGAGACGAAAAGACGTTCCTGTACCCGCTTCTTTAGCGGGTATTTCAAGGGACGGCTTATGTTAATACCCCTCAAGTGCTATCCGCAGCATAGACCAAATACGTATCCCCCAAATCTATTAATTCATTATTCGATTGTTGGTGATTTGCGCTCAGTTTCGGTAATTGACTCGTGGAAATTTCACGATGACCTGCCCTCTTTCGATATGCCCATAATGGAGGATTCATTTATCAAGATGCCTGTTGATCAGTTAAAAGAGCTTGTCCAAGCAATTCATCCTCTCCTCGAGCAGGATTTAGACGATTTTACCAGCGTCTGGCAGCCATTTACTGCCAACCGCAAGCAACCCTTGACCCTGGCTGGCCAGACCGAACAGTATCTCTACTTTGTGGTCGAGGGCGTTCAGCGCGTCTATTATCTGGATCAGCAGGATCGAGAAGCTACCCTGGTTTTTTCTTATCCTCCTTCATTCGGAGGGGTAGTCGATTCGTTTATGCTACAGCAACCTTCCCGGTATTATTACGAAACGTTAACGCCTTCCCGTTTTCTAAGGGCTTCCTTCCGGGACCTTGAAGCGGTGATGAGACGTAACCCTACGGTTGAAACCATGATTAGACTGGGCATTACTCAGGCCCTGTCGGGTGTGCTGGAACGGCTGGTGGAAGTCCAATGCTACTCGTCGGCCGATAAGTTTCGAACATTGCTTCAACGAAGCGCCCATATTTTACAACTTGTCCCCCATAAGTATGTAGCCAACTATATTGGCGTCGATCCGACGAATTTCAGCAAATTCATCAACAGCATCAAGGCCTGAAATCTTGGTAAATACCAACAACCAAGTGCCTCCTGGTGCGCAACTTTGCCGCCTATTAACGGAACAGATCATGCACTCACAATCAATACGTAACCGGGCGGCTCAAGGCTTTATCCTTCTGTCAGCACTAGCGCTCTTATCGGTCAGCACCATGGCCTTTGTCAATCCCCAATCGGTCATGGACCTGGTGGATGTTCAGCTCACCAACCCTGATGCGTTCAGCTCCATTCGGGGCGTGTATGGGGGCGTGGGGTTAACCCTGTTTATCACCCTGATTCACCTAATGGTAGGGGATGTTCAGAAAGGGTTAGTCTTTCTGGCTTTGTTATGGGGCTTTTATGCCCTGTCGCGCGCCATCACTCTATGGGCCGAAGGCGCGTTGGGAGCCTTTGGCCAGCAGTGGCTTTTGACGGAGTCGATCCTGTGCCTGATTTCCCTTCTCCTGTTCTGGGTCAATCAGAGAGGAAATTCCCAATCCCTTCAGCAACCCGATGCAACCGGTCGATAAGGCGTCCTGGCTGGCCCGGCTTGAGGGGCAGGTAGAGGGTCACATCCAGGACACTATAGCGCATTATCAAGACCTGGATGAAGGTATCCTCTGCCAACCTTCTCCAACGGGGGGCTGGAGTATCGTTCAGTGTCTGGCTCATCTCAACTCGTATGGGGATTATTATTTGCCTTACCTGCGGCAGGGGTTGGAAAAACCGCCAGCAACTACATCCGGTAACCCGTATGTTGGCTCTTGGCTGGGCACCTATCTGATCCGCTTAATGGAGCCCGACCGGAGCCGGGCTACCTTTAAGGCCATTACCCGACACCAGCCCCGCGAAATCGATAATGCGCATGGGGTTGTGACTGTCTTTATTGATCAACAGGCGAGCCTGCTAGATCTGTTGAAACGGGCTCAACAAGCCGATGTTAATACCCGTTGGATACCCTTGTCGATTGCCCCTTTTATACGTTTGTCGGCCGGGGATATTTTAGAATTCCTGGTGGTGCATACCAAACGGCATCTCATCCAGGCTAGACGAAACATGTAGCTCTATGGAACGATACCCAAGAGCGTAGGTGAGGGAAAACTGTTGACAGCTAGTAAAAAAGCACGGTTTTAGTAAAACGCTCCCAAGTGAGACAAATAAGTTCTCAGGTTTTGGCTTGGATAAGTATGCGTTTAATGATAGGGTGTATCAACGAGTAGTTAGCTTGACGTTTCTGTGTTTTAGCGAACAGATTGCCATTAGACAATTGTCGAATCATGAAAATTGGACTTTTTCACACTACGGTAAGACGACCAACGGTCTACTATCCATTGAAACGGCAGGTCGTGGCCGAATGGCAGCCAGAGATGGCGCGAGCCACCGGTTGGAAAAGAGCATGGCTTCGCTTCCAGCGAAGCCTTAACCTTCAGACTCGCTACAATGACCTTCTATTCGTAATAACCGACTAGACTACATAGGTCATTACCCTACTGTATGGCGGTTGTTAAGCGCGATAGTAGCGTTTGACTAATTGGGTAGAGGAGCGGGGTGAGGCCTTTTGGACCATACATTGGCATGATGACAAACAGACAAAACTGCCAGCCAATCAGTTGATTCATCGACTCAGCCGCCTTGAAGGCCAATATCGACTAACTTTTTGAGGTGGGCTAATAGATCGGCACTCTCCGGATCAACGGCTGGAGGCAACTGGCCAGACACATGCTTCAGGAACGCTGTCGGGGATGGAGCGGTAGAATCAGCTTGTAGGCTGGGGACGGGTACTGCTTGCAACAGCTGGGCCATCAACCCGGTGGCCTGGCTCAGGTTACTTCGTAAGACCGCCTGGTAAGTCGCTTGTTGATGGGTAGTTAAAGCCAACTTGTCATCGAGAAAATACTGAGCGAAACGAATGGCGCTGAAGCAGTTGCGCAGGTCATGGATAAGCAAATCCACTCGATGGGAGGCCTCTCGTTCCCTTTCTGATAAGGACGGCTGAGTTTTTGCAGAGTCAGGACGGCGTCGTTTCATCGATCGTATCGAGTCGTCTTATTGCTATAAATGAGGACAGCCGCTGTTCTGGAAATGGGATAAGGTATATACTAAGATCAGCCGCCTAAAAGATAGTGGTTGGTGGATTCAAACCGCTCCTTCTGTTCCAACTAAACGCGCACTTCTGAAGAGATGAACTAACTTACCATCAATTAGTTTTAGCTTCTCCTCATTCGTATGCGACTGATGGCTAGTACGCCGTGGTCCGGCATTCTGCGGGGCCGTCCGTCGGTGCGACCCCACTTGACAGGTATTAAGACGAGCCGTCCAGTTAAACGCCCGCTGATGACTGGTTTGTTGATAAGCTTGGAGTAGGAAATCGTTTTGGCTATTGTCCCCCTCAAAAACCAAACCCACCTATAGATATCCACTTATTAACTACCACAAAGAGCTTACCATCTTGGGAATTGATATGTTTACGCAAACTTATACTGCTCGACGATTCGTGTTCCAATGAAAGCTACCCTCACTTACCTGGTCCTACTCCTCTCGGTTGCCTGTTCGTCACCCAACCAGGGAAGGGCAACCCAAAGCCCTGATGCCAGCAAGGCAGATTCAGCATCAGTCGCTAAAGCCAAGTCCTCGCCTGCTACAGAACCCCTGAAGATTCAGTTATTCAATGATGTGGCCAGGACCCAAAAAAAACTCGTTGCGGTTAGCAGGGGGGCCAGGAGAAACTGGCACTACGATGGGTTAGGCTGGTCGGCTTCAAGCCTTTACGAGTTTGGTTCCCCTGGCATTGGCCAGCTCCGCAATACCCTCACGTTGTATCTTGAATCGTCGAGGCAAACTGAGGTGCAGACCCTAAAAGTACAGGTCAGTATACCGAATATGAACCAAAAATCAAGAGCCCTTACCCAGTATGCATCAACGGTAGAGAAGGCATTTAAGGCTATAGGAGAACCCATACCGGATGATCTGACGACTGCGTTGAGGCGGGGCAAACCCTATACAAAAGAGACGCCAACGATGTCAATCGAGAATAGGCTCGAAGACGGCCAGTACACTTCTTGGGTATTAATTGTCTCTTCGTATTAACGGGGCTATTCACCGGTCCATCATTGCTTGATTTTTCTGGACACCTTTTCTGGAAAATACAATCCGTTGGAAAGGGTAGAAAAACCTATAATCATTTAAACTCCATCAGTATGGTACCCTTTTCAGGGCCGATGTATATTGACTTCTAGCCCCTGGTTTATCCCGCTGTGCACCAGTTGACGGACGTTTATAAGTCTAAAAAAAAAATGCCCTTTCGGACATGCAACGCGTGTTAAACGATTGGAGCGTTTTCACAAGACGTTCAATTTCACTAGTTATATAACCTAGTTTGTATCCTGTATCCATTGTTTACTTCATTCGGTCTTACAATCTGTCCCTACTTAGCCCTCCATAACCTTAGCTGGGCACAAAAAAGCCTGCCATCAGTTGAGGGCAGGCTTTCCGCTTCTATCCACACCACTTAATTCATCCTAAAATGAACCTATGATAGTGGCAAGATAAAACAAGAATCGATTAACTGGGTAGGCGTCGGCGACAACTACTTGCTTTTGGCTCATACTGGTCAAAATAGGCTGGTAATTGGTCAGTTCGCTATAGTCCACAACCGTGTAAAACCAGCCTTTAAAGAGACATCAACTTTAAAGAGACATCAACTTTTAATCTATCGACCTCAATCAGCCCTATACGATGCCCGGAAAAGGCTTTGTCAGACCGGTTCTGGTGGTCGCATGCATAAAAAATAAAGCGTTAGTTGGTGGAACTTGTTCTACTACTAAACGATACAATTATGGCTCACGAGGAAAAGAAAAACAAGAATATCAAGAAAGTAGCTACTAAAGCGCCCAAGTTGGCTGGCGTAGCCAAAGTCCCCAAATACGAGCAAGGTGAATCTGGAATTAAGCCGCCTGATTTGGCCCCCAAAACCAAGAGATAGTTAATCGAAGGCTTCTATATGGGAGATGTTACCTACCCAGTAAAGTCGCTGAAGGGGTAAATGTTTTGTTGCTGGCAAGCCCTTTATTTGCACTAACTTTTTACTTTAGTATACTGACTTGTGCCGCCTATTTGCGTTGCTTGTTTATTAACGTTACTATGCCTCAACTGGGAGCTTTTTTTGAGAATGGTAAGCAGGTATCAATCCTGTGTTGACTTTCTCTGACCCTTGGCCCACAAATCTAGAAATGATTTGAGCCCTGCTGGTTAAAAAAAGATTTAGCAATAGTCGGTTTACGCATCCCGAAACATCCTACCTTTGGACTGCTAATCTTCTAGGGGTGCCCCAAAACAACGGGCTGAGATTATACCCATTGAACCTGCCTGGGTAATGCCAGGAAGGGACTTTGTTTAACGGAACATCTTTTATATTGAGTAGGTGTGGCCCCGGGCCTATTGGTAGTCTTGTCAGCCATAAAAAAAGTATGGACGGCCTGCTTTACGGACTACTTTTGGGATTGGCAAGCGCCTGGTCAACGGGGGCTCCGCTCAACCTGTCTGACGTCGTACTCGATCCGCAGGGTTCAGTGAGGATTGGTGTTGCACTACCTAGTCAGGATAGCTACCAGGCTACTTTACCAATGAAGTTGGTCGCTACAAGCGGGATAAACTGAAGTAGCTGAATTTGTTTTTTATGAGGTTAAATTACGCCAACGAATGGACATTGGCGACTATCAACCGTTTCACATTGACTACGAAATCACTCGTTATATGCTTATTCGTTTAGCCCTCGATTGGACACCAAATACCAATCATACCGGATTCTACGTGGCCCTGGCCCAAGGCCTTTATCAACAGGCTGGACTCGAAATCGAACTGATTTCACCTGATCAAGATAACTATCAGACCACACCGGCCAAACGCGTTGCGCAAGGCCTAGCGGACCTGGCCATCGACCCATCCGAGACGGTGATCAGCTACCAACTCAATGGTAACCCGCTTGTAGCGGTGGCTACTCTACTAGCCCGCGACGCGAGCACAATCGCCACGCTCCGGCAAAGCGGCATTGAGCGGCCCAGCCTGTTGGAAGGCAAAATTTACGGCTCCTACAGCGCCCGCTATGAAGATGAGATCATCCGACAAATGATGCGCAACGATGGAGCACAGGGACACTTGATAATCCGCAAACCGGACCGGTTAAGTCTGTGGCAGGCGCTCCTTGATGGACAAGTGGATGCTACCTGGATATTTCACCCTTGGGAAGGGGTCGAGGCCCTGAGTCAGGGGATACGGTTAACGGAATGTCGACTCGCTGACTACAACATTCCCTACGGCTACAGTCCACTCCTGACGACCACACCGGCCTGGGCCACTCAGCACGAGGTGGAGTTGCGTCGATTTTTGGCCGCCACGAGTCGGGGCTTTCACTTTGCCGTCGAGCAACCTGACCAAGCGGCTACGTTATTGTGGAAGACGGCGAATCACCCAAGTCTAAAGGATCTGACGTTTCTGCAGCAAAGCCAGCGGATTATCTCCAGCTATTACCTGAACGAGTTGGGCCAATGGGGGCAGATGGGTGAGGCCACTTGGCAATCCTTTGTGAACTGGCTTCTGGATCGTCAGCTACTACGGGATCATACGGGGGAGACAATCCGCCAACTGGATGTGCACAAACTGTTCACCAATTTGTACCTACCCAGTGGCGGGGTGCCTACTCAGGCAAAAGCCACGGCCAGCAATGACCGATAATCGACTGTTGCTGGCATCCGCCAATCCTAACTAGCTGTTTAGCTTCACTGATTAAAATCGTATCTATTTTAATCGATCAATTCAAATGAGCCTTACATGAGAAATTTTGGTTTGTTTTCGTTAACTATTGTTAACTGACTGTCCAAGACAATCATTCACCCAGGTATGTAAATTTAAACCCCAACTGCAGAACTATCAATGGCCCGAATGGCCAACAAGTAAGAACTTGACTTACTGGCTAAGTAAGCAGAGGTAACAAGACTGTGAAATGGCCCCCTTGGTCGTCAATAACGATCTGATGCGCCGTTAGCATGCGGTATTTGGCTATAATGTTGGCTAATCCCACCCCATTACTGACTGGACGGCTATGCTTAGGCTGCAAATTATTACGCACTTGCAATTGGCCGATCTGAGTGGTACTAATTTCGATCAGCAGGGGCTGATCTTGCCTGACCACATTATGCTTTACCGCGTTTTCTACCAGTAACTGCAAGGTTAAAGGGGGCAGTGAACTAGTTAAGTAAGTCGGTACTACTTGCTGGTGAATCACCAATCCGTTCCCGTGGCGGGTTTGTAACAAATGGGCGTATGACTCCATAAAGCGGAGTTCGGTGCTGAGTTGAACCAACTCCTGTTCATTGGCCTGCAACAGGTACCGATACATACTGGAGAGTTCATCGACGAATCGGCTGGCCTGGGGGGGCGACTCGTCGATCAGAGCGGAAAGGGCATTGAGGGAATTAAACAGAAAGTGGGGATTGACCTGACTTTTAAGCGAGTTAAACCGGATTTGCCATTGCGCCTTCAGCAGCGCTTCTTTCTCCTGGTAAGTGAGTCGCCACTGACGAATGAGATACCAGCCTTCGTAGAGACTGAAGTAGACTAGGTGATAAAATAGTTGGATGCCCAGAGAGGTTAGGTAGTCGACCCAGTTAAGCCACAAGCTTGGCCGTGATCCCAGCCACAGATGCAGGCCATAGCGAAAAAATACGGCCATGTTGACCAGTAGTGGCATCAACAACGCCCACAAGAGCCCTCGCTGGGCGGTACGATCCAAACCCGGGCATTGCTTCTGCAGGCGCTGGACAACCCAGCGGTTAAGCTGCCAGCAGCCGTAGCCAGCCAGCAAGCCAACCAGGACCGAGTGAATCTGGGCGATGGGGCTGGCCTGCACCCAAAAGGGGAGCCGGAAGAACAGGTTACCGAACAAAAACAAGAGAATGGGTCCCAGCCAGGGCCCATAACGGTCATCCAGTCGCATGATGATGAACAGTCGCGAAACAGCAAAAGGCGGGGGGACTATTTTTCTAATGATCTGTCAATCATTGATATTGCCAAATGCTGAGGCAGTGACGGTCTTAGATAAAGAGTAATAATTTACTACCCTAGGATTTTATAAGTCTGCCTTGTCTCAAATAGGAAGCGTATGCTACAGATAGTCGTTGACAGAAATTAAAACAGGTAGTCCAACTAAATACCCAAGTAAAGATGCAGATATATGATGGCTCTGTCGTCTCACATGAGAGCGTATCAGTGAGACGCAGATTTTTGAAAACTCGGTGAGCCTACACGTGTCGTCCTTTAATAACAGCCACAGCGGGTTAGCCTAAACAGCAGGAAGTTGGTGCCGATTATCCGATCTTTATTCCTTTGGTCCTTTTAAACAATTTCAGACGAAACGGAACGGTATTTTTAGTCTTCAATTAAT
>CAXTJJ010000101.1:0-14255 GCA_964244155.1 uncultured Spirosoma sp.
GCCGGGTGGAGAACAACCCGATTTATCAGAATCAGGTACCGAACTGGATTGCTCAGTCCCTATATAAGCAACGTCGGTTTGATGATTTGCTAACTTACACGGAGCCGCTGCTCCGACGCAACAATGGGGCGGGCATGAACGAAGTAGCCCTGTTCACGGCTGAAGTGTTTTACCAGCAAAATCAGTTTGCCAAAGCCATCCCCTACTACAAACAATACATCAATATGGCGGGAGCCAAAGCGCCGGGAGCAGTGAAGTTCCGGTACGGCCAGTCGTTATTCCGCACGGGGGCCTACAATGACGCCATCACGCAACTTAAATCCCTGGCCGGTGGTAAGGATACAACGGCCCAATACGCATCCTATACCCTCGGTGTCAGTTACTTACAAACCCAAAATCCAACCTATGCACTCAATGCATTCGATCAGGCGGGGCGGCTGTCGTTTAACCGCGACATTCAGGAAGAAGCGCGTTTTAATCACGCCAAACTGCAACTGGACCAGAATAACGGGGCCGATGCCGTAAAAGAACTAACGGCTTTTTTGAAACAGTACCCCGATAGTAAGTTTGAGAATGAGGCCAATGAATTGGTTGGCGAGGCCTATTATGCGTCAAACAATTACCCGGCTGCCATTGCCTACATCGAAGGGCTTAAGCGCCGGACGCCTAAAATCAACGCGACCTATCAGCGGTTGACTTACAATCAGGGCGTCAATGATTTCAATGCTGAACGCTACCAGCAGGCCGTTGCGAACCTGGACAAATCCCTGAAATATCCAGTTGACAATGAACTCCAGCAGGCCGCTCAGTTCTGGAAAGCCGAGTCGTATTCGGCGGGGAAACAGTACGATACCGCGATTCCTTTGTATGCCAGTATTTCCAAATCAGGTTCGGGCCGTTATGCTACGAAAAGCCTGTATGGTCTTGGCTACGCCTATTACAACAAAAAGAATTATACCCAGGCACTGCCGTATTTTCGTGATTTCGTGAGCCGGGGTGCCGATGCTGATGACCGATCTCAGGTGCAGGATGCGACGATCCGGCTGGCCGATACGTATTTTGTTACGAAACAATATGAGAATGCCCTCCGCTCTTACGATCAGGCCATCGCGCAGAATGCTCCTGATAAAGATTACGCATCTTATCAAAAAGCACTCATTTTAAGTTACGTAGGCCGAGATGCCGAAGCCAAGGCGCAATTCGACCAGGTTCAGCGGCAGTATCCGAACTCCCGCTTTGTCGATGAATCCCTGTTTCAGAAAGCCAACGTCGATTTTGAAAAAGGGGCGTATCAGGTGGCTATTCAGGGTTATACCCGCTTGATTCAGGACAAGCCAAATAGTGCACTAATTCCCGCTGCCCTCCTGAAGCGGGCCATTGCCTACGGTAACTTACAGCAGTATGACCCGGCCGTAGCCGATTACAAACGCATTCTGGATAATTATGGCAACTCCGACCAGGCACAAAGTGCCCTGTTGGGTATTCAAAATACACTGAACGATGCGGGTCGGCCGGAAGAGTTTTCGCAGGTGCTGGGCCAGTATAAAAAGGGGAATCCGGGTAGTACGGATGTTGAGCGAGTGCAGTTTGAAAATGCCCGGGATATTTATTCCAGCGGCAAATACCAGCAGGCCATTCAATCGCTCCTCTCGTTTATGCAGGAGTACCCCGCCAGCCCAAGCACCAACGAAGCCCGTTATTTTCTGGCCGAATCGTACCGCCAAACGGACGACGTAGCTAATGCCCTGCGCTATTACAATTTGGTCATCGCAGACAACAAATCAGATTATCTGGTACGGGCCGCCACTCGTGCGGCTGATCTGGAAATAAAACAGAAAAATTACACTCGTGCGGTGCGCAACTATCAGATCATCCAGAGCCGGGCAGGCAGCAAAGCCGAACAGGTTACCGCTCAATTGGGTCTTATGGACACCTACTTTGCTATTCCCAAACTTGATTCAGCAGCTACAATTGCGCGGGACGTTGCCGCAGGTGGTAACGTTGTCACGGGTGCCCAAAACCGGGCGCAGTTGATGCTCGGCAAAATTGCCCTGGCTAAGAATGATTATAAAACAGCACAGGCAGATTTTGAGAAAACCATTGCTCTGGCTAAAGATGTGAACGGCGCCGAAGCCCAGTATTACCTCGGTGAGATTCTGTATCGCCAGAAAAAATACAAAGAGTCTGTCACGACCTTACTGAAATTCAACGAGCAGTTCAGCGATTTTGAATATTGGAAGGGTAAAGCCTTTATACTGGTATCCGACAACAACGTCGCGCTGGACGAACCAGCCCAGGCCAAAGCCGTGTTGAACTCAATCATCGAAAACTCATCCGACCAGACCATCGTTGCCGAAGCCAAACAAAAGCTGGCAACGCTGGAAAGCAAGAATTAAAAAGAACGATGTATGATATAAGATGTATGATGTATGATATAAGATGTATAATATAGGAACAACTCTCACGGTTTGATGAGTGCCCCGTTTTATGTTATACATCTTACATCATATATCCTACATCATACATCCTACATCATACATCCTACGTATGATTTTCACAAAACGTCCCCTACTTACCCTCTCCCTACTTTCCTGGTCGACTGTTCTTTTTGCGCAGCAGCCAAAGCCAACGCGTCCGGTTAAGGAAGGCGAGGTGGATAATCAGGAAATTACCGTTGAGAAAAGTCGCAAAATCGACCTGCCCCCAGCCAATCGCATTTTCAATAAAATTCCGTCGGTTAAACAATCGGCTGAACAACGGAAGTTGACCTACGAGTTTGAGGACCGGAAACTGACCGTTGGCGATCCCAAAATAACCCCCGGTGTTCTGGCTCCCTCAACCGCCAAGCCCGACGAAACACCCGCCTACAATAATTACGTGAAGCTTGGAGCCGGGAACTACAGCTCATTTTTGGGTGAAGGATTTGTGGGTGTCAACAACTTATCCAATTTGGCATTGGAAGGTTCAATCCGTCATTTATCGTCGGGCATCGGGCCGGTCGATGGAAAAAATTCGGCGCAAAGTGACACCCGGCTTCGGGTTACGGGTAAATACCTTGCTGACGCCTTTAAATTGCAGGCTGATCTTGGCTTCGACCGGAATACGTATAACTTCTATGGATACAGCCGTGAATATGCAACCCAGCCAACGTTCGACGCGGATTTGATCAAGCAACGGCTTAACACGATCAATTTTAAGCTTGGTATTGAAAACGCTAATTCGGACAATGCCATCGACTACTCGCTTCGTACGGGTATCACCTCACTGCGCGACCGGTTTAATGCATCTGAAACCGACTGGGCAACTAATTTCAATGCTTCCCTTGGTTTGACCGATGACCTGATTGCGTTAGTGAGTGCCGATGCGTTTGTTACCCAACGCACCGATGGCTCACTAATTGATAACCGGAATCTGTTTCGGGTTAAACCGACTTTTAAATACACCTCCTCTCTATTCACCATTACAGGAGGGATCAATGTAGTGAATCAAACCGACCAGCGGCAGAGTATTAACGATACCCGTGCCTTTCCCGTGGTCGATATTGACGTGGCGCCCATTGGGAATATTCACGTTTTCGCGGGTATTGACGGCGACATTAACCGAAATACGCTTCGTTCGTTACTGGCTGAGAATAAGTGGCTTGCCCCACAAGTCCTATTGGTTAACACTGTTAAGTCGTGGGATATCTATGCCGGTTCCAAAGGAAAAATTGGCGGAGACTTCTCATACGAGGGGAAAGTTTCCTATGCCCGTTACCGGAACTTCTCGACCTTCAATAACACCGTTCCAGACACAACGAAATTCTTTGTTTTGTATGATGGGGGCGTTTCAAATGTGCTGACGGTTTCAGGACAACTGGCTTACGCCCAAAAAGACAAGTTCCGCTCGACGCTGAAAGCCGACTTTTTCAATTATGGTCTTGAGCGGCTCGAACAAGCCTGGGGACGCCCGCAGGTAGCGGCCACCTGGACAAACTCGTACATATTGAACAAAAAATTATTTGTTACCGCTGATTTGTATTTTTATCAGGGCATCAAAAACAAGAATTTCACCTCTGGCGTAGTGTATACCTTAAAACCCATCTACGACGCCAATGTAAAAATTGACTATTTTTTAGGGAAGCAGGTCTCCGCTTTTGTCTCACTAAATAATATCTTCGGGCAGAATTACCAGCGGTATTTGTATTATCAAACCCAAGGGCTTAACTTTCTCGGAGGAATCAGTTATTCGTTCTAATCTCTCCACCGACGCACACTATGGCTGCCGTTAAAGACTACCTCAAAAAGTTGCTGTATCAGTATGACTGTGTGGTTGTTCCCGATCTGGGGGCTTTCCTCACACATTATCAACCGGCAGCCTTTACGGAAACCAGCGGTTTGTACCTTCCTCCTCGTAAACGGGTTGCCTTTAATGAAGCATTACGCTTCGACGATGGCATTCTGGCCAACTATATCATGCTTCATGAGCCAGTGACCCGCGAGGGTGCCCAGAAGTATATGAGTCAGTTTGTGATGGGATTACGTCAGCAAATTGAAACGGATGGCCGGTTTGAGATTGATGGTATCGGTACGTTTACCCATAATGATGAAGGCCGGTTGCAATTTGACCCCAGCCTTCGGCATAATTTCTTTGGTGAAGCCTATGGCATGAGCGCTCTGACAGCCCAGTTGGTTCACCAATCGCCAAAACAGGTGCCTGTTCTGGAAGCCGTACCCGTTACGGCCGTTGGTCCTGTTCTGGCTAAAGTCGATGACGAAACCCTGACGCCTTACCGGCCTTTGCGCCCCTACTGGCGTGCAGCGGCAGCCGTATTGTTGATTGGGTCACTTGGCGTATTCAGTTATTTCTCGGTGATCAATCCAGGGCAACCCCTGCAAAGCAGCCTTGACCCATCAAACTTGCTTCGTTTTCCAGCTTCCCTTTTCAAGCAGTCGTCCGCTATCGGGAAGACGGTCAAACCTGTGCCTGTTGTTCATAAGCCTGTAGCGGTACCGACTCCAGTCGAGACGAAGGCAGAAGTAGTCCCGGTTGAAGTAGCCGTTAAACCAGCGTCAACTATACCCGCTTCCCCTGTAGTTACAGCAGTTGCTTCAAAGTCCATAGAAAGTAAAGTAAAACTTGAAGCAGCCCCGGTAACGAAACCAGTTGAAGTAAGTTCTGCTCTGACGAAAAAGGCTGTTCGAACAACACCGTATTATACGGTTATTGCGGGAGTTTTTTCCAGTAAACGTAATGCGCTTCGGATGAAACGTCAATTACGTAAAGCAGGATATACCGATGCCTTTGTCATCTCACCCTATCGTGGTCAGAACGCTCCACGTTACAAAGTTGCTGCTGCGGGCTCTGCCAACCGCGATGAAGCAATTGCCAATATGGCTGCTATCACCGAGCTGGCTGGATCTGCCGCCTGGCTCTATAAGAATTAAGCCTTTCTGTTTTATACTAAAAAAGGACAACCTAACGGTTGTCCTTTTTTAGTGTGTATATTTTTTACAGAATCGATTTACAAAGTGATAGACTCAGGTTGGATACAAGTATAAAGTAGTCAGTAATTGGCCAATCTACAGTTCACTGTCAGGTGTATTCGGAATAAGACTGCGGCTTGCAGAATGGGCCTTATTGATTTTGGCTAACCGTGTAAGCACTGTTTGATATTCGGCAACCAACGCCATGTGTGTCCGCGTCTGGCTGTTAAGTGCCTCATTCGTCGTATTCCAAAAATGCGTAACGCGCTCTGCTGACAAATCCATGCGAATAAGCAATCGGTTGGCTTCAAGAATAGGAAACGAAAAATGATATGCATTCATTTGGGCCTCAAGTAATTGCTTCTGCTGATATAAGCCCTTTAGCTCTTGATTCATATATAAGAAACGATAAGATATTATAAGATATATTTTTTACACTTTAAATTAACAATTTTTATTTATAATAAACAAATTATTGCTCCATCGCTAGTCTTGAAACCTGTGGCCAGAGAGCTGCTTTACAAACAAAAACGGCTCCCACTTTCGAAGGAGCCGTTCTGCACACGTACAAACAGGAATCTTAACCCAAATACGTCTTCAACGCTTTTGACCGCGAGGTATGGCGCAGCCGACGAATGGCTTTTTCTTTTATCTGCCGAACCCGTTCGCGGGTAAGGTTGAATTTCTCACCAATTTCTTCGAGCGTCATAGCATGTTCGCCATTCAAACCGAAGTAAAGTGTGATCACATCTGCTTCGCGTTGCGTGAGTGTCGACAGCGCACGTTGTACTTCTTTCCGTAGTGAATCATTGATCAGACCAGAGTCTGGCTTGTCTTCACCATCATTTTCAAGCACATCGAGCAAGCTGTTTTCTTCACCTTGCACGAACGGAGCATCCATTGACACGTGCCGACCCGAGATCTTGAGTGTGTCAACCACTTCCGCAGCTGAAATCTCAAGAACAGCCGCCAGTTCTTCCGGCGATGGCTCCCGTTCAAACTTTTGTTCAAGATCGGAGAACGTCTTTGAAATTTTGTTCAGCGATCCTACCCGGTTAAGAGGCAGGCGAACAATACGCGATTGTTCAGCCAATGCCTGCAAAATAGACTGTCGAATCCACCAAACCGCATAGGAGATAAACTTAAATCCACGCGTTTCATCGAATCGTTGGGCAGCTTTAATCAGGCCGAGGTTTCCTTCATTGATCAGGTCACCCAATGATAAACCCTGATTCTGGTACTGTTTGGCGACTGACACCACAAAGCGCAGGTTCGCCTTAGTTAATCGCTCCAGCGACAACTGATCGCCTTCCCGAATTTTTTGGGCCAGCGTTACCTCCTCGTCAGGAGTAAGCAAGTCCACTTTACCAATCTCCTGCAAGTACTTGTCTAACGACTGGCTCTCGCGGTTGGTTATTTGTTTTGAAATTTTTAGCTGTCTCATAATCCGTTGTCCCCGGTGGAGTGACTATATAACGCTTCCGTTTGACGTAACATTACACGAAAAAGTAACAATGACTTACGCAATTTTGTTCTCTGGCTTCGGCAGCAAAACTTTACGCGATAAACGATACTTTCCAGTCTTTTTGTCCACGTCGATCAACTTCACCGTTATTTCCTCCCCTACCTGCAGGACTCCATCCATGGTTTCGAGACGTTCCCACTTAATCTCGGAAATGTGCAAAAGTCCGTCTTTACCGGGCATGAACTCAACGAAAGCACCAAACGGTTGAATCGTTTTTACTTTGCCTACATATGTTTCGCCAACTTCCGGTACTGCCACGATGCCTTTCACACGAGATACGGCTTTGTCCATGCTTTCTTTACTGGTGGCAAAGATGCTGACCCAACCTGCATTGTCGTGTTCGTCGATATTAACGACGGCACCTGAATCTTTCTGGATATCCTGAACAACCTTACCACCGGGCCCGATAACCGCGCCGATCTGATTTGTGTCGATTTTGATGACCAACGCACGGGGCGCATGAGGTTTCAGGTCCGCACGAACGGCCGATATACCCTTCATCATTTCACCGAGTATATGCAACCGGCCAACACGAGCCTGTTCCAAGGCCTGTGCCAGTACTTCATACGACAAACCATCTACTTTCAGGTCCATCTGGCAGGCCACAATCCCTTTTTCGGTGCCGGTAACCTTGAAATCCATATCACCAAGGTGATCTTCATCCCCAAGGATATCCGATAGAACGGCATATTTATCACCATCCGAAATTAAGCCCATCGCAATACCGGCTACCGGTGCTTTGATCTTAACACCAGCATCCATCAGCGCCATAGTCCCGGCACAAACGGTTGCCATTGACGATGAGCCGTTCGACTCCAGAATGTCGGATACGATCCGAATCGTATATGGATTCTCTTCAGCGGGGGGGAGTACTTTTTTCAGCGACCGGTGAGCCAGATTACCGTGACCAATTTCACGACGACCCGCCCCCCGGTTAGGCTTCACTTCGCCCGTTGAAAAGCCAGGGAAATTGTAGTGAAGCAGGAATTTACTATATCCCTGAAACATGGTTTGATCGACAATCTGTTCGTCGGTTTTCGTACCAAGCGTAACCGTTGTCAGCGATTGCGTTTCGCCCCGCGTGAATAGTGCCGAGCCGTGTGGACCTGGCAGGTAACCAACTTCGGCAGAGATCTGACGAATCTGATCCAATTTCCGACCATCCAACCGGGTACGCTCATCGAGAACCAAACGACGCGACGCTTCCCATTCCAGATCGTGGAGGTAGGTTTTAACTAAACTTACGTTCACCTCTTCGCCTTCCGGAAACGACGCCAGATATTCGTCACGAACGGCTTTGAAACCTTCCGAACGACCTTTTTTACTTGGATTCTGCTGAAGGGCTACCGCGTAAATTTTATCGTAAGTGGCCGCACGAACGGCGGCACGAAGGGCTTCATCATGCGTTTCGTGATTGTACTCCCGCTTTTCGGTTTTGCCAACCTTTGCTTCCAGGTCTTTCTGCGCCTGGCATTGCACCTTAATGGCTTCGTGAGCCACTTTAAGGGCTTCTACCACCTCAGCTTCCGAACATTCGTTCATTTCGCCTTCCACCATACAGATATCCTTGGCGGTAGCCGCTACAATCAGGTCGATGGTAGCGCGTTCCAGTTCAGATGTTTTCGGGTTGATCTTATACTGACCGTCGATTTTGGCGACGCGTACTTCAGAAATTGGCCCGTTGAACGGAATATTCGATACCGCCAGTGCCGACGATGCAGCCAGGGCAGCTAATGCATCAGGCTGCACTTCGGGGTCTGCCGAAATCAGCGTGATCATCACCTGCGTATCAGCATGGTAGTTATCAGGGAAAATAGGCCGCAAGGCGCGGTCTACTAAACGACTAATCAGGATTTCGTGATCACCTAAACGACCTTCGCGACGTTGGAAGCTACCCGGAATCCGGCCGGCCGAAGCAAATTTCTCTTGATAATCAACGGATAAAGGAAGAAAATCAACGCCCTCTTTGGCGTCTTTACTAGATACAACGGTTGCTAACAGCATTGTGTCGCCTAACCGTACAACCACCGCTCCGTCGGCCTGACGGGCCAGTTTTCCGGTTTCGATGGTAATTTCCCGCCCGTCGGGCAGCGCAACGGATTGCGTGGTGATTTGAAACATACAGCTTATTTTGAATACGTCCTCTTACAGCTTTAAACCGCCCGGCAGCTTCTAGCTTACCTGTTTACTTTCTTGCTTGTGATTCCTTTTTATAGAAACAACAAAAATGAGGGAATCTACTGTTAGCAGATTCCCTTTTTGTGGGTTGACCCAAATTACTTCCGGAGTCCCAACGCGGCCAGGATTGCCCGGTAACGCGTGATATCCTTTTTGAGAAGATAGTTCAGCAGGCGACGACGCTTACCAACTAATTTTAAAAGACCCAGTTGAGTGCCGTAATCGTGCTTGTGAACTTTCAGGTGCTCAGTTAAATGACTGATCCGATAGGTAAAAAGCGCGATCTGGGATTCGGCCGACCCGGTGTCAGTTGCGCTTTTGGCATGACCCGAGGTGGAGAATATCTCCTGTTTTTTTTCGGTCGTTAGATACATCTTCAGACAGCTGATTAATTAAAAAATGAATTCGGGTGCAAAGATAGTGAAAAAATTTTATAGTTGGTCGGTAAGTCGGTAAGTTGGTAAGTCAGTAAGTCGGTAAGTTGGTAAGTGGCTGACGCATTAGAAGTACTCGCGCCAGCCACTTACTGACTTACTGACTTACCGACTTATCGACTTATTAACTTACCAGCTTACCACCTATTCCCCACCGCTTCCGAAACCTTTCCCATGCAATTACATAAACGTCTTTATCGAACAGGCGTGAATCATGCCGGGCGCGTTGCATTAGCAGCAGGCCAAGCGGGAATAGTACGATGTTGGCCAGCCAGGCACCGATAGGCACCCACAGCAATCCGTCTTTTGCGTATTTGTCGCCTGCTATCGTTAATATATATAGGAAGATAAAGAACACGATGGCGATCAGCACGGGCAAGCCAAAACCGCCTTTTTTGATAATGGCGCCCATCGACGCCCCAATCAGGAACATGACGAAAACCGAAACGGCCTGCGTGAATTTATGGTGGCTTTCTAACTGATACCGCCAGACGTTCTTTTCCTTTTCGGTCAGGTAGGTAACGTTCGACGTGGAATAGGACAAAATATCCTGTGCCTTACTCAGAGCAACCTGTGCCAGATCGGGTGTAATAACCGTTTGTTTTTTCAACAGCGAGTCAAGCCATTTTCCCGGCGTAACCTTCTTCTGTTTTAGCACAGCATCGGCCTTAAACTGATAATTGTAGTACTGGCGTGATGTGCCCGCTACATTTAAACTGGTTGTCGTGTAATCTTTGCGGAGAGAATCTGTAAGCTTGGAGAGCTGCTTAAGATCTTTCATATACTCATGATACTCGAACTGGTTCTCGTCGGTACGCTTAATCCCGAATGACTCAAGACTAATGACGAGCCGATAATCCTTAAAGCCGTTCCGCATGTATTGCGCCCCCTGTGCCGTCGACCCATTACTGGCATAGGTAATGCTATTATCGGAATATTCCTGGTAGTCGTTGCCGTTAAAGAGCTGAAAGATAAGATACGTACGATCTTTGTCGGTATACATACGCCCCGAATCAGCCAGGATGATCTCGCGATTGCCTGATTCAATACCACTCACCGGGTGTTTGTAAATGACCAGGCCCTTCAGCAAATCGCCCGTAGTGCTGTTTTTGTCGGCCTTAACTTTATGGTCTACTTTAATACTATAGCCCGGCAAATCATTATAGAAAATACCTTCTTTTAAATTAAGGGTAGCTTTTGCCGTTTTGATGTCATACAGCAGGCTATACCCTTTCAGGTTAGCCCAGGGTGCTACGGAGTTATTGAACCAGAACGAGAAAGCGCTGATGCCAATGGCAACGATGAGCAGCGGCTGCATGGCCCGAGTCAGCGAAATTCCTGCGCTTTTGAGGGCTGTCAGTTCAAAAAATTCACCCAGGTTCCCAAACGTCATTAAGGATGACAACAGGACAGCCAGTGGCAAAGCCGTTGGAATGGTCAGTAAAGCAAAGTAGAAAAGAAGGCGGCCGAAAGTGGCCAGATCGAGGTCTTTAGAGACGAACTCGTCGATATAAAACATGAGCAGCCGCATCAGGAAGATAAAGATGACGACGCCCAGGGTTAAAAAAAACGGCCCCCAAAACGAGCCGAGTACTAACTTATCTATTTTCTTCATGCTGATGTACCGCAGGGGCGGCCCCGGATATAAAGGTACAGAGCGGAATTCCGAGAGCTACGTGTGTACCAGTCCTACGCTAAATCTAGTACAAATTCAGTGCGGTACATGGTTCATTTTACACCCACCGTTAACGATTTTTAACTGCCAACGATCTCTTTTAGCTTATACATGAGTCCATCCCAGAGGTCCTGAAGCTCTTCTTCATCGGCAGTAGACGAGTAATCGGTAATTCGCAAAAAGGTCGATTGGGTCAGTTCACTCTGATCGACCCGAAAGTCTACATAATTATTATCGTTACCGTTTTCATCTGTGTCCAGAAATTCAAAGCGTACACCTTTATTTTGTCGCATGGAAACCTGGCGAGCAATATGGCTCTCGTTGTCCCATTGAAAATCAAGCCGTTGTTCCGGCATTGTATTTACCTTACTGGCAAACCACTGCGACAAACCAGAAGCGGTGCTAATGTAAGGAAACAGCATTTTGGGAGATGCCCGAAGTTCGTATTCAGCAATAAACTTAAATTTCTCCATAATTTTTCTCCTTTAGGAAAAGGGGTCATTGGCAAAGGTAAACGATTTTTTTTTCGTATGTCAACGACTTTTTTTGCTTCAAGCGGTTTTTTCCTTACTTTTGTGAAACGAAACGGCGGGGTAGCTCAGATGGTTAGAGCGTAGGATTCATAACCCTAAGGTCGGCAGTTCGATCCTGCTCCCCGCTACATAGTAACTAAGCCCCATTTGTTCATGCAAATGGGGCTTTTTGGTTTATCGATCTACAATTCGGCAATGCATAGAGGCCCGGCTAAAGTTAAACGTAAGCCGGGCCTCTATGCGTTACCAGCTGTCTGGCGTTACTGAATCGTCACCGGAAAATCAGTATCTAAATCAGATGAGCCGGGGGCGGATGTCCCATCTTTTACGTTGGGCTGATGCCGTAAAACCACCTTCAACTTGCCCGAACCGGCAGTCCCCGTTTTCATTTCGGTTATTAAGCCTACAGGAAATGGCCCCGGTGCCGGGTTTGTGTCCTTATCGGTAAGCGTGATGGTCAAGGCTAAGCCGGTACTTGGGGTATATACGAACAGGTGTTCATTCGTCTTTTCTCTTATTTCTTCTGTTGCGTCGAGCGTGGGCGTTTTCGTCTTATCGAGCAAGGTGATGGCTCCGGTATAGATTGTGTTGGCTTTTAAGTTGAGTGTCGCCTTACTGAAATCGGCGTTTGTAGTCAAATTCTCGATGGTAGCCGTAATTGTATCCGACGATACTGCTTTGTTGATCAGTCTGAGCGTGACCGTCGTTATGGCTTCATTGTCGTCGGTGGGGGCCACATGTTGTTCGTCTTTTGAACAGCCAATCGCCAACAGGGTTATCAATCCAAGTAATCCGAAGGACTTTGTCATGTAATTCATTCTGGTTGAGATTTAAATTAAAAAAGCTGGGTTGTAAGCCATTTATGAACGTTTTGCCAATACCAATGGCAGTTTGACTTTGAGCATCATGTTGCGGCCAGGCTCGTCGGCGAAATACCGGAACCGGTTCAGGTAATCCCGATAAGCCACATTGGCAAGATTAGTCCCGCTCAGGCTAATGCTCAGCGGTTGCCTGCCAAGTTGAGTCTGAAAACCCGCTTCGGCGCCTACCAGAAAATAAGCAGGTGGCGGTGGGGCAAAATCACCGGTGAAAATGATTGCTCCGCTTTCCTGCCGGGTTGTTACCGAGGGAGCCCGATTTTGCCGGGCGACATAAAGGCCACTTACCGAGACGTACAGTTTAGATAGCTTGCCCACCGTTTCCCAGTCATAACGCAGGCTGTTGTCGGAACGATTGGCCGGAATAGAAACGAGATAATCGTGGTCAGTTCGGTTGTAGGCGAATAAGACTGAATTCTTTGTTGTGAACGAAAGCCGGTTGGTGATCTTGTAGGTCAGCGCTGCATCGACGCCCCGAAACGTGGCCAGTACCTGCGCGTATGTATACGATGGAAATGCCCCCCGCTGCCGGACCACCGGCACTGAATCAGGTTTCAAATAAATATAGTTGTCGATTCGGTTGCTGTAAACCCCAATTTCGCCACTCAGCCGTTTACCCGCATACGCCAGCACGAGGTTCCCGTTATATGCCTGTTCAGGTTGCAGGTTTGGATTACCCCGTTCGTAAGCAACGGCACTCTGGTGCAGTCCGTTCGAATACAGATCGGCCACGTTGGGCGCACGCCAGGCCGTACTGAAATTGGCCGTCAGGGTCAAGTCAGGCCGCAGTTGATACGCGGCACCCAGCGAGACATTGGCATTTTGCCAACTGTGAGTTTGACTGTAGGTTTGCTTTGTGACTTCATCCAGAAAATAAGCCCGGAGCCAGCGGTAATCGTATCGCAGGCCGCCCTCCAGCGTCAGGCGGCCTATGGCATAGCGTTCGATGGCAAACAGCCCCGCACCATAAGTCCGGAAGTTAGGAATCAGAAACAGGTATTGCCGCACGTTACCCTGCGTGATACCATTGAAACCCGCGCTCCCCGACCACTGGCCCGCCCCCCCTTTCGTTTTTACAGGCGCGTGTTCCCAAACCAGATCGGTGGTATGGGTAGTGAGTTTGAGGAACAATTCGGGCGTTGTGATGCCACTAAACGAGACGTAATCATATTCTTTCCGGGCGTTTTGCTGTCGGGCAAAAGTTGCGGTCAGCGTGCCGCCCCCACGCAAATGCAGATGCGCCTTTGCTTTAAATAGATCGTGCCGTACGGCCTGATAAGGGCGGTCGAGCGCGTATGAAAAACCCGGTTGTACAAGCGGTTCCGGGCGACTAATGGCGGTGTATAAATCAGCCAAACTACCCACCTGGGCACCGGTAAACAGACCAATTTTTGTATCGAACCGGCTATAGAACACCTCAACGCCAACATGCCGATGATCATAATGCAGATCGCCCGAGAAATTGTTCTCTTGATAGCTGGTATTTTCGAGGTAGTAATTGGGCGTTTTTACATAACCCGACCGCTTCAAAGTACCTTGTACCCGCCAGCTTAGACCCGTTAATTTC
>CAXTJJ010000102.1:0-14162 GCA_964244155.1 uncultured Spirosoma sp.
GGATACACGGTAATAGCCGGCTCATTATTTCTCAGTATAACCGATATAGGTTGGACATAGTACGCAGTACCATCGCGATCAATCTGTTTCAAGCGATAATAATTTATGCCGGGTTGCGGATTTACATCAGTCAGTCCATAGTGCTGCCTGGAATCGGCATTGCCTTTGGCGGCTACTTCGCCAACAGCGGTATATTCGCTTAAATCGCGGCTTCGTTCTACGACGAACCGGTCGGCGTTGTACTCAGATGTTGTTTCCCAGGCCAGTTGAACGCGGTCGCCTTCGGGCTGGGCCCTAAAGGAGAGTAGCGTAACCGGAAGCACGGTAGCATTGATCCGGACCTCATCCAGTTTGAGTGTTCCACCTGTATTGACAGCCGAACAAGCATATATTCGGAACGTGATCGAACCTGCCCGATTACTGAAACCAGGATTACTCAATGTGATTGACGCAATCTGATAACTGTTGGTTATAGCCTGGGAAAAAAGATCGCTGCTAAACCCATCCACACTCGACCGCACCATCAGCTGTGTTGGGCCATCCGTGGAGCGGGAAAATGCAAATGACAGTGAGCTAAGTGTAATTTTGGCTGTACCCTGGGGCTGTACCGAAAATTCGACGTATTCGCTGTTGTTACAGCCGGTAGTCGACCAATGTTGAATGCTATTGCCCAGCCCAACATAACCGGCGAAGAATGCACCCAGCGTTTTATTGACACCGGAATAGCTAAAGGAAGAAGCGGCTACTAACCCGCTCGATGAGGTACCATTGTCCGTATTTTCAAAACTCCAGCCAGCAACAAAAGGAGTCGTCTGTGCACGAACGGTTGGTACGTAAAGAAAGCAGACAAGCGCACAAATTATATAGATTCTCTTCATGGCAGGCGGCACGTGTCGAACACATATTCTACCTGCAATGTATTTATAAAATCAATAAGTCACCTAATAAACAAATTGACCCACTTTGCTCTGAATCGTCACTTGCTTACCCGCATAGGCTTCTACCCGCCCGATTACCTGCGCGTCGATACCAAACGACTGAGAAATTTCAATGACGCGCTGTGCATTTTCTTCCGATAAATACACTTCCAGCCGGTGGCCCATGTTGAAGACTTTATACATTTCCTGCCAGCTTGTACCACTCTCAGCCTGAATCAGTCGGAACAAAGGTGGGATTGGGAAGAGGTTATCTTTAATAATATGCACGTTATCCACAAAATGCAGCACTTTGGTCTGTGCTCCTCCCGAACAGTGGACCATGCCGTGAATCTGCGAACGAAGTTCATCCAGTAGCACCTTAGCTACGGGAGCATAGGTACGCGTAGGCGAGAGAATAAGCTGACCCACTGTCGTACCAGCCGGAACGTTTGATACGGTGTCCGTCAACTTCCTGGAACCACTATAAATCAACGACTTATCAATGGCTGGATCGAAGCTTTCAGGGTATTGATTGGCTAAATAATGGGCTAGCACATCGTGGCGGGCCGAGGTAAGCCCGTTGCTGCCCATACCGCCATTGTACGTTGTTTCGTAGGATGCCTGCCCAAAAGACGCCAAGCCAACAATCACATCGCCCGGCTGAATCCGATCGTTGCTGATTACTTGATCGCGTCGCATCCGGGCAATAACCGTGCTATCGACAATCAAGGTGCGAACCAGATCACCTACATCGGCGGTTTCGCCACCGGTACTGTAAATTTCGATGCCGTGATCGCGCAGCATCTGCAACACCTCTTCCGTGCCGTTTATAATCTCGGCAATAACCTCCCCCGGAATCAGGTTTTTATTTCGCCCAATGGTCGAGGACAGAAGCATAGGACCGGTTGCGCCGACACAAATCAGATCGTCGGTATTCATGACAACTGCATCCTGCGCAATGCCCTTCCACACACTCAGATCGCCGGTCTCACGCCAGTAGAGGTACGCCAGTGCCGACTTCGTCCCGGCGCCATCGGCATGCATGATTGTGCAATAGGCTGGATCACCAGCCAGCGTATCGGGCACAATTTTACAGAAAGCTTTTGGAAACAGTCCCTTGTCGAGTTGGGCAATAGCGTTGTGAACGTCTTCTTTACTGGCGGAAACTCCGCGCTGGGCATAGCGATCTGTCATGCCGCAAAGGTAAGGAGAAAAGGGAAGAAAGGGAGGAGGGGGAGAGGAAGGAGAAAGGGAGGAGGGGGAGGAAAGGAAGATTAAAACCATGATCTTCTCTTCCCTTTCTTCCTCCTCTTGTTCCCTCTCTTTCCTCTTCCCCTTTAATATACAATTCCCGCTTCGGCACGAACGGCGTCTAGTAGCACCATCAGGTTCAGGCTATCGTCGAGCGACCAGAGTGGACTTTCGGTTTTGCCTTCCGCTAAACACTGCATGACGTGACGGGCTTCGTAGTCGTAGCCGTGGGTAGTGCGGGTAAAATCGAATTCGGTTGGGTCGCCTTCTGACGGAATGAGTGAAAGGCCCATGGTTTCGTGAAAACGGCTCTGAATACGAATCTGCCCTGTTTCGCCCTGGATCAGGCCAATGCAGTCGGTCTTAGCCAGTAACGTACTATCCAGCAAAGCCAATTGTCCATCGGCGTAGCTCAACACCATACCGCATTGCTCATCGACACCAGTGGAGCCAAACTTCGCGGTTGCTTTCACCGTTGTGGGTTTTCCCAGAATCAGGTAAGACAAAAACAGCGGGTAAATACCAATATCGAGCAAGGAGCCCCCGCCCAATTTTTTGTCAAAAAGTCGACCTGCTGGCGAAAAAGGGGCTTTGAAACCAAAATCTGCTTTCACCGAAACCACGTTACCGATAGCCCCTGACTGAACGAGTTCCAGTGCTTTTTCAATACCGGGCATGAACCGGCTCCAGAGTGCTTCCATCAAAAATACACCCTTGGTGCGTGCCAGATCGACCATTTCCCGAACCTGTTCACCGTTCATGGCAAATGGTTTTTCGCCCAACACCGAAACCCCTCCATTGAGTAGCAAAAGGGCATTTTCGTGATGTTTGGTATGGGGCGTGGCTACGTAAACAACATCTAAATCGGGCAGGGTGAGTAGTTCTTCATACGAACCAAGAGCGTGTGGGGCATTGTACGCCTGAGCAAACTCCTGAGCACGCTGGAGATTTGTTGAAGCAACGGCATACAGTTGCGCATCAGGCAGCGTAAGTAGGTCTTGTGCAAATTTATGGGCAATGCGGCCCGGTCCTAAAATTCCCCAGCGAGTCATGATAAACGATGTGATTGAGTAGTCGGCTATTGGATAAGTTGACCGATTGGTCAAGGTCAAATGTATCTTTTTTTTCTAAGTTGCGCCCTCAACAACTCAACAATCTGTGAAAAGCCTTTCGTTACTTAGCCTTATCTTCTGTTTCCTCAGCATCCACTCTACCTTATTTGCTCAAATCGTTGAGCAGCCCGACCCGCTTCGCCCCTCCACGCCTACACCCGATAGTACCAAAGCAAAAACGCCGGTTGACTCAAACAAAATCAGTTTGCAAAAGCCAGCGCTGGTCAAAAAAGACACAGTTGCTCCTGTACAAACGCATATTTTTCGCTATCGTTTTACTGCCGATGGTACCGTTACATCGGGGAACGTTAATCGTACGCTGCTGCAACTCACCAGCGCGTTGGACTACGAACTGAGTCATTATTTCAAATTATCGAGTAACCCGTCCTTTGTTTATGGCAAACAGAATGGACTGTTGGCAGAACGAGAATGGTTTGGGGATTTTCGAACCACCTATCGCTACGAAAAACGACTCTATTACTTAGCGTTTGGATCGTATGAACGAAGTAACCTCCGGCAGATTAATAAACGCTGGACGGCGGCAGGGGGCATTGGCTATAAGCTCTTGAATCAAAAACGAGCCTATATCTCGGTGACCGATGTTATCATGAACGAAAACACTGATTTCCTCGAACTGGAAGACATTTACATCGTCCGTAACTCGGTGCGCTTATTTGGCGAATATACTTTTGGCAAGGATCGCTTTGTTGTTACACATACCGCTTTTTACCAGCCTGCGCTGGGTCAGTATAACGTTCGGTGGAATGCCAGCCTAAGCGTTCAGATAAAACTGACCTCGGCCACTAGCCTACGCACAACGGTAGCCAACGCCTACGAAAGCCTGGTCGTGCCTGGTCGGCAAAACAATGACTTTCGGTTTACGATAGGGTTGGTGTATGAAAGAAAATAAAGGAGGAAAGGAGGGGGACGAGAGGGAGTAAAGGATTGGCGCAATGCGCCAATCCTTTACTCCCTCTCGTCCCCCTCCTTTCCTCTTATTGCTTATCCGGAAACGGGATGATCAACTTTTCGCCCCGCTGGGCTATATCTTTATCTTTCCGATTAGCGCGCATAATAGCCTCTTTGCTAACGCCGTATTTCTGGGCTACAACCCGAAGCACATCGCCCGGTCCGACCGTATGGACGGCCATCACCTTCACGTTGAGCTTTGTCACACCCGCTTTGATATCGCTCTCCGACACACCGGGATTAAGCGCTTTTAACGTATTGATTTTCATGTTGTAGCGATTCGCCACGCCATAAAAAGTTTCGCCACTGCCAACCGTATATTTGCTCGCAACGCCCCCCGGTTTAATTTTCACCTTCTCGACAGCCACTTTAGGTTTGACTTCAGCCGGTTTGTCAACCTTTGGTTTTTCGACGGGCTTCTCCGCTTTCGGTTTTTCAGCGACAGGCTTTGCTACTGGCTTTTCATCCGGAGCGGGTTTACCATCAGTTGTTTCGCGGTTGTCTTCGGCAACTTCTTCTGCTTTAGCGTTAGCCTCAGGTGCATCGGCAGGGGGTGTCGCCTGCGACAAGTCGACCGGGGCTGGCTGCGACGAGGTATCTTTCTCTTCGGGCGCCATCAGCATTTCGGGATCGTTTTGCGAGATCGGTTGTTGCGAAGCCGTATCGAGTGCTACGTTGGTCAACTCATCGGAACCATTGGTATCATCGGTAACGTATCCATAGCCAATGTAAAGCAAGGCGGCAATCAGCCCCACTAAAACAACAAGCGTAATCATGGGCAGGCTGGAACTACCAGACGGGCGCGGATTGGATGATTGATTTTCGGCATCCATAACGTAAATGTATTGGGTTAGGGTGTGGTTAACTGGCGACTCATGTCAGCCACTTTTTCCTTTAAATTCTCTTTGAACTGGCGTAGGTTGTTGGCCACGGTTTCATCAAACGTACCAACAATCTGTGCAGCCAGAATGCCAGCATTACGAGCCCCATCGAGTGCCATTGTCGCCACCGGCACACCACCGGGCATCTGAAGAATAGACAGAACAGAGTCCCAGCCATCAATTGAATTGCTTGATTTTACAGGAACCCCAATGACAGGCAGTATGGTCAACGATGCCACCATACCGGGCAAATGAGCGGCTCCGCCTGCTCCGGCAATAACAACCTTCAGTCCTCTATGGTGGGCCGTCTTTGCGTACTCAACCATTTTTTCGGGCGTACGGTGGGCCGATACAATATCCATTTCCCATACCACACCCAACTCCGTTAATATGTCGGCGGCCTCCTGCATGATCTTTCGATCAGAGATGCTGCCCATAATGATACCTACCATTCAGACGATTGTAAATTGACTCTCTGCGAAATAACGGAGTTTACCGCAGATTCTGGCCGTATGGCAACTAATTTTTTCTTCCGGTACTGAATCCGTCACCTTTACTCATTATAGAAATTGGCTCGGCCTTTTCCCCTTTAAAAAACGGCAAGACGGTTTTTGTCATTCCGAAAACGGAGGCATTTTAAACTCACCTTATAGGAAACTCTGAGATTCCTCCGTTGCCGGAATGACAAAAACCTTATTTTCGAGTAGTAACGAAACCAAAAGCTGGTTATATTTCTACACAATCTTTATCCCGTCAAATTTTCGGCCTAAAATGGCGACATCGTCGGCACCGAGGTAGTCGTGAAGAAGCGTCGCATAGATTTGACGAAAATCGACTGAGTAGGTCAAATCACCGTCTGTCAGTTTTGCCAGGTTCGGGGCTTCGTTCAGGACGCGCCGGGAGGGTAATCCACCCCCAATCAGGAACACGTTATTGGCAGTGCCATGATCAGTACCGTTACTCGCATTCTGTTTCACCCGTCGGCCAAACTCCGAAAACGTCATCAGCAACACATCATTCTGCCGCCCAGCGGTTTTCAGATCGGCCATAAACGCCCCAACAGCTTCGGCATATTGGCCCAATAACCGCTCCTGTTGCCCCGGCTGATTGATGTGCGTATCGAATCCACTAATGGAGACATAGTAAACGCTTGTTTCTACCCCCGACTGGATCAGTTGCGAGACGGTTTTGAGTCGATTACCCAGTTCGTGATTCGGATAGGTTGTTAGCGGGATACTGGAAAGCGACCCGGAAACAGGGCGATTCGTTCGGCTTACTTTCTCATAAACATAATCGGCTGACGATACCGTCTCGGCCAGTGTTTTATAAAGGTAAGCCACCGAATCCGGCTCGTGTGCCCCCTGAGTAGTTGCCTGTTCTTTACTGAGGCCCGTTATGAACCCGCTTCGGGTTTGGTTGTATAGCTTTTTGGGATCAAGCACCGCCAGTCCGTTTAAGGCGTTGCCTTTCATGGCCAGACTCAGCGTGTCGTCTACCTCAATGGTACGAAATGGCTGTTGCGCCTTACCTGTGCAGGATGCATCCAGATACCGCCCAACCCAGCCGCTATTCAGGTATGTATCCGCATCGCTGGCCGTTTGCCAGATGTCCATAGACCGAAAATGCGACCGGTCGGGGTTAGGGTAGCCAACATTATTGATAACTGTCAACAAACCCTCGTCATACAGGGCTTTCAGCGGACCCATAGCTGGATGCAGACCAATTTCGTCATTCAGTTGAAGGACTTTTTCGGGTTTGATGGCTATTGTTGGTCGTTCCCGATAGTAAATATCGTTTCGGTAGGGCACCACCGTATTCAGGCCATCATTTCCCCCTGACAGCTGGACAACGACCAGAATTTTGCCATTTGAAGCCGGGCCTTTCCCCAGCCTCTGCGATTCGTAAGCTTTCAGAAAGTGCGGAATCAGCATCGTCCCCGCCGTCGTGAAAGCCGATTGTTTGAGAAAGTTTCTACGGTTCATTATTAGTCAATTAGTAAAGTAGGTAGAATAAGTTAATTAGGTCGTGTCGAAGCCAACTCACGCCCCCACTGCACCTACTTTACTCACTCCACTATGTTAACTGATACTCGGGCAAACTCATGAGTGCCGCCGTTAGCATGTGAATACGTTCGGGGCGAGTTTGACCGGATTTTGTTTGACGTTCGAGTAAGGTGCGTTGGTCTGGACGAAGCGGAAAGGGCAGCAAAACAGCAGCAATGGAATCAAGTAGTTCGGTATCAGACAATTTCGTAAAGGCGTTTTCAAAATCGGCCCAGTTGACGGTTGTGCGAAACTTCGCATTGCCGCGTCGGGCCAATAATTGCGTGTTTACGTCGCCATCTTCTTTTGGCTGGACAGTAACTTCGGTGGCTTTCAGGATGAAGTTGGGCAACTGCATCCGAAAAAGCAGACTCGATGAGTCGATCCAATTTTTACCCCCCGGCCAGCCCGCTACGTTTGGCGGATAAAACAGCAACTGACCCAGCGTTCGCTGCACAAAAATCTGCGGTTGCGGCTGATCGAACTGTACACCCAGCGTACGGCGCAACCCAACCAACAACTCCACCGGCGATTTTATGTGCGCTCCAATGTTCTTCGGGTCGTAGAACCAATCGGATGTGAAAATCGTCTCTATTAACTCCGAAATGTCGTAGCCACTCTTATAGAACTGGTCGGCCAGGGCATCGACCCGTTTTTTATCTTCGGTTTCGTTCACAAAAAAGCGGTAAATCTTCGCGGTGATGAACCGGGCCGTTTGCTTATTTTCCAGCAACATCACGATAACATCTTCACCTTTAAAGACACCTGTTTTACCGAAAATAGTTTTCTCCCTTTCGTCGTGAATCCGCTCCCGAAATATAAACTGGCCTTCGGGCGTAAACTGCCAGCCCGTAAATGCACGAGCGGCTTCTTTAATATCATGCTCTGAATGATTACCTCGCCCAAGCGTAAACAGCTCCATTACCTCACGGGCAAAATTTTCGTTTGGCGCATTTTTTCGATTCTGCTGGTTATTCAGGAATTGTAGCATGGCCGGTTCTTTCGACACCGCCATGAGCAAGTCGCCCAGTTTTCCCAATGCATGTTGCCGAAGGGTGTTGACATACTGCTGCATAAAAAGTGGATTGCGGCCCTGCGCCCGGCAGGCGAAATGCCCATGCCAGAACAGGGCCATTTTCTCACGCAGAGCCGCTCTGCCGGTGACCATCTGGTCGAGCCATTGCAGGTTGAGGTCGCGCACTTTTTCGGCATTATCCCGAATGCGCTCTTTCAGCATGTCTTTATCAAGTTGCCCATCGCGAACAAGCCCTTTAAGTTGCTGTTTTGTTTCGTTTTCGTCGGGCTTCACAATGCTCAATTCAGAAACGGCTTTGCTGTCGCTGAATAGTTGCCGGACCACTTTGCGTAGTGGTTTCCGCGACGCGTCGTCCAGTTCAGCGGGAGTAGCTCCAAAACCCGCTCTGGCAAAAAGATACCGGGCCTGTTGCTGTCTTGTCAGTTTATCCATACCTGTCAATCAGTTGGCTATGGGCGTATGACAAGTTACGCAGCTAAGCGTTTAATTGTAAAGAGATTAAATTTTTACAATAAATTGATTTGCAAGAGTTTGTCTGATGGCGCGAGGCTCTGGCTTTGTGTCTACTATTCTCCGGCCTCCGGCCGGTATATTTTAAATGTATCAGTAAACCGGCCAGAGGACGGAGAATAGTAGACACAAGGCCAGAGCCTCGCGCCATTAAAGTCATCATGTTTATGTTACCTACTATCCTTTATATGGCGGGAGGCTGCCACATTAAAAATCCAATAAAACAACCATCCTCGTAGCCCGGTTACGCAACAGAAATGCTTTCTTTTTCGTACTGAATATATAATCATAGCTGGTACTGTATCGACCCTATTTTACTTTTATATGTCTCAACGTTTATGGTCTCGCACAGGCTGGTTAACCCTTCTTTTGGGTATAACCGCTTCCACATTTCTGACCGCTCAATCATTACCTCAGTACAGTAGTTTGCAACGGTCGCAGCAAAAAGCACTGCAAAAAACGATTGAGCAGATTCAAACCGATAACTACCGCACCGCCGTAGCTGTAGCCCAGCGACTCAATCGACCCGTTCAACAAATTTCGCCTTCTGGTCGGGTTGTGCAGTTGCGCGAAATCAGCCCCACTGGCGAACTTATTTATGATGCTACCTATAGCACCACGAAGGCCGGCATAAGCACCCGGACCAATTCACTTTACGCAGGCGGTAGCCTGGGCGTGTCGCTCTCGGGCAGTACGCTAACCGATAAGCTTGGTGTCTGGGATGGCGGCAAAGTGCGCGATACCCACGTTGAGTTTCGCAATGGCACCGGCAGCCGCGTTGTGCAGGTTGATGGCTCCACGACGCTGGTTAGTCACTCGACCCACGTTGCTGGTATTATGATTGCGGCTGGTGTTAACCCGGATGTCAAAGGGATGGCCTTCGGGGCAAACCTGCGCGCCTATGACTTCAGTCGTGACGTAACCGAAATGAGCAGTGCTTCGCCTAATCTACTGGTATCCAATCACTCGTATGGTTCCAATGCAGGCTGGGTGTATAACGATACTCGCACAACAGCGACCAAATGGGAATGGTGGGGCGATACAACAATCAGTAAAACAGAAGATTACAAGTTTGGCTTTTACGATGCCACCACGGTTTCATGGGACAAAATTGCTCAAAACGCGCCTTACTACCTGATTGTTAAGTCGGGAGGAAACAGCCACGGCTCTGATGGGCCCGGCGCTGGCCAGCCTTATTATTTGGGAACAAGTAATGTGACCAGTACAGCACCTCGACAGGATCAGGAAGGCTACGACCAGATCAGTACCTATGGTAATGCAAAAAATATTCTCTCAGTAGCTGCCGTTGGCAACTTAAACTATGGATACAACCAATCGGCAGATGTTCCACTAAGCGACTTTACGAGTTGGGGACCAACCGATGATGGACGCATCAAACCTGATATTGCGGGAATAGGCGTGGGCATTCTATCGTCAAGTTCCGAAAGTGATAGTGCTTATGTCGTGTATGATGGCACGTCGATGGCCTCACCCAACGTGGCCGGTACGCTCCTGCTCTTACAGGAACTCTACGCACAGCGTAACAGCGGGAAATACCTGCGGTCGTCGACTTTAAAAGGACTGGCCCTTCATACAGCCGATGAAGCGGGCACTACGCTCGGTCCCGATTACCAGTTTGGCTGGGGGCTGTTGAACGCCGAACAGGCCGGTAAAGTCATTCTGAACAGCAACCAGAACCATTTGCTCGATGAACGTACCCTGAACCAGGCTGAACCCTACTCGCTCACGGTGGTGGCGTCAGGACTTGGACCGCTGGTGTCTACCATTTGCTGGACAGACCCCGCCGGAACAGCCAGCGTGGCATCGGCAGCGTCCCTAAATGATCGGACGCCTAAACTTGTCAATGATCTCGATCTGCGCATCAGCGATGGTCAGGCCACTATCCTACCCTGGATTCTGGACCCCAATAACCCATCGGCAGCAGCTACTCGGGGTGATAACATTCGCGATAACGTTGAGCAGGTGCTGATTTCCAACCCAGTGCCGGGCAGATCTTACACCATCACCATTACCAACAAAGGTACTTTAAGTGGTGCAAAGCAGGATTATGCGTTGCTCGTCAGTGGAGTTGGCGGGAAAGCCTACTGTGCATCGGGCGCAAGTTCTACCGCCGATACCAAAATAAATCAGGTTCAGTTCGGTAGTATCAATCAGGCGGGGGCAAGCGGTTGTACGTCTTACAATGATTTCTCGCAATCCGTAGCCACCGTACAGGCCGGGCAGCAGATTCCGCTGACGGTATCTTTGGGCACTTGTGGAGCCAGCAAAAACGTCATCGTAAAAGCCTTTGCCGACTGGAATCAGAACGGCAGCTTCGATGACGCGGGTGAAACACTGGCAACATCGGGCGTGTTGTCGAACTCGGCGCAGTTTATCACAACGATAGCCATTCCGACCACCGTTCAAACGGCGCAGAATGTGCGTCTCCGGATTGTAGCCGTTGAAACATCCGACCCATCGGCAGTTGTTTCGTGTGGTAGTTACGGCAATGGCGAAACACAGGATTATGTCCTGAATGTGGTGCAAACGACCAATGATATAGGCGCATCGGCCCTGCTCTCGCCCGAAACAAACTTCTGCGGGCAAACGGGCACCGACGTAACGGTTTCTGTTCGGCTACACAACTATGGTACGGCCAGCCAAACCAATGTTCCGGTCAGTGTTAAAATCACCGATGCTAACAACAACGAAGTAACGACGCTCACCGGTACTATAAATCGAATTGTGGCTTTCCGGGATGCTACTGTTTCGCTGAAATTACCCGCCAGTGTTTCATTGGCAGCAGCCCAAACGTACCGTTTTACGGTAACCGCAGGCCTCAACGGCGATCAGAATTCTGCCAATAACACAATTACCGACACCCGCGCCACAGCACCTACGCCTGCCAACGGTCTATTTTCTGTTACCCGCTGCGGGAGCGATACGACAATTTCGCTCCGGAATATTGGTGGGGGAACGGCTTTCTGGTACGATGCCCCCACCGGTGGCAATTTGCTGGCGGCCGGAAACCAGGTTGCCGTCAAGTCGATACCGGCCAGCGGTCAGTTTTATGCTTCCCTCAACGAGTTTGCCGGAACGATTGGGCCCGAAAGCAAGAGTGCACTGGGCGGTGGTACCTATGGGACGGGCTTCCAACCCGCACCGCTTATTACAACCGCAGTTCCCCTGTTGATCGAGAATGCCCGGCTGTATATCGGCTCAGCCGGAACGCTCACCTTTACCGTCAGGAAGTACGACAACACGGCGGTATCGAGCGTAACGCTTGATGTTACACCTACACGCACCCAAAGCGTGACGACGTCGACGGGCGGCACCTATCCCGACGATCCCGATGATCAGGGCGCCATCTATCCGCTGAATTTGCGTATTCCAGCTGCGGGCGACTATAAAATCACGATTGATTACGGCGATGGCGCATCCATTTTTCGTAGTAACGTGGGCACGTTCGCGTTCCCGTATCAACTGAAAACTCAATCCGGTCAGCCTGTCGTCACGATCAAGGGTTCTTTATTTAATAACGGTACCTCGACCGATACACTAAAAACAGCCTGGTATTATTTTTATAATATGAGTGTTCGGGCGCTTGATTGCCGAAGCCCACAGCGAACCGCCGTTACGCCAACAACCGGAGCGGGCGCCACAGCCGTTATTACGCCCAATGGCTCCACGAGTGTTTGTCAGGGATCGAGCGTAATTCTTCAGGCCAATACAGGGACGGGGCTTACGTATCAATGGTACCGAAATGGACAGGCCATTACGGGTGCTACCAGTAGCACATTACTGGCCTCAACCGCCGGTGGTTATGTTGTACAGGTTGCTAATAATTGTTTACCGGTTAACTCCGCAACAGTAAACGTGACTATTCAAACGGCCCAGACGCCGGTTATCACGGCCAATGGATTTACACTGACGACCAGTGCTACAACCAACATTCAGTGGCTCCTCGACGGCGTGCCCATTGCCGGAGCAACCACACCCACCTATACCGTTGTACAAACGGGTCGATACTCGGTAAAAGGAAGTGTTAATGGTTGCGGAGACGCCCTCTCGACCGATATATACTTGACTATTCTGGCTACGGAACCAACTACTGACGATGGAAACCTTGTCGTTTATCCAAACCCGGCCACACGGCAGATAACCGTTTCGCTGGGTGCTTCGCTTGCCTTACCGAAATCGCCTAGTGTCCGTTTGACTAATTTGAACGGCCAGACCGTCCGTACAGGCGTCCTCCTGCGGGATGGAAAAAATTATTCAACCATTTTTGATGTGGCCGACTTACCGGGCGGTACGTTTATTGTAGTTGTGGAAGATGATCAAACGCAAAGCGTTCGGGTCAAACGGATTCGCAAGCAATAATCAACTACCTTTCTGCAACACCTACATCGGCATAGTTTAGGTATTAAAAATGAGGTACAGTGCATGCCAGAGGCTTTTTCTCTGGTTGCTTGGTACCTCATTTTGTCATTTCTGGTTGGAACAGGAGAAGAACTCAAGGCCCAAACTCTCTCTAAAACACCCCCGTTAAGCTGGCAAACGGAGCTAACCGAACGTCATAATACACTCCGGGAGAATACACTTCGCCTGGCAAAGCAAAAGGGCTGGCCCGTTAGCAAAAACTATTCCAATCAACGAATTTTTCAACTTCAGGAAATCGACGCGTTTGGCCAGCCAGTTTATTATACGCTCCATAATGTGGAAGCGGCACGCGGAACGCAAACGCAGGCACTCCAGGGTAATGGCTCCCTGCCCATTGCTCTGTCGGGCAGTTCGGCGGTGATGGCTGGCCGGTTAGGGTTGTGGGATGGTGGAAAAGTGCTGGTATCTCACAAGGAGTTTAGTGGACCCGTTGCCAGAATCAATCAGAAAGACAACCTTACTTCACTTAGTAATCACTCTACTCACCTTGCAGGAACGCTTATTGCAAAAGGGGTTAATGCACAGGCCAAGGGAATGGCTTTTGGAGCGCAACTCTCGGTTTGGGATTACACCAACGATATAACCGAGCTAACTACCGCTGCGTCAGGCTTACTCGTTTCCAATCATTCTTACGGCCCGGTAGTGGGCTGGATCTATAATGACTCCCGCCCCGGCACCGACCCAAACCTGAAGTGGGAATGGTGGGGCAACACGGCGATAAGTGAAACTGAAGACTACCTTTTCGGTTTCTACACGGCCAATACCCGCGATCTGGACCGAATAGCCTACACTAATCCGTTCTTCCTGATGGTGCGCTCGGCAGATAACAAACATGGCGAAACCGGACCGCCAGCGGGAACGCCTTATTTTTTGAAAAGCACCGAAATAAAAAGCACTCTGAATCGCAGCCGAAATGATGCCTATGACATTATTCCGGCGGAAGCCACCGCAAAGAATGTTTTGACCATAGGGGCCGCCGATGTATCGTTCACTGATCAGAACAA
>CAXTJJ010000103.1:0-14087 GCA_964244155.1 uncultured Spirosoma sp.
CCTGTCAATTTAGCCAGTTCATTCTTAAACTGCTGCGTGTCACGGCTGGCATCGCTCATGTTCTCCATGGCGGCCGACAGGCTACCATAAAAAGCATTCATCGCTTTCAGGTGCTTATTTGTATCCTGTAACTCCAACTCATATACGGCGTTAAGGGCACCCATATTTTTGGTCACTTTCTGGAACTGATCGCGATAGTCTTTAGCATCCGTTGTTGCATCAGCCATCGAATTCATAGCTGTGATTGCGGTACCATACGACTTATTCATTTCGCCAATCGAGTTCGATGCCGATTTAACGTTCTTTGCGTAATCGTTGGTTGCAACCGTTGCATCCGTAAGATCAGATAGTTTAGATACGGTATCGTTCAGGTTGCGAAAGCCGGAACCTAAGCGTTCAAAGACATCAGGTGTAACTTTAGCCTGCGCAAGCATCTGATCCATATTTCCGGTCAGGCCATTGGCTTGTGGAGCCGGTTTCCGCGCTTCGCCCTTAAAATCATCGGCTAATTCAGGGTAAACCCGTTCCCAGGCATATCCATCGCCAGCGGTTACTGGCATGGTAAAGCTCTGAACCGCATATAAAGCGAAAATAACTACCTCAGTTAAAAGACCGGCGGTCAACAACCAGCCGAATTGTTCGTTGTGCGTAATCTTGGCCCAGGCCCCGGCAATAACGACGGCTGCACCTGCACTATAAATTGTTGGTACTAAACGATCCCAAAAGAAACTCGTGGACTTTTCTGCTGCCATGGTAAGCGATTGTTGGTTGGAATAGGTAATTTACTATGTAAGTGTACTTGTTAATAATGTGTGCCGACGCTGAGCTTATTAACCCCTATCTACTTAGGCTTTCTTAGCCGAAGATTTTTTACTTGACTTGCTCTTACCGCTGCTGGCACGTCCCGATGCAGTACGCCCTTCCAGGTTATCCATAATGCAACGGAAACCAATGTACGAACGCTTCTGATCTTCGTATTCGTAGTAACGTGTGCCCGTTTCCAGATAGTAAGCAATATCTTTCCAGGAACCACCCCGAACTACTTTACGAGGCTCATCGGCATTCTGGTTATCTGGGTTCATATCCCAAACAATGGCGTTGGTATTTTCAGCATACGCATCCCGGCACCATTCAGCTACATTACCGGCCATGTTGTATAATCCATAGTCATTCGGGTTATAAGCCGTTGCTGGCGCTGTATATGGATACCCGTCGGCATCGAAATTACCGCGTTGTGGTTTAAAGTTTGCCAGGTAGCAACCTTTGCCGTTGGCGACATACGGATTACCCCATGGATACTTAGCTCCGTTTTTTCCACCTCGTGCAGCCCACTCCCATTCAGCCTCTGATGGAAGACGGAAACCAAATGACTTATAACCACCATCTTTCGTGCGGAAATCATCGAGGGTATTGGTACGCCACTTACAGAAATGCTTTGCTGCGATCCAGCTTACACCCACTACAGGGTACGTGTCAAAGGCAGGGTGCCCATAATAGTGCTCCAGCATAGGATCACCATTGTGATATGTAAAGTCGTTTTTCCAAACAGTCGTGTCGGGATAATATTTAGACATGATTTCCTCTTCGCCCAGCGTCGAAACGGAATCAGCCATCAGTGCATTGACGTACTGCCGATATTCATGGTTTGAAATTTCGGCATCGTCCATATAGAACGAACTGATCGTTACCTGCCGGTTCATGTTGATTTGAGTAGCGGCCACATCTTCGTCGGCCTGACCCATAATAAACGACCCTGACGGAACGAGTACCATACCAAAGGGAGTTGGTTGTTTCCAGCCTTTACGCCCGGTAGCCGTGATTTCACCGTTTGTAACGCCTACATCGCCACCTTTTCCACTTTTACCGCCAAATTTTGACTTCAGAAAGCCACAACCTTGCATTAGCAGAATTACTGCTGCGCCCATCACTATCCGGGTTGCGTTGACTGTTAACCAGTTATAATTCATCATTGTCGAACTTTTACCTTCTTCTTGTGCGAGACCAGACTAAAAACGAAAATCTGTTTAGTTATTGTATGTTAAATTCGGGTTCAGCGTATTTTCTATACTACTCTATACACGAACTTAGTTCTGTTAAAATTGTTGTTGCAGCGTTTCAAACGTCATTTTCGTCAAAAATAAGGCTCTCCCTGCAAACAGCCTAACAAGAATTTTGCCAAAAAGGCATTTTCTTTCCTCTAATCTGAGAATTTAGACTTCTTCTCTCTACCTAATAACGGAAACGCGGAGTCCTGATAATAGGCTTCTTTCTAACATCAGGAGCGGGCAGTGCATAAGAAAGTAATATCTCATGCGACGTTGCACTTTTGATCTGCGTGCCGCTTGTCACGATGTCCAGTGAATACCCAATCCTCAATGCGTTATTTCGCATCAGATTAATCCCTACCGTAGCCATTAAAGCATCTTTAAGCCGATAGCCAACGCCCGCCCATATTCGGTTATCATACGTACCTAATAAATTCAAGGCAACGTTAGAGCCGGGGAAACCTGCAACAGTACTATACTGAACCAATATGGATGGCTGTAAATCAATATTGTAACCCATTCCCAGCCGGTAACCTGCGGTCAGATAAGCTTTGCTGTCAGAAGGCTCTGTTGTACGGTCTGCTATATAACTGTATTTGGCCTTGTTTAAGTGTGTCATACTGACACCTAACCAATAATCAGTCGTATTGTAATATACGCCAGCCCCAATATCAGGCTTGAATTGGTTGATTCGTTTGGTGGCAAGCAGCGGATCGCCAGGATCGCTCGGACGAAATTGGTCAAAGTCATAGCCCCGGTTAAACATTCCTGCCTGAACACCCAAAGATAGAGTACCATTTTTCAGAGCCAGACGGTATGCATACGACAGCTGTACAGCCTGGTTGATCGACGGACCATATTTATCGTTAAGGGCATAGATACCAATGCCACTCTTGATTTTAGCCAATGGCATATTAAACGACAGAAGTTGGGTGCTTTGCGCAGCGCTTCCGTCGCCTGTTCCGGCCGTTTGATACCCCAGATACTGTGTCCTGTGTGTAAGCTGTAATCGTGACACCCCCTCCGATCCAGCCGCAGCCGGATTGTAATAGAGCGGGTTGTACATATACAGGCTAAATTGTGGATCCTGCTGAGCAAAGGCGGTTGGAGCAACAATCGTCAGCAATAAGAAAGCAAAAACGTAGAGTGTGCGAATCATACGACCTAACCGAAATTCAGAACAGCTATTGGAAATTGAACAGCGTTCCCGTAAACAATATCACCGTTTACTTGTAAACGCCTGCAAGGCTAAATTATTGGCCCATAAATAAAGGCTAAATGCCGGACGTGAGGCTATACACTCGGTTCCGGCATTCAGCCTTTGTATAACGGTTAAGGTTTATTGATTGTTAGCCTTTTTTAGATACAGGTCCAGCGCTCCCGTCATAGATGGTGCGTTGGGAAGAGGAGCTTCAATATCAAGCGTCAAACCCGCTTCTGTGATTGCTCTGGCCGTGGTTGGACCAAAGGCTGCCATTCGCGTGCCGTTTTGGTTGAAGTTCGGAAAATTGCTCATCAACGAGCTGACGCCCGAAGGACTGAAGAAGGCAATAATATCGTAGCTTTCAATATCCAGATCCGACAGATCAGTGGGTACGGTGTCGTACATAACGGCCTCCGTGAAGTGAAGCCCACTGGTATCCATAAACTCGGGGATATCATTGCGTCGAATGTTCGAGCAGGGAAACAAGAATTTTTCGTTCTTATGTTTCTTGATCAAGTCGAATAATTCGGTAGCTGTTTTAGTCCCATTAAAGATTTTTCGCTTCCGAATGACGATGTATTTCTGTAGATAATTGGCTGTTTGCTCCGAAATACAGAAATATTTCATATCCGCTGGCACGTCGACACGACCCTCCTGACAGATCCGAAAAAAATGATCAATGGCATTCCGGCTGGTGAAAATTATAGCCGTATGTGCCAAGATATTAATTTTCTGACGACGGAAATCTTTAAACGATTCACCCTGAATCTGAATGAACGGGCGGAAGTCGATTTGAAGATTGTACTTGCTAACTAAATCAAAGTAAGGAGATTTTTCGTCGGCGGGTCGGGATTGGGTCACTAACAGCCGGTTTACTTTCGTGAGCCGGTTTTCTGTAGATTGCATACTAGTTTCGTTCATTGAATCTCTACTCGGTTCAACAGCTGTGTTCAATATCAGGCAACTCAACAAAGTAACCTATTTTTCAAAAACAACCAACTTATCACTAACCACTCACGATTATAGTGCGAAACGCAAACCAATTATAAGTGGTATCAATTCAACGATACAAAGGTACGAAAATAAATAAAGATTCTTGATAGGCTCTAAACTTCGGATGACAAGGTACAGTAGTAGCAGACGTGCCAGATAAAACCCGATTAAAGGCAGCAGTAACATATTGGGCACCCACATAAGTGTCGGAATGTTGAAGGTTATAATTGACAACAACAGGGCCATTGCGGTGAAAAATAACAACGATGACTGAAGAATTTTGAAGTAATGAACATGAATAATAGCCTGTAATTTATACAGACCGCCCATGATCTCAAGGAGGACATACTTGCCAATGAGGCTCAGAAACGCGACTCCACTCAGCAACAAAAACTCACCAATCAGCCAGCCAAAATGCTGTTCTCCAAGCAGTAAAGTACGCGAGGCAAACACGTCGAGGTTGCGGCTCTGTACAAAAACGATCAGGTAGGCGATGACAAAACTAACGTTCAGCGTGAACAGCATGTTCGTGCTGCTCAAGGGTCGATTGATCAGGAATGACTCCTCTTGTGCCCGGAAGGAAACCAGATCACGAACACTGTAAAATCGTAGAAAAGCCCGATGGTAAAAAGCAAACAGGAAAGCATGAGTGGCCAATAAAAACAGAAGGCCCAGACTCAAAAAGTTATCATAAATTGTTTGCGGACGTGGCCGTACGCTCAAATTATCATCACCCAGCACGACTTGCTTCTGAGTAGCCGACTTGGGATACCCGATATATAGCCGTTTATCATCAAGGCCCGGTGCTCCATATATGGTCAGGAAAATCTCTGGCTGGCGGTACACCCGAAATAAACTATCGATACTAAGTACCTGCCAGCGATCAGCACGAAGTTTGCGTTTGAGGGCGGCATTTATGAACAGGTAACCATCTCGCCGGGTCGAGATCAACAAACTGTAGTGCCGGTTACTTTCGAGGTCGATATAGGCACTCAGTGCCGTTTGGTCGGCATGTTGTTCAATTATATACGGAATGTAGGCTTTTGCGCCTTCGTCGTACACCTGGAAGTCATCCCGAAAATCGTGGATGAGGTAATAACGCCCTTCCGGTCCAATACCTGTGGCACGGGGTTGGGCGGTAGCCGACAAAAAGAAAAAGAGCGAAACAGGAACACCGGAGCGGAGTAAAGAGCAAAAAAATGACACCAAATTGATTTGTAACCAGCTTGGCCTATACTTTTTCACTCTTTGTTCCGCTCCGGCGTTCCGGTCTCGCTCTTTCACTCTTTGCTGAATTTATTTCCCTAACGCTTTCAACATCGTGTCGCCGATCAGCGCAGGAGATTCAACAACGTGAATACCACATTCCTGCATGATAGCCATTTTGGCAGCTGCGGTATCGTCGGCTCCACCAACAATAGCCCCGGCATGACCCATCCGGCGGCCTTTCGGTGCAGTTTGACCAGCAATAAAGCCCACTACAGGCTTCCGATTCCCATCGGCTTTAATCCAGCGGGCGGCTTCGGCTTCCATACCACCACCAATTTCGCCAATCATAACAATGGCCTCTGTATCAGGGTCATTCATTAGCAATTCAACCGCTTCCCGAGTCGTTGTGCCGATAATTGGGTCTCCTCCAATACCGATAGCCGTCGATTGGCCTAAACCAGCTTTCGTCAATTGATCAACGGCTTCGTAGGTTAACGTTCCGGACTTAGAAACGATGCCAATAGTGCCTTTTTTGAAGATAAAGCCTGGCATGATGCCTACTTTGCACTCTTCAGCTGTCATAACTCCAGGGCAGTTAGGACCGATCAGCCGGACATCTTTATCAGAAAGATAGTTTTTGACGGCAACCATATCTTCCGTTGGAATGCCTTCGGTGATACAGATGATAACCTTGATGCCAGCTTCGGCGGCTTCCATAATGGCATCAGCAGCAAATGCTGGCGGCACAAAAATAATGGAGACATTTGCTCCTGCCTGCTCGACAGCTTGCTGAACAGTGTTAAATACAGGACGGTCGAGGTGCGTTTGGCCGCCTTTGCCGGGCGTTACGCCCCCAACAACGTTGGTGCCGTATTCGATCATCTGCTGGGCATGAAAACTGCCTTCCGAGCCGGTAAAGCCCTGGACGATAACTTTGGAGTCTTTGTTGACTAAAACACTCATGACGGTTTGTAAATCGTTGGCGATACGGTTAATTATATACAAGTTTACTAGACAAAAGAGGAACCAGGTGGTCAATAAGTATACCCTTTCCTCTCTTGTTCAGCAGTCCTGTCTCTTTTAAAAAGTTGGGCAAAAGTAGCCGAAACTTCGTAAATTACGTGATGATTTTTTCGCACATCCTTTCCGGCTCCATTCTGGCCGGGGCGGGCGTTGGAGTGTTCTGGCACTTTTTTGGACGCATTTCCCTATTTAACCGGCTGCTATGGGGTTTCTTTCTGCTCACGACCTCGGTGGCAGCTTTAATTGGTATTCTACAATACCTAGGCAATGAATCACTAGATGCGCTGCATCACTCCATGATCGTATTATCTGATACACTGGGAGTTGTCTGTGTTGTGACCGCCGTGTATGCCTTGCTGAATCAACGAATCATCCCGCTTTTCACCTTTGTAGCAACGGTGCTTTTCGGTTTATTTCTGTTTATTACTCTTCTTCTTCCCGATGCGCGCGTTTTCACGCCCATTGTCCCCTCAATGGGTATTTTAGTATTGATGCTGCTCGCAGTTTTTTCACTTCTTCAACGAAACAAGCGGGGGCTATGGGTTGTATTGGCCGCCATGATGATGGGATTGGCAACAAAAGCCGATTAATTCAGCGGCTTCATTCATCCGATAGATTTTTATCACTACGCTACCACAATGGCCCTGTGGTTTTTCGGTAAAGCTGCTGATTGGCGCGTTGGGAACCGGCAGCCTAACCTGAGGTGATGACCTGAGTTGATAAATGTAAAAAAATGACTAATGGCTTAACTAATAGCTTGTCAAAGCAGTTACTCAATCACTCATTTTCATTACAACTCATACTCAACGAACGTGAACTTATTGGAATTAGCCCACGATCCGGTCGAAACAGCAAAGGCGGCCCGGCTGGTTTATATGAATGATACCATGCCGGGCATTAAACGTCAGCGGAATCAGGATCAATTCAGGTACCTCGACCCAAACGGCAATGAAGTAGATGACTCTACCACACTGACGCGTATTCGTAGCTTGATTTTACCCCCTGCCTGGGAGAACGTTTGGATTAGCCCCAAGGTAAATGGTCATTTACAGGCAACAGGCATTGATACCAAGAATCGAAAACAATACCGCTACCATGCTAAATGGAATGCCATTCGGAGCCAGACAAAGTTTTTTCGGATGGAAGCGTTTGGCGAAGCCCTGCCCCTGCTCCGCGAACGCCTAGCAAACGATCTAAAATCCAGAGAATTATCCCGTGAGAAAGTAATTGCCATTGCCTTGAGCGTAATGGAACAAACGCTGATTCGGGTGGGCAATGCCACTTACGAAAAGGAATACGGCTCGTATGGGTTGACTACGTTAAAAAACAGACACGTGAAACTGGAAGGCCCGGAGGTACGATTTGCCTTTAAAGGTAAAAAAGGAATTTATCACGACATTACTCTCCACGACCGTCGATTGTCTCGTTTGGTGAAAGCCTGCCGCGAAATTCCGGGTAAAGAGTTATTTCAATATCTCGACGACAACGGCGACCGTCACCCTATAGACTCCGGCATGGTTAATGCCTATCTGCACGAAACGATGGGCGATGATTTCTCCGCAAAAGATTTCCGTACCTGGGCCGGTACTGTCAACGCCCTGCGTCTGCTGGCTGAACTGGAACCCTGCGAAACAGAAAAAGAGCTGAAGAAAAACGTGAACACCGTTTTGGATGAAGTTTCCCATCAGTTGGGAAACACGCGCACTGTTTGCCGGAAACACTATGTTCATCCGCAGGTTCTGGAAGCCTATGAATGTCAGGATCTTAACCCGTATATAAAACAAAAAGCACGCTTTAAACAGACCAGCCCTTATGGACTCGATGGCATTGAAAAGCTGTTGCTAAAATTCCTGAAAGATGAGATTAAAACCGTCGTAAAAAATCCTAAAGCAGCAAACCTGGTCGCTTAACACGGCCAGGTTTGTGTAGGCATGAAGCCTAAGTCTGTGTAAAGAAGCAGTGCCTTTCCAGGACACTGTTTTTTTATATCAGTCTTATTTGAACGCTTTTACCCAACCAGTTTTATTACACTGCTGACAACTTACCTGCTCGGTCGGCGCATTGAATACCTGTACATTACCACACGCACAACAGGCATAATTGCCAGACTGCTCGATATGTTCTGTATGCTTTTTAAGCTCTTTGGGCAAAATAGGCAACCCTGGTTGAACAGACGCTGCCTCGAACTGGAAAACACTAAGTTGTCCATTGGGCTCCAGAATTGCAGTACGCACCTGCCCTAATTGCTCAATTCCTTCCACTCGTAAATCGGAGAAAAGATCGTCCAGACCTAAATCTTCCTGGTCGAAATTCTGGGTAAGAATACGGCCGTTTTCAATGACATAAACGGGTTTTCCTTCCAGCACAGTCCGAACCGTTTTGCTCTTATCACTGATAAATGTAGCTAGTTTATAACAACTCATCATGACAACAAACACAACCACCGCCGACGCAAGAGGAACGTCGTCATAAAACATTGGATCGCCCGCAGCTGAACCCAGCCCAATCAGCAAAACCAGTTCATAGATAGATAATTGGCGTACTTCCCGCTTTCCTGACACGGTTAAGGCTGTCAGCAGAATAACGAACATGAAAGCCGTCCGAAAAGCTACCTCACCAAGGTATGTGAACGGGAAATCATGAATGAACATACGCCCCCAGTCAAAGGGCTTAATTGGCTCTGGCATCGTATTATGAATCTCTAACGGACAGCAAATACGTTGTGCCCGGAGAATAATAAACACGACTATCCGGTAACTGTTTTACAACACTAGCCTATTGCCCGAGTTCACGGGTGATGGTGCTGCTCAGGCGCAACAGCTCAATTTCAGCGGCTTTGGCATTGTATTCAGCTTCGATCAGGCGATTTTGTGCGTCGATTGCGTTGCTCTGCACGTCCCGAAACTCAACGAAGGTAGAGTTGCCGATTCGGTATCGGTCGTATGCAATATCGACGTTTTGATTCGCCAGCTGGTTATTCAAAACTTCGAGATTCAGCAAATTAAGGTTATTGACATATTGTGAGTACGTCTGTTCCAGAGCCGTCAGCAACACAATCCGCTGGTTAGCTTCCTGATATTCGGCAATGACCGAGTTTGCCCGTGCTACCTGATTAAGGCGTCGCTGGTTGAACCCGTTAAAAATGGGAACAGAAGCCTGTAAGTTATACAGAAGCGTGGTATTATTAGCCGATTTCACCCCAAATCCACTCTGGTTATTGATAGACGTATAGTTATATCCACTCTGGAACGTCACGGTTGGCAACTGCTGCGACTTCGCCAGTTTGATATTCAAATCAGCTATATGACGATTGAATACAGCGGCAATCAACAAAGGGTTATTACTGGTTAACGATTCGCGGAGTGGTTCGAGGGCCAGATTACTGCGGGCAATAATTGAATCGCGAACAGCAAATTCCGTATTGGCGTCTCGTACCAGCAGTTGATTTAACCCAATTTTAGCCGCCTGCAAAAGCTGCGTTTGGGTTAGAAGGGCCGAACTGTCTGTATTGTAATCGACCTGAGCACTAAGAAAATCAACTTTCGAGCGTGTACCCACCTCATACGAATCGCGGGCCAGTTCAAGCCGATCGCGTGAAATATCAAGTGCCTGCCGTAAGGTTAGTAAGTGTTGCAGTTGCCGAACAACATTGTAATAGGCCGTGGCTACGTTAGCAACAGTTTGTTCGACATTGGCGCGGGTCGTTACTTCGGCAAGCCGGGTTTGCTCTGCGAGCTGATCGTAAAGAATAAACATGCCAAGACCGTTGAAGATCGTCCAGTTCAGGTTAACCCCAACTACAGTATTGGCATTCAATACGCCATAGGCATTCGTTGGTGCCTGAGCCGAAAAATATTCCTGCTGTAAATTTTGGCGACTATTGTTTCGACTGACATTGCCGGTCAGAACGGGCAAAAAACCCGCATTGCCATAGGTAGCATTGAACTGCGTGATCTGTTCCTGAGTGCGGGCAATCCGAATCTGGTAGTTCTTTTCCAACGCCATTGCAATGACCTGTGGAAGAGTGGTTACCTCCCCTTGTTGCACAACATAGGCGTTTCGCTGGGCACGCTGTAAAGGGTTTTTATAGGCTTGAGCAAAGACCGAAAAAGGAAGTAAAGCAAAAAGAAGGCAACTGCTGAGTTTCATCGAATACAGGTTAACAATCACAAGTAAGACAAAAGTAAGACAATCTGCGATTGACTTGTAGCTTATCAACTTTCACTATCTTGCATTTTTTCATCTATACTTCATTATGCACCGTTTACTGGTATTCATATTCCTCCTTACGGCCCTCGTTACGGGTTGTACATCGAAGAAAAAAGCTGATCTACTCGTCAAAAACGCCCGAGTCTACACGGCTGACTCGAGTTTCACCATAGCCGATGCGTTTGTGATTAAAGATGGTAAATTTCTAGCCGTTGGCAAAACCACCAGTCTGGAAAATGAATATACAGCCGACAGTACGGCTGATTTGGGTGGTCAGGCTATTTATCCCGGCTTTTATGACCCCCACTCCCACTTTCTGGGACTGGGTCAGGTACTTACTCAAGCTGACCTGGTGGGGACAACATCCTACGATGAGTTGATTGAACGACTCAGGGCGTTTCGCCAGCAACACCCCGACGCTATGTGGCTTACGGGTAGAGGATGGGATCAGAATGACTGGCCCGAAAAAACTTTTCCCACGAAAGAAAAATTGGATGCAGCTTTCCCCGATGTCCCCGTTGTCCTGATGCGGGTGGATGGTCATGCTTTATTCGTCAATTCCAAAGCACTTCGCCTGGCGCAGGTTACGGCTGGCTCGAAACTGCCGGGGGGCGAGGTGATTGTTCAACATGGACAGCCAACCGGTGTTCTGGTCGATAATGCCATGCAGCTCATTAAGCGTGTGATTCCTCAACCGGATCGGAATGACAAAGCCAACATGCTGCTGGCCGCTCAGAAAGTGTGTGTGTCGCTGGGTCTGACAACCGTTTCCGACGCGGGCATCAGCCCTGACGAAATCAACCTGATCGACAGTCTGCAAAAAGCGAAAAAACTGAAAATTCGTGATTATGCGATGATTAGCCTTGGTGAGCCGAATTTGAATTACTTCCTAAAACGGGGCCCTTTTCAAACCGATTGGCTCACGGTTCGCTCGTTCAAACTATACGCCGATGGTGCTTTAGGCTCACGCGGTGCCTGCCTCCGACGTCCATACAGCGACCGTCCCGAAACAGGGGGCTTTCTACTTCTTGGACCGGCAGAGCTGGAGCGCGTAACCAAGTTACTGTATGCTTCCAACTTTCAGGCAAACACACACTGTATCGGCGACTCAGCGAACCATCTTATGCTCGATCTGTATGGAAAGTTGTTAAAAGGTCACAACAACCGGCGCTGGCGTATTGAGCATGCTCAGGTTGTATCGGCCGATGATTTCTATAAATTTGGTAAGTACGCGGTTATCCCCTCAGTCCAGCCTACGCATGCTACATCGGATATGTATTGGGCCACTGAACGTTTGGGACCAGTTCGGGTAAAAGGAGCGTATGCATTCAAGGATTTGATGAAGCAGAACAACCTAATTGCTTTTGGCAGCGATTTTCCGGTCGAAGCAGTAAATCCTCTTTTCGGTTTTCACTCAGCCGTAGCCCGGCAGGATGCCAAGAATTTCCCGGCAGGTGGTTATCAGATGGAAAATGCCGTTGACCGTAAATCGGCCTTGCTGGCCATGACCCGCTGGGCTGCCTATGCCTGCTTTGAAGATCATTTGCGCGGTAGCATCGCGCCTGGCAAACAAGCTGATTTTGTTATTCTCGACCGCGATATTATGACCGCCCCGAACCCACAGTTACGACAAACAAAAGTGAAACAGACCTGGATTGGTGGCGAACGGGTGTTCTAAGGCTTTCAGACCATTAAAAGACCTCCAGTACTTGATAAACCAGCTTATTAAACGTCACAGTATCCTTTGCTTTTCGGCCGGACAACGCCGTTCCAATGGGCGATGCCGCCGAAACAGCAAAGTAATCTACCCCATCGAGCGTAAGTTTTCCCGCTCCGATGCTAATAAAAAATAGTCCCCGATTCGTAACTGCCAAGCTACCGGGCTGGACCATTTCATATGCTTTTTCGACATTGAGTTGGTTCAGTTCACGCTCAACGCCCATAGCTTCCGCTAATAGGTGAGCATTACGGTCCCGTTCGAGTTGCGCCATAGCCCTGCCGGTTTCATACTTGTCGCCCGCACTGCTCTTCGACTCAGAATTAGCCGCTTCCTGAGCGCTTTCCATAGCCTGTCGGGCTGTGTCGATTCGCTTTTGGATATACGCCTGGCACAAGGCCAAAAGCTCCGCTTTCGTTTGCTGCTGTACGGTTGTCAAGTTGATTTCGATTTTTGATCCATCTCCTGCAGATGTCTGCCAGAAAAGACAACTTTATTGCCAAACAGGTTCAACGACAAGGCAGTCTTCACAGGTCTGACGCTCACCTTCTCCCGGTTCTTTTATTTTCTTTACAGGTTGATGAAGTCGATAGTCAAATGTCGGGGACATACTTGACTGATTCTACATCCACTGTCACTATCGTTCCGATTGTCACTGGCCATTCCTAAAACAAAGGTGTTGTCTGGGATTTCACCCACCAAACTAGGTCTTGAAAAAATACAAAGTTGCTCAAATTGAATAGTCTGCCTGAACGTAATCCCAGCGTCGTTCAGCATAGACAATACCTTTATTTCTTACAACAAATTCTAGTATTCATACTCTTTGCAAACGCTCCCGATAACGTTTGCATAAAAAAAAAGCGCAGAAATTTTCGTTATATGCATTATTATATAGAAGCTTGTATAGAACTTAGATTAAAATATCTTAAATAGAAAATTTGCTCTCTCAGAATAATACATAAACTATCCACAAGTATGATTGCTAAGCTCACGTCTCCAGGCCACGGTCGTCGTCAACCATATGGGGATCCTGTTGATGTTTACTGCAACTCTTTTTCTCCACTTTACAAACTACAGTTTAATCCGAAAGACAAAACGCCTAAGTATAAACAGATTGTGCAGTCGGTCATTACCGATATTGAACGGGGCGTGTTGAAAAATAATGAGCAGCTACCTTCCATCAGCGAATTAAGTGTCGAATATTATTTGGCCCGCGATACAGTCGAGAAAGCTTACCGCGAACTCCGTGAGCGGGGATACATTACATCAGTGCAGGGCAAAGGCTATTATGTGCAGACAAACACGACGACCAAACTAAAAATCCTGCTCGTATTTAATAAACTCAGTTCCTACAAAAAAATAATTTACTACGCCTTCCTGAAAGCCCTCGGCGATAAGGCAACGGTCGACCTACAGATTCACCATTATAATGCACACCATTTTCAGGAAATAATTGAGAAAAACCTGGGCAAATACAACTACTATGTCGTGATGCCTCACTTCACGCAGGATCTGGACAAGGCCGATTACATGAAGGTGCTGGAGTCGATTCCATCCAACGAACTGGTGTTGCTTGACAAAGACGTGTCGGAACTGGCAGGTGCGCCCCTCAGCGTCTACCAGAACTTCGACAAAGACATTTGTGAAGCGCTGGAAAATGCACAGGATTTATTGAACAAGTACAGTC
>CAXTJJ010000104.1:0-14067 GCA_964244155.1 uncultured Spirosoma sp.
GAGAACCCACGCCTTCAGGCACTGGATAAGCAGATCAAAAACACGAAGAACAACATCGATCAGAATATCCGCTCGATGAAGTCCATGCTGACGAGTTCGAAAGAGCAGTATTTAGCGAAGAATGAAAAACTGGAAAGCGACATCCGCACCGTGCCAAAGCAGGAACGGGCACTGATGGACATTACCCGGCAGCAGAACATTAAAAACGATCTGTACACATACCTGCTTCAGAAGCGGGAAGAAATGGCGGTTACATTTGCCGCTGCCATCTCCGACAGCCGGACCATTGATGCAGCCAAAAGCAGCCTTAGCCCTGTGAAACCGGTGGGTATTGTCATCTATGCTCTCTTTGGTCTTGTTGGGTTGTTACTCCCCACAGCCGCTATTGCCGGTAAAGGTGCTCTCAACACACGAGTATCGCGCCGGGGCGACGTAGAAGGCATGACGCAGGTGCCTATTCTGGGTGAGATTATGAGCAAGCGCCACCGCGATGTGTTGATTGTAGCACCCAATAACCGGTCGGTAATTGCGGAGCAAATCCGGTCTATTCGAACGAACCTCCATCTAGGAAAAGGTGAGTCGGAAGACAGTCAGGTGATCCTGTTCACCTCCAGCATCAGTGGTGAAGGCAAGTCGTTTATATCCTTGAACCTGGGCGCAAGCATGGCCTTGCTGAAACAGCCTACGGTGATTCTGGAAATGGACTTGCGGTTACCCCGCCTGCATCAATTATTTGACATCGACAATTCGGTTGGTATCAGCACCTACCTCAATGAAGAGGCCGAGCTGGACGACATTCTGAAGCCGGTTCCGGGCTATCCGAATTACTTCATTATTCCCAGCGGACCCCTGCCTCCGGATCCATCCGAACTGCTGAGCGGCCCTAAACTGAAGCAGTTGATCAGTGAGCTACGCGAGCGATTCCGCTATGTGATCATCGACGCGCCACCGGTTGGTATCGTTACGGATGCACAGGCTATTGCGCCTTATTCCGATGCAACGCTCTTCGTTGTTCGGCATGGAGTAACGCCTAAGGATAGTCTCAAAGTACTGGATATGCTCTACCGTGAGCAACGCTTCCAGAACATGAGCATTATTCTGAATGCGGTGGGAAGTGGTGACGGATACCATTTCAATAGCGGCTACAAAAACAGCTATTCGTACCGCTAAGCCCTTTGACGCCATAAAGGCGGTTTGATCTCAACGAGTGATTTTCTCAACTGTCCATACCTGTAACTAGATATTCTTATGCAGGCTTCTACCAACGGAAAGACTTTTCATTTATATCTCAGCTACGATGGTGAGGCCAGGCCTTACACAACGAAGCGTATTGTTCAAGACGTCAAAAAGCGGGGATTCGATCTGCTTGTGGCGAGTATAGTGTCAGCCCTTATTCTCATTTGGCTGATACCCCTACTTGCTCTATTGATCAGATTGACATCGTCAGGACCTCCCATCTTCGTGCAGTCCCGAACAGGACGAAACGGACGAGTGTTTCCCTGCCTGAAATTTCGGACGATGACCTACGACCGAAATGCGCAGTTTCATCAGGCTACCCAGAATGACATGCGGGTAACACGCATCGGCCGGTTCCTCCGCAAGACGAACCTCGACGAGATGCCCCAGTTCCTGAATGTACTGGCCGGCCACATGAGCATTGTTGGGCCTCGCCCCCACCCGATTCCGCTGGACGCGCAGCACTGGCATACCCTGCCCGGCTATAAAGAGCGCTATACAGTTCGGCCCGGCATAACTGGCCTGGCTCAAGCCAGAGGAGCACGGGGCGAAACGGCCGAGTTGTACAAGATGAAAATCCGGGTTCGGTATGACCATCTGTACATCCGTCGTCAATCGGTTCGCCTGGATGCGAAAATCTGCTGGTGGACCGTACAGGCAGCACTTAAAGGCAATAAAAACGCCTGGTAGACAACATCATCAACGCGTAAATCGTCCACCCTCATGACAAAAGTCCTACAAGTCAAGCTTTATGATGCTGGCTTGCCTTCGGCGGTGCAATCAATTATTGGCCAATGCACCGCTGCTTTGCCCAAAGAGAACAAGTGTATCAGTGCAACAGGTGCACACGGCCTGGTAACGGCGTTTAAGGAGCCGGAATTTAAGGCGGTTCTGGATTCATTTTACTGGAATCTGCCCGACGGTATGCCGGGTGTCTGGGTCGGCAAATTGAAAGGAGCCAAACAAATGACCCGCTGCTACGGCCCCGACTTCTTCAAGTACGTGATGGAAGACAGCGCCGACAAATCGGTCAAACATTTCTTCTGTGGCGGCCAGGAAGGCGTAGCCGACGAATTAAAAAAGGCGGTTGGTCAGAAGTTCAATAATTACCAGGTGGCAGGTACATTCTGCCCCCCCTTCCGGGAAATGACGGACGCCGAGTTTCAGGCATTGGGTGACCAGATCAATCGCTCGGGGGCAAACATCGTCTGGATCGGCCTGAGTACTCCCAAGCAGGAACGGTTTGCCCGGCGCCTGTCTCAGTGGATCAACGTCAACTTCATTGTTACGGTGGGGGCGGCTTTCGATTTTCATACCGACCGCGTATCGCAGGCTCCCGGCTGGATGCAGAAAGCCTCTCTGGAATGGCTCTTCCGGCTCCTGTCTGAACCCAAGCGACTTTACAAGCGGTACCTGGAGATTGTACCCCTGTTCATCATTCTTAATGTAAAGGAAATTTTCTCACCTATCAAACAATCAACTGCTTCGGCAAATCAACAATTATGAAAAAAGCTCTCGTCTGTGGTGCTGGCGGCTTTATTGGTGGCCACCTTGTTAATCGACTCAAATCAGAAGGATACTGGGTTCGTGGTGTCGATGTAAAAGAAAACGAATACGACAACAACAATGCCGATGAGTTCATCGTCGGTGATTTGAGAAACCCGGAAGTGGCCGACGAAGTCATCACGTCGGATCTGGACGAAATCTATCAATTAGCTGCCGACATGGGAGGTGCAGGTTTCGTATTCACCGGAACAAATGACGCGGCTATCATGCACAATTCAGTGCTTTGCAACCTGAACGTGCTGGAAGCTGCCAAAAATAAAGGCGTAAAACGGATCTTCTATTCGTCGTCGGCCTGTATGTATCCAGAACACAACCAGATGGACCCCAACAACCCGAAATGTTCGGAAGACTCGGCTTACCCAGCCAATCCCGACAGCGAATACGGTTGGGAAAAACTCTTCTCGGAGCGTCTGTTCCTGGCTTACCAGAAAAATCACGGCATCGAAGCCCGTATTGCCCGTTTCCACAACATCTTCGGACCAATGGGCACCTGGGAAGGTGGTCGTGAGAAAGCACCCGCTGCTGTTTGCCGCAAAGTGGCAATGGCTGAAGACGGTGGTTCTATCGAAATCTGGGGTGATGGAAAGCAAACCCGTTCGTTCCTGATCGTGGATGAGTGTGTAGAAGGTATCCGGCGGTTAATGAGTTCTGATTTTTCAGGCCCTGTCAACATCGGTTCTGAAGAGATGATCTCGCTGAATGACTTCGCGAAAATGGTCATCGACATTTCGGGCAAAAACCTGACGATCAACAATATTCCTGGCCCGCTGGGTGTACGCGGACGCAACTCCGACAACCACCTGATTCAGGAGAAACTAGGCTGGGCACCATCGACTCCCCTGCGTAAGGGTGTTGAAAAAACCTTCGCCTGGATTACCGAGCAGATCCAGAAAAAGGAACTCGAACCTGTAACGGCCTAATGGAACGGATTACAGCCTCTCTTATGCACCTCGAGCGTGAGCTTACGGCTCATGCTCAGGGTGCAAAGCAGGTTTTCCTCCGGTACAATGATACGCCAACGAACCTCACGCAAGTTGCGTATGGCACGTTTACCAAGGCGGATTACTGCGAGCTGCATACACATCCAACCATGGAAGAATGCTTTTTCTTCCTGAAAGGTGAAGGACTTTATGTGGTCGACGATCAGCAGATTTTGTTGCAGCATGGTGTTTTTGTCCGGATTCCGGCCGGTGTGCCGCATCGGCTCGAAGCAACCGGAGATGAACCTTTAGAGTACGTTTATTTTGGAATTGCCACCGACTAAGGCCAAACCGGCCAGCCCTTTACGAGAAGAAACCAGCATGATTAGCGAACATCCAGTTGCCGAACCCAAAGCCCCTTTATCGAAATCGGTACTGAAGCGATTTGCCATTAATGTGGCATCGCTGTTCAGCGTTCACGCGGCTAATATGCTGTTGCCCCTGTTAACGGTGCCTTATGTCGTGCGCATTATCGGGCCGGAACGGTTGGGGTTGTTAAACTTTTCGATGGCGTATGTGGCGTATTTCACACTGCTCATCAATTACGGGTTCGATACGGCAGCGGTGCGTTCCATTGCCGCCGACCGTACCAACAAAGCCTTGATCAACAAGGTTTTCAGTGAGGTGGTCGTTGGCAAAGCCCTGCTTTGGGTATTATCGACTATCATTTTCAGTATCGTTTCGTTCTCAGTGCCCGAGTTCAGAGAGCATTTGGTTCTGCACGTTTGTACGTACTTCAGTTGCGTTGGGGTAGTTCTGTTTCCGGTTTGGCTGTTTCAGGCCATGGAGGATCTGGGGCGGGTGGCCGTGTTCAACCTCATCGTCAAGATCCTGTTTACGCTGACCGTGTTTGTGGTTATCCGCCAGGCCGACGATTACGTGTATCAGAACCTATCGCTCAGTCTGGCGCAGGTGCTGGTGAGTGTCGTGGCGTTTCGGGTGGCTATCCGGCGATTTGAAATTGACTTTAGCTGGCCGGCATTTTCGGCACTGGCCGAACGCTTTCGCGACAACCGGATTCTGTTCTTTACCTCGGTTGTGGCAACGATTTATGCCGGATCGAATATCTTTTTGCTGGGTCTGTTTTCTACGCCCTACAGTGTAGGGATTTTTTCGGCCGGTACGCGCATCGTCGGCATTGTGCAGGCGTTTGTATCGCTGGCGCTGAATCAGGCTTTTTTCCCGATTGTCGCTAATGCATTCGGGCAGAATCGGGAGCAGGGTTTACGGGTAGTAAAAACCATTTTCTTCCCCGTAACGCTGTTCATGATGCTGATTTCGGCTTCTATCTGGGTTGTTGCCCCGTACTTTATTCAGTTATTCTACGGTGCCAAATTTCAGGAAGCCATTCTGGTTTTGCGGGTTGTAGCCCTATTGCCAATTACACTGGGTCTCAACAATTTAATGGGTGTCCATACCATGCTTAGTCTGAAAATGGACAAACCATTTTTCCGAATTACGGCTATTGGCTCCGTCATTAGTCTGAGTTTAAATGCCCTGTTGATTCAAAAATACAGCCATGTTGGTGTGGCGTATTCCTGGGTTATTACAGAAGCATGCGTTACGCTTGGTTTCTATCTCTATCTACGCCACAAAGGTGTCCAACTAATTCAATTCAAATACTTACAGGACGCGGTCACGTTCACGTCAAACCGCATACATACCCTGTTTAAATCATAAAGAATGCAGACTGTGGCCGCCGTTGTTGTGACCTACAACCGACTCAACGATTTGAAATTATGTATTGACAGTCTCCAGAAGCAAACCCGCCCGCTCGATGCCATTCTGGTGATCAACAATGGCAGCACGGACGGAACCGCTGAGTGGCTGGCTGATCAATCAAACCTGCGTGTTATTACGCAGGCTAATCTGGGTGGTGCCGGTGGTTTCGCTACCGGTATTAAGACCGCCTACCAGGCCGACTTCGATTTGCTGTGGTGTATGGATGATGATTGCCTGGCCGCGCCCAACGCGCTTCAGGAACTGCTCGAATCACCAAATATTGGCCCCTGCATTAAAAACTGCATGTCGGTCAGTACCAAAGATGACGCAGAACTGGCCTTTTATGTGGATCGCCCGAATCGCAGTTACCGGCAGGTATCTGACATGACATCGTTCGATTTGGTGTATGGTGTGGCTTCGCTTTTTAACGGCACACTGATCAGTTCGGAAGTAATTCGCACGATCGGTATACCCGACGAAAAATTATTTATCTGGGGCGATGAGGTCGAGTATATGACCCGCGCTCAAAAAATGGGATTTCCGGTAGTAACCGTACCCAACTCGGTATTTTACCACCCGCCGTCGTTTGACCGGAATGGTATTCCCTGGCCTGGTGCCTGGAAACAGTATTACGCCGTTCGGAATCAACGCCGGGTGTTTCAGAATATGCACGGTGATAAATACGGCAACCTGGTTTTTCTGCAATGGTCTGTCCGGGAAACACTGCAACAGATGATGGAAAAACGGAAAAACCGGATATACAACTTTCTGCTCTACGGTGAAGCGGCTTTTGACAGCATGCTTAACAATTTCCGCAAACGGCCGGAGACAATTTTAACCTTACGGCTCTATCGGTTTATGCACAAATAATCCTGCCTCATGAACGTACTGATTGCAACTTATCTATCGCCAACATCACCTTCGGGAGTTGTCACCTCGACCAAGACACTCGTCAACGATTTGACGAGTGCCGGTGTAGACGTCCACATGGTCGATGCGACCAATACACCCGTTCTGTGGCGTAAAGGCCTGGGCGTGCTAAAGCGTTTGATGCGGCCGCTGGGGGGTGCGTTTTACGTTGTGTACGATGAGTTTGCATACTTCACCGGCATATACCTGTCTACCCGCAAACTGCGTCGGTCTCATGTCGATCTTATTCATGCGCAGGATGTCCGATCGGGCGTAGCGGCCTGGATGGCATTGGGACGGCGCACACCGGTCGTGCTAACCTGTCATTTCAACGATGACCCGGTTCATGAGCTGGTCAGTACACATGGCCTCAAACCGGGCTTTACGAAGCAGCTAACAGCCTGGTATCGCTACCTGTTCTCACACGTCAAGAACTATTTGTTTGGGTCAGAATATGCTTATATCAAGTCAAAGCACCTGTTACCCAGCGACATCAATAAACTGATTCTGCCGAATTCGGTTCGCATAAACGCCCCTGCCAAATCCAGCGAAATCGCCAGCACGACAGCGAACCAGAAACTGATCATCTGCAACGTTGGCTATATCGACGAACGCAAAAACCAGCAATTGCTGCTTCAGATTGGTCATGAACTGCTTAAGCGGGGTATTACTAATTTTTACATCTGGCTGGTTGGCGATGGCCCAAAACGAGCTGCATATACTCAATTGGCCGACCAATTGGCACTAACCGACTATGTCAAGTTCTACGGTCAACAGGCCGAGCCCTGGCGTTTGGTGGCTCAGAGTGATCTGTATATTCATACTTCATTGAACGACAATTGCCCGTATTCGCTCATCGAGTCGTTTGCCGTTGGAACGCCGGTACTGGCGTTGCCGGTTGGCGGTATTCCGGAAATGCTGCCTGATGGTGCAGGTGCGCTGCATGGGGCGACCGTCAATGAATTGACCGACGAAGTCCTTCAGTATTTTGACCTGGAGAAACGTCGGCAACTGGCTCGTGTTCAAGGTGCTTATGCAGCACAAATCTTCGATCCTCAGATCAATCTGGAGAAGATGTTATCCTTTTATCGGCAACTGGTTGAGGAGCCTGCTCCTGCTGTTGCTCAACTTGCTTCTGTATCATGAAAATCTGGATCTATCGGATTGTCTTATTTGTGTTGCTGTTCGGGATGAGTGCGCTCATCTACGGGGGTAATGCGCTCAATCCGTTGCTCGATAAAGCGGTCAGTGGCACCACCCTGATTGGCATTATTGCGCTGATCATTTTTTATTTCCGGCAGCCACCCCTGTATAAAACAGTGGCCTGGTTACTCTTGCTGGGTGTCATTGGTCTGGTGCTCGAATCCAAATACGAATACGGGCAGTTCGTCTACTCGTATTTTGTCATCAAGCGTTTTGCTTATTGTGGGCTGGCGTTAATGGCTTACGCAGTGGCGACACAGGCCGGGGAGTTGAAAATCCAATGGGTTAACTACCTGATTTTCGCCTTTTACATCATCAACCAGCTTTTTCTGGGGCAAATCTTCAGCTATAATCTAACGTCCGACAGCCGAACCGTAACCTCCAACGAAGCACTGTATCTGGTCATTCCGTGCCTGTATTATTTAATGATGTACATGAAAGATCGTAAAGTTTCCGATCTGCTCTGGATGCTCTTCACCTTCGCCTTCATTGTGTTCCTGTTGCACCGCTCCGTTATTTCGGCAGCTATCGTAGCTATTGGTGTAGTAGCAGGCTTATCCATAGTAGGTAAACTCCCAGCGGGCGGGTTTCCGGTAGGTCGCACACTGGGCACGTTTGTGGTACTTCTTATTCTGCTGGCACCGGCACTGGCCGTAATGCCGGGTAATAAAGTCAACGCGTTCATGGAAAACATCGGGGGTATCCTGGACCCCAAAGAAGATAATACCGGTAGCTGGCGTCTGGAGCAATCGGAATATTATTTAAGTAAGATTCCAGACAAACCCATTCTGGGCTGGCGCTACGTTGGGTACGACAATGGCGAGATCATGGAGAACGAAGACTTCCCCGAAAAAGGAACGATCATCCACTCGCAGTATATCGACATGCTGTATAACTACGGCGCCGTTGGGCTGGCCATTAACCTGCTCATCATCCTCGGCACGCTGCTGGCCCTGTACCGCCGGAATAAAGTCTTTTCAATTGAGCAAACCGTTCTGTTCGGTTTCCTCGTCAGCGGCCTTATTTACGCCGTTTCTTACCAATTACCAGTTTTTTTCTGGGGCTTCGTTGGCCTCGCTATGTACTACGCCCGCAAACAGCCATCCGACGAAAGTTCGACGGAATACCTGACTGTAGACATCCTTGATTCATCATCTACACCCTCTTTAGGATTGACTAAAACACACGAAATAGTATGATCAGTATCGTTATCCCTGTCCATAACCGCTTAGAATTTACCCGGCAATGCCTGGCGTGTCTGTCTGTTCAGACCTATAAAAACTTTCAGATTATCGTAGTCGACGATGGTTCCACCGATGGGACCGACACGATGATCCAACAGGAATTTCCGGATGTCGTTGTCCTGAAAGGCGATGGCAATTTATGGTGGACAGAAGCCACGAACTGGGGCATTCGGTACGCCCAGAAACACCAGGATAACCGGCAGGAGAATTTTATCCTGACCCTCAATGACGATACCCGCGTAGCGCCGGATTATCTGCAAACCATGCTGGATGCCTACCGGAAACATAAGCCATGTCTGGTTGGGTCGGTTAGCGTCGATAGCGATAACCCGGAGAAGCTGGAGTATGCCGGTGCCTCCTTTGAGCTATACACTGCGGGCGGACGTCACTTGTCAGAAGACTATAACAGCAGCTACCGTGAGTTGGCTTCGCGCACTTCTTATGTTGAGTCGCACTCACTACCCGGCCGGGGAACGCTGATCCCGATGGAAATTTTCGATAAGATCGGGCTGTACGATTCCAAGAAATACATCCATTATATGTCAGACATCGAGTTTTCGGTCCGGGCGCGTAAGGCGGGTTACCGACTCATTGTCAATGTACCCAGTGTGGTGTATGAATATGTCAAAGCAACTGGCATTCAGGTGGAGCGGAAGATAACTTTCAAAGAGTTTATCGACGGCTTTACGTCTATTAAGTCGCCAACCAACCTGCGGGTTCGCTACAATTTCGCCATTGATCACTCCAAGACGAAAGCGCTTTATTTCTGCTTCGACGTCGCCCGGATTTGTACTGGTTTTTTACTGCGCAAAGCCCGGATCATGAAACCACTCTAAGTGTATGAAAAAAGTGCTTTTATCTGCCTACGCCTGCCTGCCCAATCACGGCTCCGAAGAGGGGACGGGCTGGACGTATGCGACCACACTAAGCATGAATGAGCTGGAAGTGCATTGCCTGACCAAAAAGGATGGGAAAGCCACGATTGACCCGATTCTGGCCAAAGGCGTTTTTCCTAACCTGATGGTTCATTATGTGTTACTGCCAGCCTGGGTCGACAAGTTCTGCAATTCCAACCTGATCGGGATGTATTTCCACTACATCTACTGGCAGTGGAGTGCCATGAAGCTAGCCCGAAAGCTGGATCAGCAACATGGGTTCGATATCGTTCACCATGTTACCTATGGCAGCATCCAGTTGGGAAGTTTCATGTATAAACTTCGGAAGCCGTTCATTTTCGGACCGGTAGGTGGCGGTCAGAAGGCTCCCAAGAATATGAAGCGGTACTTCGGAGCCTACTGGTCGCGGGAGTGGATGCGCGATTGGGTCAGCACCATTTTACAGTACACCAATCCCGGTTTTTATAAATCGGTACAAATCGCCGACCGGCTGGTCGTAACCAATAAAGTTACCTACGATCTGGCTCGGAAATTACGGCCTAACTTACCCATCGACCGGATTTGGGATGCCGGGTTAAATTCAACGTTTTTACCCGCCAAAGCCGTTGAACATTACCCCGACAGCACCCTGAAGCTGCTCTGGACAGGCCGATTACTGCCTCGAAAAGCCCTTGAACTAACAATCCAGGCATTAGGTAAAGTGGACCCGGCCATTCCCGTCACGCTGACCATTGTAGGCGGAAAAGGCGAAATGGCTGATCAGGTACCCCAGTATATCGAGCGCTATGGGGTTAAAGACCGGATAAACTGGGTTGGCCATGTGACCTTCCAGGAAGTGAAAAATTACTACGAGCAATCGGACGTATTCTTTTTTACGAGCCTGCGCGACTCCTGCCCGCACCAGATCCTGGAGGCTATGGCCTATTCGCTGCCGGTCGTTACCCTGGATTTACACGGACAGGCCGAGCTGGTCAATGAGCAGACGGGCCGTCGCGTGCCGGTCATCAACGAAGAGCAGGTGGTAGCCGATCTGGCCAAAGCCATCGAGTGGATGTACGCTCACCCTACCCAGCGGCTGGCAATGGGCCAGGCAGGATACGCCTTTGCCCAGACGCAACTTTGGGAAACCAAAATAAGAACTTTTATCGACGAACTATACCCGGCTGTACTATCGAAAACAACTACGTATTCGGCTGCCCTCAAACGAGGGTAATGACCAAAGTCTGATTCCATTAACTCAACGATCATCAATTTAAAACTTCTCAACATGATTACCCTGGATCAACTATCGTCCTTAGGTATTGGAACGAGTCGGGCAGCCTCGCTGGGTAGTCGGCTTGCCCCAGACTTTTTTGCCGGGTTGCTTCACCTGGCTTCTGAACGAGGAGTTAACCTGATCGACACAGCCGATTTTTACGGTTCGGGCGATTCGGAACGATTGATTGCACAATGCCTGAAAAAGACGGGTCTGCCGTTTTTTGTCGTGACCAAAGCGGGGTTGCCCTGTGTGCATACGCCCGGATGGATGTCGCCCCTCAATCAGGTCATCAAAAAAATAAAGCAGCGTGTGGGCGCTAAAAATAATTACAGTGCCGCTTATCTGATCAGCAGTGTTCAGAAAAGCAACCAACGCCTGGGGGTCGATGCCGTCGACGCATTCCTTCTGCATGAGCCAAGCTGGGATGATATCGCCAACTCCGATTCCTGGGATGGACTGGCCAAAATCAGACAGCAGGGGCTGGCCCGCTATACCGGGGTGTCGTCCAACGATTACCGGGTGGTGCAGGAAGGCATTCGCAGCGGGCAGGTTCAGATTGTGCAAACCTCTACAGCCTGGCAGGCGGGTACGACCTTCCCAATCCTTGAGCTGTGCCGAATGCACAACATTCCGGTCGTGGCGAACCAGGTGCTGCGCCCCTACAAGTCCCTTCAGGGGAAGTTCACCCAGCAGGCGAAAGCCATCCAGCAATTAGATGGGCTGGAAGGCATGTCACTACCCCAGTTTTTGATCGCGTCTGTTCTGGCCGAGAAAAAAATAGATACCGTACTTTTTGGCACCAGTGATCTGGCGCACCTGGCGCACAATATTGCTTCCCTGCGCTATGTATCTGCCTTGCCGGCTTCGTTGTCGAGAATTAACCAACTTCTGTCATGATCGTCACAAAAAACACGTTTCAGCCAGGTCAGAAGCTCGACGCCGATATCTGCATAATTGGCAGCGGCCCTGCGGCTATTTCCATGGCCTTAAGTCTGGATGCATCTTCCCTTTCGGTTATTCTACTGACTGGCGGGAGCTGGACAGAAACCATTGCCAATCAGGATTTATACCGGGGTAAAGTGTTTCCGCAGGGATCGCACGAGCCGCTGGAAGAGAACCGCCGGCGACAGTTTGGCGGTACCTCATCGGCCTGGGGTGGTCGATGCATTCCGTTCGAACCCATCGACTTCAAAAGCCGGTCATGGGTGCCCGATAGTGGGTGGCCAATCACCTACAACGACTTGTTGCCCTATTACCACGAAGCCGCTGACCTATGTCAGATCGGCCGTTTTGAGTTCAATGCGCAGAAAGCCTTTCCATCCAGCAGACAGGAAATTCTGGATGGTATGGACTCGGAGGAGTTGGTATCGTATTCGCTGGAGCGCTGGAGTCCTCCGGTTCATTTTGGCAAAACCTATCGAACAACACTGGAAAACAGCACGAACGTTCAGGTATTGCTGGATGCTCATGTACTGTCGATACAAACGGAGGAAAACACAGGGCGGATCAGCCATGTCGATGTTACGATGGAGGGCATTCGGCTCGCCGTTCATGCCACCAATTTCGTGCTGGCAGCGGGTGGAATCGAAAATGCCCGTTTGTTGCTGCACTCGACAAACAACCGTTTTCCAACCGGTCTTGGCAATCAGAACGACAATGTAGGACGGTATTACATGGTCCACATCAGCGGCATTTTTGCGGAGGTGAAGCTCTCCGACAAAAAGAAGCTCATGGCTGACTTTGAGCGCGACACCGGGGGCATATACTGCCGACGTCGCTGGTGGTTTCCGGAATCGGCTCAGGATGCCAACAAGCTGCTGAATACCATATTTTTTCTGTATCATCCTACTACCACAACCGGTCACCGGGATGTACTGTTTTCGTCTCGATTTGTGGCGAAGTCGATCCTGGCCATACTCAGTCAGAAATCAGTGACCCGCTCGCTTAACAAGGCCAGGCAGCTAACGTCTGCCCTTAAAGAGCACGCCGTCAACATTGCCAAAAATGGCTTTTTCGAGATTCCTGCCTTGATCAGGCTCAGTGTACAGCGAATGGCCAAACGTCGGTTGCCTTACCTGCTTCCCTCAAAGCGTAATGACTACTGGGGCTTGTATTTTCAGGCCGAACAGGCACCAAACCGGGATAGCCGGGTGTGTTTATCCTCGTCGCAGATCGATGCCTTTGGCGTACCCAGGGCCGAGGTGAGACTCGCTTTTCTGGATGCGGATATTGACTCGGTCGTACGAACGCATACCCTTTTCGTCAACAAGTTCATCAGCCGAAAGCTGGGTGAAATCCGGTATTCCGAAAAGGGTCTGCGGCAATTTTTACGCGAACGGGTAAAAACTTTCAATTCGGCATCGCATCATATTGGCACCACGCGAATGTCTGATAACCCTCAAACCGGGGTGGTAGACAAAAACGCAAAAGTGTATGGACTTGATAACTTGTATATAGCGGGTTCTTCCGTATTTCCAACCGGCGGACACGCGAACCCAACCTTGACTATTGTGGCTCATGCGTTGTTGCTGGCCAACTATTTAAAAAGCAAACGATAAGCAAAACAGCCGTTGTTAGCGACTACTTTATTCCTCTTTTTACCGAGTCAAAACCCAAAAAGAATTCCGTACTCACGTCATGAAAAACATCCTAATTTCTGCTTATGCCTGTATCCCGGATCTAGGATCTGAGGAAGGTAATGGGTGGTTTTATTCATCCCTGATCAGCCAACAGGGGTATAAGGTCTGGTGTCTTACCCGAGACCTTGGTAAAACCCGGATCGAGCAGAAGATGCAGCAATCGCCCTACCCGAACCTCACATTTGTGTATGTGACCTTACCGAAATGGATTGACAAAGCCTATTGGTTTGGCCTGCTGGGTATGTACTTTCACTACTTATACTGGCAATGGTCTGCCCTGAAAGCGGCTAAAAAACTAACCAGGGAACATCAGTTCGATTTAGTTCACCACGTAAGTTACACCAGTCTTCAGTTAGGCAGTTTTCTGTATAAGCTCAAGCTTCCCTTTATATACGGACCGGTAGGTGGCGGGCA
>CAXTJJ010000105.1:0-14010 GCA_964244155.1 uncultured Spirosoma sp.
TTTTGGTGCCGCTCAGATCAAGATACTCTCGCAAGGCGTCGAGCAGGGTGGTGCGGGGCTCCAGGTGAACAGGCCGGGCCTGACCATTAATGCGCAACGTGTAGTTAGTAGGGCCTTCAGCGATTTTAGCGGTACCCGACGGACGCTGGGCCTGACCGGCTAGTGGCGGGGCCAGGGCCAGGCTCAGCACGCTACCGGCCTGTTTCATGAAAGAGCGACGTGAACCGTTTTCCGGCTGCCGCTCTTGGGCATCATCGGAAGAAAATAAGTTGGGTTTCATACCTTTCAGGCTACTGTTCAGCAATAAAATGACTAACGTACAGGCGGTAAAGGAGGTCTAACGGTTATCATCAGGCGCAGTCCTTATGAGTAGCACGAACGACCCGTCGGCCGAGAATTAAACCGCTATATGGGCTTTTACCTGTTTTTCGGAAAGCGGACGAACGACAGCTTTCGGCCAGCAACGATCGCCTTAAAATGGGGTTTGTTGATAGTCGGTTATCGGACCTTGACGCTTATTTCTCGATCGAGGCCATGTTAGAAGGCTCATACCGTTCACCGGCGGCCGGCGTAAGCTTGTTCAGTTTTTCGATTTGGTCGGTACTGAGTTCAACCTGGTCAGCAGCCGCATTTTCCTCCATTCGGCTTACCCGTTTAGTGCCCGGGATCGGGACAACATCATCGCCCTGGGCGAGCAGCCAAGCCAAGGCCACTTGCCCAGGGCTGGCCTGTACTTCGTTCGCGATTGCCTCCACTTCATGGATAATGCCCAGGTTCTTTGCCATATTTTCGGCACTGAACCTCGGATTTTGCTTACGGAAGTCATCTTCCCCCAGTTGTTCCGGTGATCTAATTTGCCCCGTTAAAAAGCCGCGCCCCAGCGGAGAGTAGGGAACCAGGCCGATACTCAATTCCCGCAATACTGGCAATATGGCTGCCTCGACATCACGAACCCAAAGGGAGTATTCACTTTGTAAAGCGGTGATGGGATGTACCGCGTGGGCCCGGCGAATAGTCGCTACGCCGGCCTCCGACAAACCAATATGCCGAATCTTTCCTTCACGGATCAAGTCGGACAGCGCGCCAATTGTGTCCTCAATGGGCGTGTTGGGATCCACCCGGTGCTGGTAGTACAGGTCGATGTAATCCGTTTGCAAACGCTTGAGCGAACCCTCCACCGCAGTCCGTATGTTTGCTGGTTGGCTATCCAGCCCACTAGTGCCGCCGTTGGCGTGCGAGATCAGACCAAATTTGGTGGCCAAGATCACCTGGTCTCGTTTGCCCTTTACCGCTTTACCCACTAGTTCCTCGTTGGTGTAAGGTCCGTAGACTTCTGCGGTGTCGATCAGTGTTACGCCAAGTTCAATCGCCCGATGAAAGGTCTGGATAGATTCTGCCTCATTCGGCTCGCCCATTGTGTAGTAGGCCGACATGCCCATGGCACCAAGCCCGATACGGGCAACCACCAATTTCCCAAGTTTGCTATGCTTCATGTTTCTTTTTTACTGGTTTCCCGATTACTAATTAATAGTTACGCTGCGCCCATCTCGCAATGATCTCCGGATCCCGGTGGTCAAAAAAGGAACTTTTATTCGTATCCAGCGTAGCAATAGCATCCATATCTTCCTGGGTCAAGTCAAAGTCCCAAACGGCCGCGTTTTCAATAATCCGTTCTTTGTGTGTCGATTTTGGAATGACGGCAATCCCCCGTTGAATGAGCCAGCGCAGGGTTACCTGGGCAACCGATTTAGTGTACTTCCTCCCAATAGAAGCCAAGAGTTCGTTCTGAAAGAACTTGTTCCTGCCTTCGGCAAACGATGCCCAGGATTGTAGTTGCACCTGCTTGCGCTGCAAAAAGGCTTGGGTATCGAAGCGCTGATAAAAAGGGTGCACTTCGATCTGATTAATGGCCGGCATAATCTCATTGTGGGCAACCAGGTCGGCTACCCGGTCCGGAAAAAAGTTACTGATCCCGATAGCCCTTATCTTTCCTTGGCTATACAGCTCTTCCATCGCTCGCCAGGAGCCGTAATAATCACCCACAGCTTGATGGATAAGGTACAGGTCTAAATACTCCAGTTGCAATTCCTTCAGCGATTTTTCGAAAGCTTTTTTAGTTTTTTCATACCCGGCATCCTGAACCCACAACTTTGTGGTGATAAACAGGTCTTCCCGGGCTACCGCATCGGCGGACCGACTATTTTTTTTGATGGCACTGCCGACGGCTGATTCATTTCCATAAGCGGATGCCGTATCAATAAGGCGGTACCCGGCTTCAATGGCCGTCAGCACCGTTTGCTCGCACTCCTCGACGTTGGTTATCTGGTAGACTCCTAAGCCTACTAGAGGCATTTCGACACCATTGTTCAAGTTGATTTTCTGCATGCTTTCTGATGAATAGGAAGCTTTATGATCTCTTCGGAAGTCATGAAGTTTGACAACGGCGACTAGGCGACCAGTTCGGCGTGATTAAACGGTCAGCTTAGTCAGCCAATCAGCGGTTTCCGGGTCGCGATGGTCAAAGAATACACTTTTGCCCGTGTCCAGGGTTGCCATGGCATCCATATCTTCCTGTCTCAACTCAAAATCCCAGATGCTGTAGTTTTCCACCATTCTTTCTTGACGCACCGACTTCGGGATAACGGCGACCCCCCGTTGAATAAGCCAGCGGAGGGTCACCTGGGCAATCGATTTTTCGTATTTCCGACCGATGGCAGAGATTATCTCATTAGTAAAGAAATCATTTTTACCTTCAGCGAATGACGCCCAGGACTGGGTCAAAATTTTGTTTTTCTTTAATAATTCGGCCTCTTCTGATCGTTGGTAAAAAGGACTTACTTCGATCTGGTTTACGGCTGGCACGATCACGTTGTGCGCGATTAGGTCTACCACCCGATCCGGGAAAAAGTTACTGATCCCAATGGCACGGATCCTGCCCTCTTTGTATAGTTCTTCCATGGCCCGCCAGGAGCCGTAATAATCACCCATTGCCTGATGAATTAGGTATAGGTCCAGATACTCCAGTTGCAATTCCTTCAGTGATTTTTCGAAAGCTTTTTTAGTTTTTTCATACCCGGCATCCTGAACCCACAATTTTGTGGTGATAAACAGGTCTTCCCGGGCTACCGCATCGGCGGACCGACTATTTTTTTTAATGGCACGGCCAACGGCGGATTCATTCCCGTAAAGCGAGGCCGTATCACTAAGACGATATCCTGATTGGAGGGCGGTTAAAACGGTTTGCTCGCATTCATCCAGATCAGCGATCTGAAAAACGCCCAAGCCTACCATTGGCATTTCCACGCCATTGTTTAAGTTAACTTTTTGCATGTCAATTTATTTACGTGAGTTCGTATTGTCATGTGTGATACAGACAAATGTGCATTTATTGAGAGATATCGTTTACCGACCAACGGGTATCCGCCGGGTTAGCGACAAAGAAGCCCGATGTTACAGCCCCGAGTCGTTTCATATAGTCTTTCTGCATTTGCCTTTGATGATCAGCTTGACTTTCCCAGCCTTCCATCAGCACAAACTTGTTTGGGTTATCTGCGTACCGGTAGACATTATAGTCCATGTTCCCCTGCGCTTGCCGGGACCTAGAAACTACTTCGACCATAGCGTCGATAAAGGGCTGCCTCTTCTCCGGCTTAATCTCAAACAGTGCGATCACATGACGCGTTATTTCCGGCTTACCAGTAACTAGTGGAACTGCCGCCGGAACTTCGTCTACTTCGGTCAGTTCGATGGCGTACGGTTCCCCTTCCAACGATTTTTGAATAACCGCAATGGCGTTTTTGAAATAGTCCTGCTCTTTGTGATAGTTATGAGCCGCTTTGTCGCTGAACCGTTCAAACCAAATTGGTCGACGCTTGCCGTCTTCGGGTTGGTACAAGCTGAAGGATAGATTTCCCTGTTCCTTTCTTGACTGGTTTATGTTATGTTGAACGGCCAGTACGAAGACATCCCATTGGTCTTTTTTGATATCGCCAAAAAAACCTAATTCCTGGAAGGTTTTTGACTTTTCATCAGGTTGGGTCAATTCTGTTCTGGTCATGGTACTGTTTTGATTTACGATGCTGCTGCAAGCCAGTAACCGGGGGACGACCAAACCGACTATGAATAGTAGGCCCTTTATTGAATGGGTTTGGCATGCCCTAATGCTCTTCAGTATTCGTGTCATCACGATCATTTCATTTTAAACCGTTCGTTCCACAATTGGGCAAAAAAATTTATCGGGCTATGGATCCGATCAAAATTTCAGTCGTTTGTCTGGTTAATTCTTCGTCCCCAAACAAAATGTGGGTATTATAGATCGAGACGAGACCCGATACCAAAAAGTGCGCCAAAGCACGGGGTGGCTGGGTGATCTGTAACGCACCGTTACGGTTTGCTTTGATCAATAATTTCTCAAAAAGGTCCACCGCTTTCAACGTCTGCCTTGCCAGAACTTCGCTAACCTCCTTATCCGTTGTGCCCAATTCAAATACAGTGTTTGTGAACAGGCAATTAGCGTCCTGCAAGGCGGATTCAAGCACCGAATAGATAATGTTCCTTATTGCCTCCAATGGCTCATCACTTTTCTCGGCTGCCTGACGGTATTGGCTGTCTTTTTTCTGGATGTAATCGCTCAGAGATTTTAAGAACAGATCATGCTTGTTTCCGTACGCGAGGTATAAACTACTCCGGTTAATCTTCATGGCGTCCACCAGATCATTCATGGAGGTGGCGTTATAGCCTTTCTTCCAGAAGAGATCCCTGGCTGTTCTCAGCTTTTCGTCGTAATCAAATTCTTTATTCCTTGGCATCTGGTGCAAATGTATATATTAAACCGATTGTTCCAAAACAATCGTTCATTAATTCTTCAGTCCAGACGAAAACAAGCAGGTTGAATTAATCGACAAGGGCATCAGTTTTGACACAAACATTTGGATCGCATCGTTCAAGTGTTTCAGCGGCTTCATGGCCGAAACGAGTTTGCTGGCACGGGGGTGGGTTTGGCCATCGTGCAAAAAGTAGTGACCAATTATGGCAGGGGCATCACGGCGAGCAGTAGTCCCAATCAAGGGGCCAGTTTTTGCGTCTATATGCCGGCCTGACGAGTGCTTGCTTTTGACCAAGCAGCCTCAAAGAGTAGTTGGTCCTTTACCACAATAACGATTGATTTACGCTATCTCAATAATCGCTGCTTTAATTGAATGAAGGTCTTTTCCATTGGGGTGAGCTGATCTCTAGCTTTCCTAAAAATGGTAATAACAGGCTGAAAAGCCCTTATTTTGTCGTAAGTCCCCCCCAAGTACAAGGTCAGTGTGGTTAATTTTGTGGCCAGCAGTAACTAAGATGACTTCCTGGACCGCTATGCCTACAGCACCAACCTTCCTATAAATAAACCGGACCTTGACCAGCTAAAGAAGAAACTACCCACAGCCGATTCTTCATGAATACACAAGAACAAATCCAAGCCTATATCACTTCTCAAGCTGAGCCGAAACGCAGTGATCTGCAAGCCTTGCACCACCGCATTCGGCAACTCATGCCCTATGCGAAGGTCTGGTTCCTGGACGGTAAAAACGGGGAAAATAAACCGGTGACCAATCCCAGTATTGGCTATGGAGTACGTACCATAGCTTATGCGGATGGAAAGACCAAAGAGTTTTATCAAATTGGTATTAGTGGGAACTCAACTGGGGTCTCCGTCTACATCCTTGGCCTTGACGATAAGACGTATTTAGCAAAAAGGTTTGGCCAAACGATTGGCAAGGCAAGTGTGAGCGGCTATTGCATCAAGTTCAAAACGTTAACCGATATACACCTGGATACTCTTGAAGCAGCCATACGCTATGGGATTGAGATGACAAGTGAAGAGTAAGTTTCAACCCTCAATTTTATTAAAACGCTCCTATCTGAGACTGTTAAAAAATTGAAGATCTATAATTCGGACGATTCATGAAACGAATTGTCCACGAGTAATTAGCCCAAGAACTGGTACTTTAGCTAGCATAAGGTTGATTAAACAACAAAACGAGTATGGATATGACCCGGTTGGCCTCGTTTCTAATTCTATTGACCAGTTGCCTGTTTACTAATCCAGCAAACGCTCAAAACAACTTGACAGTAAACCATCCTAACCAGTTGTACGCCCAAGTTTTTAAAGCCGATAGTTTAGCCTTTGCGGCCTTGAATAGCCACAATGTTAGTCAATTGATGAGTTACTTCACCAAAGATGTTGAATTCTACAATGATGGGGGTGGCTTAACCACCTATGAGCAAACCACGATCAACTTCGCTAGTATGTTTAAAGGTACGCCGGGTATCCGACGAGAACTGGTTAAGGGCAGTTTAGAAGTTTACCCCTTGAAGGATTATGGGGCCATTGCGATTGGGGCTCATCGGTTTTGTCACCCTGAGCAGGGTAAAGACGTCTGTGGTAGTTACAAGTTCACCACCATTTGGCGGCAAGAAGGAGGGGGCTGGAAAATGGCGAGAGTGGTCAGTTATGGCCATTAATGGGGTTAGCTTCTGACCCTCTATACAGGTAGAATAAGGGGTAAAACTGGCCAAGAGCAGTAGACTGACCTACTAGCCCGGGCCACCCAAGCGAGCCAGATCGATTGGCCTTAGAGGGTACAATGCGAGGCACAGAACCAAAGCGGTTTCATGTCCGCTCTACGGATTGACATTTCTCAGAAAAACGCTCCTAAGTGAGACGAAGGAGCCTTCATTGGTTGGCTTTTTACTGACCAAATAACCAGACGATACCTCCCAGAGTAAGGATAATAATCAACCAGTTAATAAAAACTTCCAAGCCACTTTCAATAACAAATTGCTTGGGAGTGTCTTCTCGGTAATACACCGTCACCTCTCGGTGAGCGCTAAAGTAATTTAGTTCATGGAATACCGAATGGTCAGGCTGATGTTCAATCCAGGTATTATTACGCGTTTTGAAGCGAACAATAGGGACCCAAAGCTGGCACGGTATGAAAAAATCACTCCGGTCGAACGAGGTAATCGTTCCAATTGTCTTATTAGCCCTTTTAACCAATTGGTAATACGAGACCAAGAAGAGGCCAGATAAAACAGACGAAAAAATTCCGCCTATCAGAAGGGGTATTAGGAATTTCATAGATTACTATATTTCTGTTTACAGGGATTCGGGAGTCTACGTTTAGTCTTACAGATTCGGAAGGTGTCGAGGGCTTTACGGCATGCTGCGCTTAGGAGCATCAGAAGTGATCCAAATATAGGCTGGAGTTGGTGGCCACAACAGCGGATAAGTACGTATCCGACTAAGTAGAGTAACGGATTTGTAAGCTCGGTCGACATTGTCCCCCGACTACATATCCTTGGAACGATCATAAGTGGCTTATAGAAGTAGCGATAATATGAATTACCAACATCTCAAAAAATGCTCCTACGTGAGACGATAAGTTTCTTAATCTTGGATTGACCATACCACAACACACATTGGCCACAAAAACAACTTTACAACGTATGCCATTCCTATACAAAGCCAAGTTGAGCACAGAGACTGCCTAAGCTGATAGAATACCTCGCTTGTGCCATCAAACGGCTTTAGGAAACCACATGACCAGATTGACCTAACCATAGCCGTAGAACATATATAGAAAAGTGGCATTTTCTATATATATTTCGCATGATATGCATAGACAACGTCCCCTTTTTATGCATATGTGTTCAGGAAGTTTTTGTCCCTACCGTTTTTATGGCATTTGTTTTAACACCTCTTCCGCCAACGCTTGAGCTGGAAACCCGCCCCGTGCTTCGTAAAGCGGCGGCCGCCCATCGGTATCTGGCAGAGCTCAAGGGAGTAGCGGCTACGATTCCCAATGAATCGATCCTGATCAACACGCTGGCGCTTCAGGAGGCAAAAGACTCCTCAGCCGTTGAAAATATTATTACCACCCATGACGATCTCTTTAGAGCCGAACTCTTCACCGATACCGCTACCAGTCCGGCAACTAAAGAAGTACAACGCTATGCCAGTGCCCTAAAAAAAGGATTTGCCTTCGTGCGGCAACAAAAGCTGCTGACGCTGCGACACATTATCGCCATTCAGCAGGAATTGGAGCAGAATAATGCCGGTTTTCGACGGTTACCGGGCACAACGCTCCGGAACGGACAAACCGGAGAGGTCGTCTACACACCCCCGCAGGAAGCTGACCAGATTGCCAGCCTGATGGCTAACCTCGAAGCGTTTATCAACGACGACACCCTATTCGATGCCGACCCGCTGGTAAAGATGGCAGTTGTGCATTACCAGTTTGAAAGCATCCACCCTTTTTACGATGGAAACGGGCGTACGGGCCGAATTATCAATATGCTGTATCTGGTGCAGCAAGACCTGCTCCATTTGCCTATCCTCTACATGAGTCGGTACATTATTCAGCATAAGAGCGGCTACTACGAACGGCTACAGGCCGTGCGCGACCAACAGGATTGGGAGGGCTGGCTGCTGTATATGCTGGATGGGGTCGAACAAACGGCCCGACAAACTATTGTGCTGGTACAGGCCATTCGGGAGCTAATGCTGCACTACAAGCACACGCTGCGACAGCGGTTGCCCAAGCTCTACAGTCAGGACTTGCTGAACAACTTGTTTCAGCATCCGTACACCAAGATTGATTTTCTGATGGCGGACTTGCAGGTGACGCGCTTGACGGCCACGCGCTATCTGGACTTACTGAGCGAGCAGGGCTTTGTGCATAAGCAGAAGATTGGGCGTAGTAATTACTACATCAATCAAGCGTTGATGAAACTGTTCGTGGATGCAGGTAATAGCCTACCGGTTGGGCCTATACCCTTGATTCAGACAACGTCTCATCGCTAGCAAGGGTATATTGATACGTAGCCTGGCAGGAGGAAACTAAAGGCTGCCCCATCTATATGCTTCATAAATGGGGCGTTTAATGTGACATTGGATCACAATTCAAACAAATCCAATGAACAAAGTGATAAAGGCCAGTTTAACCGGTAAATAATCAGCTACTCGATAGCTTATGCTGTTCAAACTAACCGCCATCACTCCCCAAGGCGAACGATGGAGCTTTGGTTTTCCCCACCCCGATCTAGAAGTAGCCTACACCGTAGGGCAGACCCTGGCGCAAAAAGGCGATAGCCTGCCGGAGGTTACGTTAATCGATGCAGGTGAGAGTCAGCCCCTATCCATAGCCCTCTCCCACTTATGCTGAACAAGGACCCCTTACCCCACCAGATTTATCGGAACGCCTTTTGGGCGATGAATCGGGGATTTTGTTTGTTGGATATCCAGTTTGATGAGCAAGGCCAGCCCTATGACCTGATCATCCGCGATGCCAATCCGGCTCAGCATCGGATTGACGGGGTAGAGGCCCTAATCGGTATGCCCGTCCGTGACTATTTTCCCAGTCTAGAGCCCAAATGGATTGAGCGCTTTGCCCGGGTAGCTATCACGGGAGAAGGAGCCCTTTTTGAAGACTGGTCTGAGGCCACCCAACGATGGTATGAAGTCGATGCCTGCTCGGTGGGAGACGCTTCGCCTTCGCTAGTGGCCATCAGCTTTACCGATATTACCCAGCGCAAGCGCCACGAAGAGTCGATGCTGTCCCTGGAGCAACGTAAATCATTTTTATTACGGTTAAGTGATGAGATGCGTCCCTTGTCGGATGCCGTGAGTATTCAGTATCAGGCGGCTCAGGTACTGGGCGAATTTTTACAGGCCAATCGGGTGGGGTACGCCGAAACGCAGAATGATGAGCATTTGGTGGTCGTAACTCGCCATTATACTCGGGAAGTAGAAGGCATCCAGGGGGTTTACCGCTACCGGGATTATGGCCCTGATTTACTGGAACAGATGCTGTTGGGAAAAACGGTCGTGCGCGCCGATGTGGCCAATGACCCCCTACTCACCCAGGCCGAGAAACAAGCCCATGCCCAGCTACAACTGGGAGCGACGGTGAATGTACCCTTGGTCAAACAGGGCCATCTGGTAGCCATTCTCTTTGTTCACTTCCAGCGGGCTCACCCCTTTTCGGCTTTAGAGCTCGAGTTAATCGAGGAAACGGCCGAGCGCATCTGGGCCGTCGTCGAACGGGCCAAAGCCGAAGAAGCCTTGCGCGAGTCGGAAGACAAATACCGGACCTTATACCAATCGATTGACGAAGGCTTCACCCTCATTGAGCTCATCCTCAATGAGGGGGGGCAGGTGGTCGATTTTATCTACCTCGAAACCAATCCCGCCTTTGTCAAACAGGTCGGCCTGGCCTTACAGGGCAAACGCCGGTCCGAGCTGTTTTTGGATCAACAGGATTTCGTGTTGGCCCAATACCAGCACCTGTTCAGGACCGGTGAACCCCTCCATTTTGAACACCATGTGGCGGCCTTAGGCGGGCAGTGGTTCGAGGTAACGGCGACCCGGATAGGGGGTGAAGGCAGTACGCTGCTGGGCGTGGTGTTTCGCAATATTACCCCCCGTAAACACCAGGAGCAACGACAAGCGTTTTTGTTGACCTTGTCGGATCGGCTACGAAGCCTAGATGACCCCCTAGCCATGCAACGGGCTGCCACCCAGCTCGTCGGCGAGTTGCTAGCGGTGGACTGTGCGCTATACAACGAGGTTGGGCAGCATGGCGAGATCATTTCTATTGCCGACAGCTATGTACGGGGCAACTTCCCCCAGCTGACCGGCGAGTATGGGGTTGGTCAATTTGGGGCGGCTATGGAGGTGTTGCGTCGGGGTGAACTGTTAATTATTGAGGACCAGACGGCGACGCCCCTGAAGAGTGGCTCCGAGCGAGCGGCCAGCAAGAGGCTGGGGGTGATGGCCAGTGCGACGGTCCCCCTGATTAAACAAGGGCGTTGGGTAGCCAATTTTGGGGTTCTTCAGGGGAGCCCTCGCCACTGGCGGGAAGACGAACTAGCCCTGCTAAAAGAAACGGCCGAACGTACCTGGACGGCCATCGAGCGGGCCAAAGCCGAGCAAGCCCTTCAGCAAGCCAACCGGCGCAAAGACGAGTTTCTGGCTATGCTGGCCCACGAGCTACGCAATCCCATGTCCACCCTGCGTTCGGGTCTGCAAATCCTAACGCTTACAGGGGATCAGGATGAAACCAGTAGCGCCACCCTTGGCATGATGAGTCGGCAAACCGATCATCTGGTGCGGCTGGTGGATGATCTGCTGGACGTGAGCCGCATCAGTCAGGGCAAGATCGAGTTGAAGACCGCCCGGCTTGATTTGGTTGAGTTAGTCCGACAGGCGGCGGAGTCCGTTCGTGGGTTGTATGAGCAGCAGGGAAAACAGCTCCAGATTGATCTGCCGATCGCTCCGATTTACGTGCAGGGCGATGCGACCCGACTCGCTCAGGTAATTACCAATCTGTTGACTAATGGGGCTCGATACACCGGTGAGCGGGGTCAGGTTTGGATCAGTCTGGTGCATCGCGGTCTGGAAGCCTGGCTGGCCGTACGGGATAACGGCATTGGGTTAGCCCCCGATCAACTGTCGGCCATTTTTGAGTTGTTTGTGCAGGTGGATAACTCGGTAGCCCGATCGAAAGGGGGGCTAGGCCTGGGCTTGACGTTAGTCAAACGACTGGTGGAGTTGCACAGTGGGCGGGTCGAAGCCCAGAGTGAAGGGCTGGGCCAGGGCAGTACGTTCCGGGTCCATTTACCCACCCTGGTCACCGCCCCCGAAGTTGCCCTGGTACCGGCTGAGCGGACCGCTGATCCAGGGGCTCAGCAACAGATACTCATCATTGATGACAACGCCGATGCGGCTATGCTGTTAGGGATGCTCTTAAAATTGAAAGGGTATGAAATGCATACCCGTCAGAGCGGTCGGACGGGTATCGAAGCAGCTGAAGCTCTCCAGCCAGCCGCCGTTTTGCTGGATATTGGTATGCCAGACTTGGACGGGTATGCCACCTGCCAGTTGATACGCCAGCAGCCCTGGGGAGAGTCGGTGCCAGTGATTGCGTTAACCGGTTACGGGCAGGAGGAAGATCGGCAACGGACCAAGGAAGCGGGTTTCGATGGGCATCTGGTCAAGCCGGTCGATTTAAATGCTTTATTAGGCTTACTCACAATGTTGTTGAAAAAAGATTGATAAAGCTTTGAGTCAGGCCACGCATCTATTCACTTATTTTCATCTCACAAAATGCTCCCGAGTGAGACGAGTGAGTACCTACAATTCGGGCGTTTAATGTAACAATATGCCTTCCCAACTTTCAATAATTATTGACAAGCTATTTCAGTTTAATCCAGTCCGGCCCACCCGGGTGATCGAATACAATTGCTTTCCTACTCATGGATCGATTAGTTGTCATCGGTTCATCAGTAGCGAACGTACAGCTGAGTGGTAGTCCAGCCCAAAAGTTAAGGAACGGCTTAGGACTACTGGCTAAAAAACGCCCGCAGATGCGCCAGCAGGGTTGAAGCCTGCTCTTCCGCCACGAAATGGCCACAGTCGGCCAGTACGGCTCCCTGCACCTGGGTGGCAGCCGCCCTCAGGCATTGGTAGGTTGCATCCCCTAGACTACCCTCGCCCCCCAGCGTCAGCACGGGCATTCGTAGCTTGTGTTGAGCACTCGCCCGGTTGTCAATGACGTCCGTCGTGTTAGCCCGGTAATAGCTAAAGGCAGCATGCATACTGCCCGGTAAGGCGTAGGCGCGCACGTACTCCGCAAAATCAGCTTCGGTTATGGCATTTCGTTGGACTGTAAACGCCTCAAAGAGCCAGTCTAAATAGATTCGCTCACAACCCGCCACTAAGGCTTCGGCTAAGCCAGGTACCAGGTGAAATCCCTGGAACCAACTACGTCCCGCCAAGTGCCGGCTGACAATCCGCTGCGTATCCTCGTCGGATAAAAGCCCGGCGGGCATACACTCGATCAACGCCAGCTGGCGCACAGCTGCAGGATAAGCGGCCGTCAGGGCGTAGGCGACCGATCCGCCGAAGTCGTGGCCTACCAGTCGAAATTGATCGTATCCTAATTGGCGCACCAAGCCATACACGTCTTCGGCTATCGTGCGTTTGTCGTACCCATCAGCCGGTTTATCGGTATCCCCTAGCCCCCTCAAGTCGGGAGCCAGGACCGTGTACTGCCGAGCCAGTTGGGGCCTAATTAGTCGCCAAGCGTAGGATGTTTGGGGAAACCCATGCAGCAGAACGACTAAATCGCCCTCGCCACTGCGCCGGTAATGCATCCGTAATCCATTTACGTCAGCGAAGTAAGAGTCAAGGGTTGATTCGGATTGAGTGGCTAATGTCATACGCCTTACAGTCGATATAAATGAGAAAGAAGGTACTGGTTTTGGGATAGCGCCTGGTCCATCAGTTGGGCGCGTTCGCCCCGAAACTGGCCTCCACCCGGAACGTACCTACGGTGTAGATGCCCTACTTAGCCATCGCCAGACGAATGGCTTGGGCGTGGAGACTGTCGGTAGTGTCCGACTCGAAACGGACTTGACTTCCCTTCGGCGCCTACACGGCCAGCGATCGTGGGTCTAAACTAGGCAATAAAACCCTGGATACCAAGTCAGGTAATGGCGACTACTTTTGTTGTCATTTGGGCGAGCCATTGAATTTGGTTATGGCGGAGGGAAGCGTCCAGACGTTAATGAAGTTGAAGACGCTATCCGTATCCGATACCGTAAGTTGATCCATACTGGGTAGCGAGTTAAGGATCTAGTTTGGCAAAGCACAATTAAAAAGAAGACACAAGTAAAAACTCTGCCAAATAACCCTCTTTTATCTATTCTCAAAAAAGGCTCCTCAGTGAGACGAAGGGAATTGCTGTCGCTTTGGCTACTTCGACCACAGGCGGGGATCAATAACCAGAGGCTTCTCGTCAATGACCCGTACAGAGCCATAGCCACTATGGGCCGGATGCAGTAGGTAATTGATCCCGGATGGCATCACTGAGGAGGGTATACCCAAGGCTAACACATCCGGCTTGGCCAGCCAATCGGCAACAAGATGCTGACTCCGGTGGTAGGTGTTCTCCTGCCAGTAAG
>CAXTJJ010000106.1:0-13989 GCA_964244155.1 uncultured Spirosoma sp.
TAGCGGCTACGGCCCACACTTCAAAAAGATCGCTGACCAGGCGAATAAGTCGGCGACCGGCCCGATTAAACTGGCGTTGCTGCCTATTGGGTCGTATCGCCCGGAGTGGTTTATGGCACCGGTGCATGTGTCGCCAGCGGGGGCTGTGCAGGCGTTTGTTGACCTAAATGCCCCGCAGGCAGTTGGCATTCACTTTGGCACGTTTCAACAGGGAGACGATGGTCTGATCGAACCCGCCGACGATCTACGGAAAGCCTTACAGGATAAGAAAATCTCCGAAAGCAAATTCATCGTGCCGAAAGAAGGCCACCCGATGGTGTTTAAATAAACTTAGGGCCGTACCGAAGCTGAACTATCCGCTTTTTGTTTGGCGGCTTCTTTGGCCTGCTTCTTGAAGAAGCCCCGTAACAGGAAGTTGCTCTGAGCCGCTTTTAAATCCTGGTTGAGTAACACCGTCCCCTGACTCAGGTTGCGCAAGGTTGTTCGCAGATTCGTAGCCGTTTCCTGATCGGTAAGCAACACACCCAGCGGGCTATTTGTATTGTTCAGTTTTTCTGATGCCTTGTTGAGATTAGTTGACGTTTGGCTTAGTGTGCCAACCGTTTGATTGGCTGCACCCGCTGCATTTTCAAGCTGAGTTGCCGAGCGGCTCAACCGCCGGAATACAGTCGTGTCGGTAACTAACTCATTAGCCAGCGTGCCTTTGGTATTGAGTTTGGCGGCAAACTGCGAAACAGAACCCGTTACTTTAACCGTGTTATTAGAGGCCAGCTCGAGGTTCTTCATGGCCTTTTTGAAGTTTTCAGCTACCATCGAATCAGTCAAAACGGCACCCACCGTACCTTTCCCACGTTTTAAGTTGCCGACCATCTCTTTAAAATCGTTGGTCACACGCAGGAGGTTATTATTATTTTCCTGTAAAGTTGCCAGAATCTGGTCCGAGCTAAGTGCCGCCGACGTTTTGATCCGGTCGCCGTCTTCAACTTCGGGGTGGTTGGTCGTGCCGCCTGTTATCACAACGATTTTGTTACCGATCAGTCCATCAGAGCTAATGGTGGCATCGGCATCTTTACGAATATACTGCTGTGAGCTTTGCTCAATACTCATGTCTACTTCGACCTGTGCGTTGCCGAAGAAACTTATCTTCTTGACAGTGCCGATTTTTACGCCGGAGAACCAGACATTATTACCGACCTTCAGGCCTGCTACGTCTTTAAAGACCGCCATTAATTTAATACTCTTCGTAAAACGTTTTTGCTGTCCGCCCAGTACAAACACCCCGGCAACGAAAATGACTATGCCCACCAGGACAAAAATGCCGACAACAACGGAGCGCTTGTTTGATTCTGTACTCATATTAGTGGTTTTCAGTTCTTGGTTTTCGGTAGCTACTGCATGCTGGTTTTCAGACAGGTAATTGTTTGCCCTGAGTAGCGCCGGATGCCCCGGCGGGGAACCGCGTATACTGAAAACCGTAAACGAGCTATACTGTTTAATTCACAAAATTGTAATTGTAAAACTGTTGAATCCGCTCATCCTGGTCGGCGAATACTTCATCGAAAGGACCAACACGTTCAAATTTTCCATCCAGTAACATGGCCACCCGGTCGCCGGTGGTTTTTGCACAGGTGAGATCGTGGGTAATGATGATTGACGTTGCACCAAATCGTTCACGCACCTCATTGATAAGGTTGTTGATTTCAATACTTGTAATCGGGTCCAGCCCCGAGGTGGGTTCGTCGTAGAGCATGATATCGGGTTTCAGAATCAACGTTCGAGCAATACCCACTCGCTTTCGCTGTCCACCCGAAAGTTCGGATGGCATCTGGTTGATGGTTTGCGAGAGGCCAACGCTGTCAAGGGCTTCTTCAACGGCCTTGTCAATGTCGGCCCGGCTCAGATTGCGTATGTTTCGAACCAGCGGGAACTCCAGATTTTCACGGATGCTCATGCTGTCGTAAAGGGCACTGCTTTGAAAAGAAAAGCCCACTTTTTGCCGAAATTGGTCCAGCTCAAGACCTTGCAATTTTTCTACGTCCTGCCCCAGAACGATGATACTGCCTGCATCGGGTTTCAGCAGGCCAACGATCAGTTTAATTAAAACAGATTTTCCGGTACCGGAGCGTCCTAAAACCGCGACATTTTCACCGCGTTTCACTTCCAGATCGACCCCGCGCAGGACATGCATATCTCCAAAGGACTTTTGCAGCCCTTTAATCGAAATAACTATTTCAGTGGATGGTGTCATACTGTAATGAGTGAATGAATTGATGAAAGAACGATCGAATAAGTTTGGGGAGCATGTATGTTAGCAGGCATTTAGTACTAACTACTTGTCAATCATGTTCAAAAGCTCCACGGGCCATTCACTCATTCAGGCATTCTATCATTCTAAATTGAATCAACTTCCCCGAATTGCGCCTACGATTTGCAACGACAGGAGTTCTTCGATAAATACTAGAAACATAGATGTGACAACGGCTGAATTAGCCGCTTTACCAACGCCCTCGGTGCCTTTCGATGAGTGATAGCCTTTATAACAGCCAACCATCCCTATGGTAAAACCAAAGACCATTGATTTTAAGATCGACGCGAAAATATCCAGGTAGGTAATGGCTCCAAACACCTCTTGCATGAACGACACAAAGCTGGTCTGCTCGTTCTGATTGACGTTGATATAGGCACCAATCAGACCCACGAAAATGGTGTACATCGTGAGTAGTGGAATGGTGAATGACGTAGCCAGTACCCGGCTGACAACCAGAAATTTAAATGGGTCTGTACCGGATACTTCCATGGCGTCGATCTGTTCCGTTACGTTCATGGACCCCAATTCAGCACCGATACTCGACCCCACTTTTCCGGCTGCAATAAGGGCTGTTACAAGAGGCCCCAACGCCCGCACAATGGCAATGGCGATTAGAGAGGGCAACCAGGAAGTAGCACCAAACTCAGAGAGAGAGGGACGCGACTGATTTGTAAACACAATACCCGTAATGAAACCAGTGGTTGAAATCAGCAAAAGAGATCGGAAACCGACTTCATAACACTGTCGAATGATCTCTTTGAATTCATAGGGCGGTATAACAGCCTCCCGGAAGAAGCGGCCGATAAAAGCGGCTACATCAGCCAGCCCCGAAAAAAAAGTGTCGAGCCGCCGGGTCACAACGGGACGATCAGACGTAGAGTTAGTGGACTTCGTAGTATCAGACTGCATTCAAACAAGAGAGGGAAAGCCGACGGGGTACTGCCTGGCGGATATACACTAATAACTGATTTAGGCGATTAGGGTTTATTTTGTGAGACAGATTGTGCATTTACCCTCATTTTTTACCTGAAAAAACCATTCGGTGCAGAAAAACGCGGCAAAATCTTTCGTTTCCTCATCGTCGATTGGGGATACAAAGCACCTAACGGTAAAAATGAACGTAAGGTCCGCATAAAAAAACGACCTTTGTGCTGCACATTAGCCTGCCGCTTGCTATTGGCTGGCGTTTGCCAATTCTTATGATCAACATTGGACGAATAAATACATTGACTGCCCTGCGCCAGACCAGCGTTGGCTTTTTCCTTGGCGACCTGTCGGACAGACAAACACAGGACTTTAGTAACGACATACTTCTACCAAACAAATACGTACCAGACACGCTTGCCGTTGACGATGACATTGATGTGTTTGTTTATACTGATTCCGAAGATCGGCCCATTGCTACAACCCTGACGCCCGCCATTCAGCGCAATGAGTTTGCCGCTTTGCAAGTGGTGGCCATAACTCCTGCCGGGGCATTTCTGGACTGGGGGCTGGAAAAAGATTTACTGGTGCCCCACCGCGAACAGGCCTGGCCAATGGAAATAGGACAGTGGTATGTCGTGTTTATGTATCTGGATGAGGAGACAAACCGGTTGGTAGCATCGAGCAAGGTAAACCGGTTTTTAGACCCCGATGTACTTGACCTGGAAGTAGGCGAAGAAGTACAATTGCTGGCCTACGAACTAACCGACCTTGGAGTCAATGTTATTATCGATAACCGCTATCGTGGGCTGGTATACAAGAATGAAATCTTCCGTACCGTTCGCCCCGGCGATCTGCTCATCGGTTATATCAAGCATATTCGCGACGATGGCCGGGTTGATGTTAGCCTTCAACGGACTGGTTTTGAAAATGTTGAGCCAAATGCCCAGCGTATTCTGGCGATGCTGAAAGTGGAGAATGGCTTTCTGCCCCTAACGGATAAAACACCTCCCGAGGAAATTCATGCCGCGCTCGAAATGAGCAAAAAGACGTTCAAAAAAGCGATTGGTACCCTCTACCGGGAGCGCAAAATCGTGATTGACGACACGGGCATCCGATTGATCTGACAGATAGATCAAAAAGGGTTAACCAGAGAGGCACAAAGGCCACAGAGAAAAAAGCCCTCTGTGGCCTTTGTGCCTCTCTGGTTAACCCTTTTTGATCTATGTTAATAAGTAGCGCTGATAAAATAGTTTAGGTTATTTCCAACTTATTAAACCCCTAAATCCCCTGAAGGAGACTTTGTTCCTACTTAGACAAAGTCTCCTTCAGGGGATTTAGGGGTTAATCCGATTTGACATAAAATAATTTCACTTTAATATTTATTAATAAATCTATCAACTAAAACGCCCTAATGCAAAACGGTTAAATGGCTGATAGACCGTTTGCTGAATTGGGGTCAGAAACGATGAGTAGTCGGCGGGGCGCGACATTACTTCTTTATAAACCAGAACCCTGTACAGATAATAGCGTGTTTCGCGTGGGAGTCTCATGCTGTAGTAATCGCGATGGTCACCCCGCTTGATCTGGTTTTTCAGATAGCCCGGTCCGGCATTATACGCAGCCGCTACCAGCGACCAGGAACCCAGCTGATCATATAATTTTCGTAAATACCGACATGCGGCATCCGTCGCTTTCAGAATATTGAAACGTTCATCGGTTCGGCCGCTCACTTTAAGCCCCAATGCCCGAGCCGTACCGGGCATCAATTGCCAGTAGCCAGCAGCACCTGCTCGTGAAACCGCTTTTGGTTGGAGGGCGCTTTCGGCAAGAGGAACGTAGCGGAAATCATCGGGAATATCGTATTTCTCCAGAATCGGGTCGATGATGGGAAAGAACGCATCGGCCCGCTGGCGAAGGTTACCCAGATCGCTGGCATGGCTACGAAACAGGGTAAATACATGCTTCCACCGATCAACGACATCCGTTTGATCGAGCGGTAAGCACTCGCCACAGAAGTCGACATCGAGCAGGGGAAGTTCCGGTGAAACCAGCGTAAGTACAGAGGATGCTTCAAACCGGCGGTCAACCAGCGCAGTGGCATCAGACTTAGTGATTGTACTTGTTTTTGTGGGGTGGAAATTTGGGAGTGCCGAAGAGCCAATACCTGGGGCAATTAATTTGGCGGCAACCGTGACAGCCGGACGGACGAGGGCCATCAATAGTGGAAATCCAACTCTTTTAAACAAAACATTTTCTGGATGGTACTTAGTCTATAACGACTGTAAGTCTTTATTAGTGCATTGATAATCAATATTTTAACCTGAATTTATTCATATGTAGTGACATCAGTAAGCGGTAAAATTATCAAATTAGCTGAGACTCACGAATTTAGGAATTGAAACAACTATAAGTTTGCCTGCGGTAGTGGAATCAAAAATGCAGGGCCTTGCCCTTGCTGGTTTTTACCAACATCCGGCCTTTATGGGATCAGTGTGGGTCAGTTTATACAGTAAAGTGGTTGCCGGTAGCTGACAAGACGTGTGATGAATACTTTTTGTGAGTGAACTTTCTGAACTGAATTGATTGACCGAAAGCTAAAAGTCTTTACGGCCTCACGCCATGAAAAACTACATTGCCCATTGATTATGTTGAGTAAGACGGCTTGAATTACGACTAAGGTCTTATGTTCACTAACTCATTAACTGACGTTGAACAGCTTTTATTTTTCACCATAATAACCACCTATATGACACATCAACGAACAAACTGTACAGCCAATAACCATGGATTGTTATTCTTTATAAGCACACTCCTTTTTGGGATAACAATGGCCTGTAGCCAGCGTAGTCAGACCACACAATCAAGTCAATCTGCCAATCCATCCGTAACCCAGGCAACCAGTCAATCGGTTATGGAGGAGGAAGTTTTTACGGTTTGCGAATTTCCGCCCAGTTTTCCGGGTGGAAACGCCCAGATCAGCAATTACCTTCGGCAGAATTTACGCTATCCGGAAGCCGCCGTTAAGGCGAAGGTTGATGGTCGAGTGTTCGTCTCCTTTATTGTGGCCTATGATGGTCATTTACGGGACGTTAACGTTTTAAAAGGACTTGGGTACGGTACTAATGAGGAAGCAATTCGCCTGGTACAGACTATGCCAGCCTGGACACCCGGAAGACAATCCGGCCGATTTGTTAATGTGAAGTATAATCTGGTTATCCCTTTTGATCTGGCCAGCCAGAAAGAGCGATAACGGACTGGAAATCATACGATTTACTTTAAAGAGGCTTGGTAGGATGAAGGCAATTGGTTGATAAACGTCGTGCCTTCGCCTACCTGACTCTCTTCCGACAAGCTGCCCCCATGCCCTTTGGTGAGATTATTTTATCACCCGCGGCTGTGGCTCAATATGAGGTAAATCGCCATTGACGCAGTCCGGACAGATGACTGTTGGCTCAGGCATGGGGTTGGCAATATGCACCTGAGCGGATTGAGTCGGCGAGGGTTTGACGTCGGTTGGCTGACAGCCTGTGAGCTGAAGCATCGCCGTTAAGGCAACCAGGCTGACAATTGAACGGGCAACTAGGGAGGTGTGAACGAGCGTTTTCATGCATGATAAACCGGTTTGAGGACTTGACTGGCGGAGTATCCGCTTTGGTCGAATCAAAGGTCTATCTGTTGGCGCAGAGACCCTGCCAGATTTGAGTCAATACCTGTTCCATTTGGGTCAGCCGTTGGCCGTTCTTCTTCGTTTTTGCCAGATCGCTATTGTTTAGCTGCCGTCCTTCTTAAACATTGACGAAAATGTTGTTTATTGAGTGCCTTACACAATGCAACCTCATCGTCAAATGTCCTCAAAGCTACTTTTCCTGTTTATCCTGTTCAGTACATCAACACTTGCTCAAAAAAAAGCTGCTCCTAAAGCCAGTCCCTATTTTCCTACAGCGCATCAATGGCTCCGCAAAACCCCGGCCGAAATGGGGCTGGCGGCTCCGAAAATTCAGGAGGCCATTGCTTTTCACCGGGAGAATGAGATTAAAAATCCCCGCAGCATGGAGCAGTCGCATTACCAGTCCTTCGGCAAAGAGCCGTTCGGCTATGCCATTGGCCCCTTCGCGGATCGGGGTGAGCCAACGGGGGTAATCGTCTACAAAGGCTACATCGTGGCCGAATGGGGCGAACCACAACGCTGCGACATCACCCATAGTGTCACCAAAAGCTTCCTGTCGACCGTAGTGGGTCTGGCTGTCGACAAAGGTCTAATCAATAGTGTGAATGATACGGTGGCCAGCTATCTGCCGCCCATCGAAGTGTACAACCAACCCGTAACCCGTTCGGCCGATGAGTTTGGCAAACCGGAGTTGCTCACCCCTTTTCAGACCCCACATAACCGCACCCTTACCTGGGATCATATGCTTCGCCAAACCAGCGATTGGGAAGGGACACTTTGGGGTAAACCCGACTGGGCCGACCGTCCGGACCCCGACGCTGCCAAATGGCTGAACCGCAAACGAAACCAGCCTGGCTCGGTCTATGAATACAACGACGTTCGGGTGAATGCGCTGGCACTTGCCGCCACCAGCGTGTGGCGCAAACCGCTGCCGCAGGTATTGAAAGAGAACGTGATGGACCCCATTGGTGCATCGAATACATGGCGCTGGACGGGCTACCGCAATTCGTGGATTGTACTGGACGGCCAACCTGTGCAATCGGTGAGCGGTGGCGGTCACTGGGGTGGAGGTATGTTTATCAATGCTCTCGATATGGCCCGGTTTGGCCTGCTGACCCTTAATAAAGGCAACTGGAATGGTCGGCAGTTGATTTCTGAACAATGGATCAACCAATCGAGAACACCTACACCGGCGCAGCCTACCTACGGCTATATGAACTATTTTCTTAATACTGACAAAAAATTATTGCCGTCGGCATCGGCCACTAGCTATTATCATCTGGGAAATGGTACCAATATGATTTACATAGATACCGAACATGACCTGGTTATGGTGGTTCGCTGGATCGACACGAAGGCGATGGACGGCATGGTGAAGCGGGTACTGGAAGCGTTTGGGAAATGAAGAATTGATAGATCAGGCAATTCCGGACTTGGGCCGCATCACCATTTTTTTGCAGAATCAGCAATCCGGGAGAGCCCTTTGGCAAAAAGTGGGTATGCCGCTACCTTGAGCACGGCGCTTCTACAGGACATACCAACCTCTTTAGCCATTGTGGAATGACACAGGTAGTAGAAGTATAATAGCTGCACAGACGTCTTTACAATCAATTGATCACTGCTTACTAAAAATGCCTTTACGCTCTAGAGACTGGTTTGGCCGCACCGGAAAAGACGGCTTTATATATCGTGCTTGGATGAAAAACCAGGGGTTCCCGCATCATGAATTTGAAGGGAAACCCGTCATTGGAATCTGTAACACCTGGTCGGAATTAACACCCTGCAATGCCCATTTTCGCGAACTGGCCGAAGCCATCAAACGCGGAGTATGGGAAGCCGGTGGTTTTCCGCTGGAGTTTCCGGTTATGTCCCTGGGCGAATGTCAGATAAAACCTACGGCTATGCTGTTCCGCAACCTGGCCAGTATGGACGTTGAAGAAAGTATTCGGGGCAACTCGATTGACGGCGTTATTCTGATGTGTGGCTGCGATAAAACGACGCCATCGCTCGTGATGGGCGCGTGCAGCGTTGATATTCCAACCATGGTAGTGTCGGGTGGGCCGATGCTGGCGGGCCGTTTCCAGGGACGGAAAATCGGGACGAGTGACCTCTGGCGTTTTGCTGGATCCTTTAAAATGGGCGAAATGAGTCAGGCCGAATTTGTGGCGGCTGAAGCTAGTATGGCCAGAAGCCAGGGGCACTGCGCCGTGATGGGTACGGCCAGTACGATGGCGGCTATGGTCGAGTCCCTTGGTTTGTCATTACCGGACAATGCCACCATTCCAGCCGCCGATTCCCGCCGGAAAGTACTGGCGCACATGACGGGTGTGCGGATGGTTGAGTTGGTGAAAGCGAATGTAAAACCCTCGCAGATTCTTACGCGTCAGGCGTTTGAGAATGCGATCATGGTTAATGCCGCTTTGGGCGGATCAACAAACTTTATTCTTCACCTGACCGCTATTGCTGGCCGGGTCGGAGTCGATTTATCGCTGGATGATTTCGATACGTTGTCCGCTAAAATCCCCCTACTGGCGAATCTGCAGCCGTCCGGCGAACACTTCGTAGAAGATTTGTTTTATGCGGGTGGGTTACCCGCCATTATTCGTGAGTTACGGGATGTTCTCCACAATGAGGCACTGACCGTTAATGGACAATCAATAGGCGATAACTGCGTGAATGCCCAATGCTATGATCCGGCTGTAATTGCCTCGGTCGAAAACCCGTTTAAGCCGGAGTCGGGAGTGGCCGTGTTGCGGGGCAACCTCTGCCTGAATGGAGCCGTGATAAAACCGTCGGCGGCCTCACCTGCCCTGATGCAACACACGGGGCGGGCCGTTGTATTTGAGAATATTGATGATTACAAAGCCCGTATTGATGACCCAAATCTGGACGTTGACCCAAGCTGTGTGCTTGTCCTGAAAAACGTAGGACCAAAAGGCTACCCCGGAATGCCCGAAGTCGGTAATATGCAGCTTCCGGCCAAAATTCTTGAACAGGGCGTTCACGACATGGTGCGTATTTCGGACGGGCGTATGAGCGGAACAGGCTTTGGTACGGTAGTTCTGCACGTTTCGCCCGAAGCGGCTGTAGGGGGAAACCTTGCTCTCGTACAGAACGGCGATCTGATTACGCTCGATGTTGACAACCGGAGTCTGCATCTGCATGTGTCCGACGAAGAACTCGCTGGCCGGCTGGTACATTTCAAACCGCTCGATCTAGGCTACGATCGGGGGTATGTCAATCTGTATATTCGCCATGTAACCCAGGCTCACGAAGGCGCAGATTTTGATTTTCTGCGGGGTGGATCAGGTAGTGAGGTGAAGCGAGATTCACATTGACTATGCAGACAGATTTTAGTGACCAAACCGTACTGATTACGGGGGCGGGGCAGGGTATTGGCTTCGCCATTGCACGGGCTATTGCCAGGCAGGGTGCCCGTGTATTGCTCAATGACTATGATAATGAGCTGACCCGGAAAGCGGTTGATACCATTAAGCAGGATGGGGGCATCTGTCAGGGACATGCCGGGGATGTCTCTGAGGTAGGGTTCATTCGTGAAATGGTCGACACGGCTGTTAACCTGTTCGGGACGCTGGATATTGCTATCGCCAATGCCGGCATCACTGTATTCGGCGACATTTTTACCACCACACCCGAAGCCTTTCAGAAAATCGTAAACCTGAATCTGCAGGGCAGCTTTTTTCTGGCGCAGGCTGCGGCAACTCAAATGAAAACACAGGGAAAAGGGGGCAGCGTTCTGTTTATGTCGTCGGTGGTGGGGCACCAGGCGCACCCCGGACTGCCTGTGTATAGTATGACCAAAGCGGGCCTGGAAATGCTGGCGAAGCAGTTAGTTATCGACTTCTCGCCCCTGGGCATCACCGTCAACGCCATTGCGCCGGGAGCAACCCTCACTGAGCGTACCCTGAATGACCCGACCTACATTCCCATCTGGTCGCGCATTACTCCAATGGGGCGCCCGGCCACGGTAGAGGACATCGCCAATGCGGCCTTGTTTCTGGTTTCGCCTGTATCCCGCCACATCACAGGGCAAAGTTTAGTGGTCGATGGTGGCTGGACAAGTGTAAGCCCACCGCCGGTTTTATGAATGTTGACTGAGCGATTGACAGAATGAGTGAATAGGTAACGCAGGCTTTACTCACTCGTTCTATCATTCACTCGGTCAATATTATTTTCTCCCCACTGTAATCAACACCACACCTGCCAGGGCGATGGCTGCACCCACAAATGACTGGCTTGAAAAGACCTCTCCGGCGAAGGTGGTGCCCAGCAGCATCGCTACAACGGGATTGACAAACGCATAGGTTGACAGGAGTTGAGGGGTGGCATTCCGCGCCAGCCAGGAGTAGGACGAGAAACCGACTATACTCCCAAAGATGACCAGATAGAGCATAGAACCAATGGCTTTGGGTGGGGCGTCAACCAGGCTCAGGAGCGTGACTGGTTCCAGCATTAAACTAATAGGCAAAAGGACAAGCCCCCCAATAATCATCTGAATACCGCTCGAAATTGTGCCCGATGGCAGCGTTAGGCGAGGAGTCAACAAGGTGCCAATGGCCCATGAGAAGTTGCCGAATGCGACAAGGCCAAACCCTATTAATTTAGCATTAAGGCCACTTGTCGTTTCTAATTTGTCGGGTTTAACGAGAAGATAGATACCAACCAGGCCAATAGCCAGACCAGCGAGAGCCAGATTGCTGGGACGTTTTCGACCAAACGAAATCCAGTTTAAGGAGAGTAAAAAAACGGGGAGCAAGCCGCCTAATAAAGCCGCCATACTACTCGGTATGTACTGAATGCCCATTGACAAACAACCGTTTGCGACTGTCAGTAGGAGTACACCAATGATGGCTAATGATTTCCATTCTTTCAGACTAGGCCGGGGTGTACCCGTCATACGGGCGTAGGTATACAGAATGGTGCCAGCGATCAGATAACGGGCAGAAATCATGTACAGAGGGGGCATGCGTTCAGTCATGAAATGAATGAACATGTACGTAGACCCCCACAGAATATAAACAGAAAGCAGATTCGCCCAAAGCGTTAGGCGATTTGATGTGGTAGCGACAGGAGGGGTAACGGCTTGCATACAACGGACTGAAGGACGTTGAATGAACACCAAAATGGCCTATTTTTCTCCGTTAGCAAGTCATTTTTCAACTTTTTCTAGGATTGCTTATGAAAAATCTAAGCAGAATAGTATTTACCTAATACAAGACTTCCATTTTACTTGCCTGCAACTCTTTAATCAGTGGGGCGTATGGACTGGATAAAGCCTCCTGACCAAAGAGTGGGTTACTGCCCAAATACACTTTCTTAAGCCCTTTCATGGTTTTAAGCATGTCGGGAAATGCCCTCAATTCATTGTTATTCAGGGATAATTCTTCCAGCGACGACAATGACTTTAGAACGGGCGGGGCAACTGAAAGCCAGTTATAGCCCAGATCCAGGACGTGCAGATTAGTTAACCGTTGAAACTCGGCGGGGAGTTTACTGATGCGATTGTGGTGGGCGAAGAGAACGCTAAGCCGATGTAGTTTTCCCAGCGATGCCGGCAAATCATGAAGGCCATTGTGTGCAACAGCCAGTTGTTCCAATCGCTTCATTCGGCCAATCTGCTCAGGCAGCGTGGTAAAATTGTTGTAATATAAATCAAGTATTCGTACATGCCTTAGTCGCCCAATGGTCCTGGGTAATTGCGTCAATCCCGCATTGTATAGGTTGAGGTCGCTTAATCGGTGCAGACGGCGCAGAGTCTTTATGTTAAGTTCGGTGAGCTTGTTGTTGCCCAGCCACAAGCTTTCGAGACGACGGTTTTTTCGTATTGACGGTGGGACTTTTGTCAGTTTATTGCCTTGCAGATTCAGCGATACAAGGTGTTTGTTTCGGGAAATGAATACGCTGTCGTTCGGAATGGCATTGTAAAGCACACTCAGCCGTTTAAGCGTTGGAATAGTAGCGGTTAATCGGGCGGGTAATTCGTGCAGGTTATTTTTCGATAAATCAAGTTCCGCTAATTTAGGGAACCTGTACACCACTTCAGGAATGCTTGTCAGTTCTAGCTGATTAAATGCCAGCATGGTTACGGTGTCAGGTCGGGTCGTTTGTTCGGCTGCTTCCAGTGTGCTGATGATACCTGTTCCCCGGCGGACGGTGCGTTTCTGCGGAACGTTGCCTAAAACCGTCATGCCGCTCCATTTGAATCCATTCCTGGAAGTTATCGGAAAGGGATGCTGGCCATACCATTCTGCCATAAGCTGGAGTAAATGGCCTTCCTGCTGATCGGTTAGCTCCCTCCCCGAAAATTCACAAAAGACCCTGTCATAGGTGCCGTCGGGCCGGATGAATTCCTGAGTTTGAACCATGATTCCCTGAACGGGCAGGCGTTTTCGATTGCGTTCTATGAAGTTGAAGAATTGCTGGTGCCTGATGTTCATCGTGTCCATGAACATTTTTCCGTGTCGCTCAAAAACGCCTTTTTCACCGACAACCCGCGCAAAAGCGGGCGCGTATTGTTTCTCCAAACCTGCTGGTGAAAGGTGTAAACGTGTTGTATCACGTAATAAAACGATACGGTCTTGTGCCACTACCGGCAGTGTTAATAACCCAAAAAGAACGGACAGAAAAACGGGTTTCATAGTCAAACTTGATTTTTAGGTAAATAACGAAATTTATAGTTTAAATACCCAAAAGAAAACCGGGATTTTTACCAGATTAAACCGATTTACAGGATTACTACCACATAGCTATTAAGTACCTTGAACTAACAAGGTTAAGCTCTTAAAGAGCCAAGCGGTAGTAATCCTGTAAAATCGGTTTAATCTGGTAAAAATCCCGGTTCAGACTAGTTCTTCCCGCCACTCACCGATGAAGCGGGTTGCTTTTCGGCGGTCTTCTTGGCTGCTTTAGCGAAGTCGCCTGCTTTGATAATCGAAATTTTCGAAGGGTCAATGTGTTTCTTCATGGCGGCATTGACTTGTTCAGGCGTCAGACTTTCCATTTTCTTTTCAAAATCAGCGTCCCAGTTCATTGTCCGGTTCAGGTACAGGTAATTGTTGAGTGTACC